>NZ_POUC01000204.1 GCF_002891435.1 Streptomyces cahuitamycinicus
CCGCCCCTGCCCTGGCCGGCATCAAGGTCACCCCCGCCCGGCACGCCCGCCAGATCTTCCTGGTCGGCGACTCCACCGTCTGCGACCAGCCCGGCGACCCCTACTCCGGCTGGGGCCAGCAACTGCCCCAGTACCTCCGCGAGGGCGTGTCAGTCGCCAACTACGCCGATTCCGGGGAGAGTACGGTCTCGTATCTGGGGAACCCGAAGCTGTGGGCCACCGTACGGCCCCTGATCCGCCCCGGCGATCTGGTGCTCGTCCAGCTCGCGCACAACGACAAGACCACGGACGAGGCCACCTACCGGGCCAACCTGGAGACCCTGGTCGCGGGAGTCCGGGAGCGGGGCGGACAGCCGGTCCTTGTCACTCCCATCGTGCGGCGCTGGTTCAACCCCGACGGCACGCTGAACAACGGAACCGCGCTCCTGGTCAACGGCCTCGGTGTCGACCACCCGGCCGTCACCCGCTCGGTCGCGGCGGCCCAGGACGTCCCGCTGATCGACCTCACGGCGAAGACCAAGGCGCTGGTGGAGTCCCTCGGCGTGGAAGGATCCAAGGCGCTGTACCTCACCGACGAGGCCCGGGACAACACGCACACCTCCGTGCGCGGTGCGACGGCCTACGCGGCCCTGGTCCGCGACGAACTCGTCACCCGGCATCTGGTGCCCAAGGGCAAGGTGCGGGTGGGATGAACCCCTGGGGCGCCCCGACCGGAACCGGGGCGCTCCAGGCCCGATCCGTATCCACCCGCCCGAGCACGAAAGACATCCGATGCACCTGCCTCCCGCCGACCGCACGACGTCCCCGTTCACCGGCTGCACCCGCGCCCACTGGGAGGCGGCGGCCGACTCCCTGCTCACCGCCGTGGAGCCGTACGCGAGCGAGGACCAGGCGCTTTACCACCTGCCCGGCGACCGGGCCAGCTGGTCGGGCCGCCTCTCCGACGGCCTGGAGGGCTACGCCCGCACCCTGCTGCTCGCCGCCTTCCGCCGCGACGAGAAGGCCCTCGAGCGCTACGCCACCGGCCTCGACGCCGGCGTCTCGGGCGTCTGGCCCCGCATCGAGGACCGCAGCCAGCCCCTGGTGGAGGCCGCGTCCATCGCCCTCGCGCTCCGCCTGACCCGGGACCTGCTCTGGGACCGCCTGGACGACGGCGTGCGCCAGCGGACGGCCGCCTGGCTGGGCGACGCCCTCACGGCCGAACCCTGGCCCTGCAACTGGGAGCTGTTCCCGGTCACGGTGGGCGGTTTCCTCGCCGAGATCGGCCACGAGCCGGACGCCTCCCGCGTGGCGATCGACCGCGGCTTGGAACGCATCGAGCAGTGGTACGTCGGCGACGGCTGGTACACCGACGGCGACGGCCGCAAGTACGACTACTACAACGGCTGGGCGATGCACCTCTACCCGGTGCTGCACGCCTGGCTGGAGGGCGACGAGCGCCTGCTGGACCTGTACGGCGACCGCCTCTCGCGCCACCTGTCCGACTACTCCCGGCTCTTCGGCGGCGACGGCGCCCCCATGCACCAGGGCCGCTCCCTGACGTACCGCTTCGCCACCACGGCCCCGCTGTGGCTGGGCGCGCTGACCGGCCGTACGCCCCTGCCCCCCGGCGAGACCCGGCGGCTGGCCTCGGGAGCGCTGAAGTACTTCCTGGACCGGGGCGCGGTGGACGACCGGGGCCTGCTCTCCCTCGGCTGGCACGGCCCCGACGAGTCCGTACTGCAGGGCTACTCGGGCCCGGCCTCCCCGTACTGGGCGAGCAAGGGCTTCCTCGGCCTGCTCCTGCCCCCGGACCACGAGGTCTGGACGGCACCGGAGGAACCCGCTCCCGCCGAACGAGCGGACTTCGTCACCGCCGTCGGCCCGCCCAACTGGCTGCTCCAGTCCACCCGTTCCGACGGCGTGGTCCGGCTCCACAACCACGGCAGCGAGGACGTCCGCTACGACCCGTACTACACGCGGCTGGCGTACTCCACCGTGACCGCACCGGCGCGGACGTACGACAACAGCGTCCTCGTCGCCGGCGACCCGAGCCGCACCGGCATCGAGCCGCTCGGCGCGGGCGAGGGCTGGGCGGCGTCCCGGCACGCGGCGGGCGGGGGAGCCCGGGTGACGAGCGTGGTGCTGGCGCACGGGGCGGTGGAGGTGCGTGCGCACCTGGTGGTGAGCGCGGAGCCGGGGACGGAGGTCCGTGTGACCGGCTGGAGCGCACCGGACGGCCTGCGGGCGGAACTGCTGCCCGCCGTCGGCCTCGACGACGACCTCACCGGCGTCACGACCGGGGACTCCACCCTGTTCGTCGCCCTGGCCCGGCTCACCGCCGAGCCGGATCCGGCTCCGCTGGCGGAAACGGTCGCCGTGACCGCTTGCGGGGACGGGGAGCTGAAGGTCCGCTGGAGCGAGGGGCCTGAGGTGCGGGTCCGGCTGGACGAGGCCGGGGTGAACGTCGGCTGAGGTCTGCGCGGCCGGGTCCGCCTCACGGCTTCCATCGAGGTCCGCGAGGCCGGGTCCGCCTCGCGGTGCCTCCATGGTTCGGTCGGCGCCGAAGCGAGCCGGGTCCAGCATGGCGGCATGACCGCACATCCGCAGCAGACGCCGTCAGGCCGGGCCGTGACCGCCTTCGCCGCCCTCCACCGTGCCGGGGAGCCCCTGCTCCTGCCCAACGCCTGGGACCACGCGTCCGCCCGGGCCCTTGCGGGGCAAAACGATACAGCGGCCGTGAGCACGTGGGGCCGACCGCCGACGCTGATGATGTCCGTCTTCGACAAGGAGCCCTCGAGGCCGCTGAGATCACGGACGTGTGCGCCCGTACGAGCATCCCCGGGACTCAGCGGATCGGCGCGTACATCACACCCGGCTTGTCGATCTCCCCGCCCGGCCCGTGAAGCCCACGGTCTGCCGTCCGGACGGAGCCGTGAAGGTCTTGCCCGGCGCTGAAATCCTGCTGAGTCAGGAGTCAGGGGTGACGCAGCAGTTCGAGTTCCGTGCCCCAGGCGTCCAGCACAGGGCCGTGGCCGGCCCGCCGTGCTGCCTCCTCGATGTCGGCCAAGAGGGTGCGCTGGGTGGGCGGGTCGCCGTCGGCCAGGATGCGACGGACGACCGGCAGGAGCCGGCCCGCCTCCCACCGGGGATCGCCCAGCGGCTGCCGCTCCAGCTCCCACCGGAGGTACTTGTTGTAGGGCCGCACGCGGCGGTGCAGGGCGAAGAGCACCTCCAGGGCGAAGGGGACGGACTCGGCGGCGTCCAGGTGGCCCAGGGCGGGTCGGCGGTCGCGGTAACTCTTCAGGGAGCGGTACGTCTGGTTGACGTACGCGTCGAGCCAGCCGTCGACAGCGGCCCCGGCCTCACCGGCGCCCAGGGTCCGTTTCTCGTCGAGGATCCGGGCGACGGTCCCGTCGAGCCGGTCGAGCAGCACCTCGGCGTGGACGTAGGAGTAGCGCGCGAAGCTGTCCGGTCGGCCGGGCATGCCACGCGTGCGGAACTCCGCCAGCGGAATGACCACGAGGTCCAGGTGGGCGGAGCGGAACCGGTCCAACTCGGCGATCGGCGAGGCGTGCTGATCCCTCAGGATCACGTGCAGGTCGTAGTCGGAGTGGACCGTCGGCATGCCCTCGTGGACGCGGGAGCCGCTGAGCACGAGCCCGGCGACGCCGGGATCGGCGGCCGCTCGTGCGGTGAAGGCGGTCACGGTGTCGTCAGGAGTGTTGCCCAGGGTGATGTGCATGGTGATCTCTCCCCGCGGAACGTCAGGGGTACGGGCCGGGTTCGCGTCTGCGGTGTCCGGGACACCGCGGGAGAGATCAGCTCACGGTCCGGACGCTACTCCGTCCGCGCCGCCCACCGGTACCGGTTTTCGCGGGCATTCGCGGACATCGGAACACGGGCGGGTGCGGCATTCCTCGGGGCGGCCCGCAGGGCGTAGTAGCGCTGCGGCGGCAGCGGCCGCAGGTACCAGTAGACGATGGTGCCGAAGTACATGTGCCGCAGGACCGTGTCGCGGCCCGCGTACTGGTCCAGCTCCCGCAGCCGGGAAGCCAGGACGGCCAGCACGGCGTGCGAACGACTCGCGCACCGGCAGGTCCCACCACAACTGGTTGCGCTGCCCGAACACCGCCCCGACGTTGCGGGCGTTGCGCTCCCGCTCCCGGTACGGCACCACGCCCGCGACCCGAGCCTCGCCGGACGTGGGCGTGAGGATGCCGGTGAGGATCTTGATGGTGGTGGACTTGCCGGCGCCGTTCGGGCCGAGCAGGGCGAGGAGTTCGCCCGCGGCCACGTCGAAGGTGACGTCGGAGACGGCGCGCTTGGCCACCCGCTCGGGGTTGACCAGGGACCGCACGGCGCCCGCGAAGCCGGGGCGGCGGACGGTGGTGTGGAAGGTACGGGACAGCCCTCGGACCTCGATGGCGACACTCAACCGACCCACCAGCTCCTTGCGTGAACACAGCAGCGGCCGGTCGGCGCAATGGCCGACCGGCCGCGGACGACACCCCGACACTGTCGGAATGTCGATCAATCGGTCAATCGATCAACCGGTTTCTTACCTGGTGGTCGAGAACACGAACGAGAACTCCACCGGCTCCGCGTTCAGAAAGTACTGCGGCAGCGGCCCCGGGCCGCAGGACTGCGAGCCGATGCCGTGCAGCCCGTGGTCGAGGTTGACCCACACCGTGTCGCCGGCCGCGAGGTCGGTCCGGTGCCGGGCTGCATCGAGCTGCTCGGTCGTCCAGCGCCGCGCCGTGAACCAGAACTCCGGGTCGCCCTCGACCCTGAGACCGCCGAGCTCCACCCACCGGACGTCGGCACGGGCGCCGTTCTCCTGCGGGCGGACGTACGGCGTCTGCAGCCTGTCCACCGTGGACTGCCAACGTCCGACCATGGACGCTGCCTTGCTGTCCGGGTACGCCTCGCCGGGACCGCCACCGAACCACTCGACCCGGTCCGCCTCCGGCAGCCCGAAGCGGACGCCGAGCCGGGGCAGCGGCACCGTCCAGTCGCCCTCCGGCGTCACCGACACGGACAGCCGCAGCCGCTCGCCGTCGGACGTCCAGCGGTACACCGTGTCCAGGCCCACCTCGCGGGCGGCGGGTGCCACCCGGGTCCGTACCGTCAGAGCGTCGTCGCCCGCCTCGACCGAGACCAGGCGGTGCCGCATCCGGTGCAGGCCGAGCGTGCGCCACAGCATCCCGTAGCGGGTGTCCGTCTGCCACTCGGCACCGTCGTCGTTGTCGGTCGGCGCCCGCCACACGTCCAGCCGCGGCGTCGCGCCGACCTCCACCCCGCCGATCGAGAGCAGCGCACCGCTGCGGGCGTCGAAGGCGGCCGGGCCGAGCGTGATCCGGCCCTCGTCCGGCACGGGCCGGTCGGTCGCGGGGAAGGACGGCAGCGGCCGCGCCCCCACCGCGAACTGGCCCCAGGCCACGACGTGACCCTTCGCGGCCCAGGACGTGTCGTCCGCGAGCAGTGCCCGCACCGTCCACTGCCGTTCGCCGCCCCGGCCGTCCACGGGCGGCTCCGGCAGCTTGACCTCGGCGCTCTCGCCCGGCGCGAGCGCCGGCACCGAGAGCGAACCCGACTCGACGGTCTCGCCGTCCACCTGGCACGACCACTCGAAGGCCAGCGCCGACAGGTCGGCGAAGTCCTGCTTGTTGGTGACGTGCACGATGCCGTTCGCGCCGTCGCCTTCAATGTGGACCGGCTCGATGACCTTCTTGTACTCGATCAGGCCCGGCGACGGCGTCCGGTCCGGGAAGACCAGCCCGTCGCACACGAAGTTGCCGTCGTGCAGCTCCTCGCCGAAGTCACCGCCGTAGGCGTAGCCCAGCTCGGCGTGCTTGACGCCGTGGTCGATCCACTCCCAGATGAACCCGCCCTGCAGCCGGTCGTACTTCTCGAACAGCTCCTGGTAGTCGGCGAGACCGCCGGGGCCGTTGCCCATGGCGTGCGCGTACTCGCACTGGATGAACGGCAGCTCGCGCCGCTTGCGGGTACCGCCGTCGAGCTGCTGCCCGATCTTCTCGACCTCGTCGTGGGAGGCGTACATCCGCGAGTACACGTCCGTGTCGCGGCAGTTCCAGTCGCCCTCGTAGTGCACGAGGCGCTCGGGGTCGCGGTCGTGGATCCACTCGGCCATGGCGGTGAGACCGCGGCCGGTGCCGGCTTCGTTGCCCAGCGACCAGAACACGATCGACGGGTGGTTCTTGTCCCGCTCGACCATCCGCGCCGCACGGTCCAGCAGGGCCGGGGTCCAGCGGTCGTCGTCGACCGGGTTGTCCCGCCAGTCCTGCTCGGTGAAGCCGTGGGTCTCCAGGTCGCACTCGTCGATGACCCACAGGCCGTACTCGTCGCACAGGTCGAGGAAGGCCGGGTGCGGCGGGTAGTGCGAGGTGCGCACGGCGTTGAGGTTGTGCCGCTTCATCAGCAGCACGTCCTCGCGCATGGTCTCCAGGTCCAGGGCGCGGCCCCGCTCGGGGTGCCACTCGTGCCGGTTGACGCCCTTGAAGAGGACGGCCGTGCCGTTGACCTTGACGAGCCCGTCCTCCAGGACGACCGTACGGAAACCGATCCGCAGCGGCACCCGCTCCCCGTCCGTTGCCAGCACACCGTCGTAGAGCTTCGGCGTCTCGGCGGTCCACGGCCGCACCGCGACCGTCACCGGCTCGCCGGTCGCGACATCGATGTCCAGGGCCGGGACGAGCACCCGCCCGTCGACGTCGGAGTCGACGCGCAGGGTGCCCTCGCCGGTGGTGTGGTCGTAGGAGGCGTGCACGAAGAAGTCGGCGACGCTGCCCGCCGGGCGGTGCAGCAGCGTCACGTCACGGAAGATGCCCGGCAGCCACCACTGGTCCTGGTCCTCCAGGTACGACCCCGCCGACCACTGGTGCACGCGCACGGCGAGCACGTTGCTCCCCGGCTTCAGCAGCTCACCGACCGCGAACTCGTGCGGCAGCCGGGAGCCCTTGAACTCGCCGAGCTCGGTGCCGTTCAGCCAGACACGGGCGCAGGACTCGACACCGTCGAAGCGCAGCACCGCCGCGCCGTCCGACGGCCAGTCGGACGGCAGGTCGAAGACGCGCAGGTGGTCACCGGTCGGGTTCTCCGTCGGGACGTACGGCGGGTCCACCGGGAAGGGGTAGAGGTGGTTGGTGTAGATCGGGGAGCCGAACGCCCCGTCGCCCTGGAGGACCCAGTGCCCGGGGACCGTGACATCGGCCCAGTTCCCGGCGTCGTAGCCCTCCTCGGCGAACGAGTCGTCCTCGGCGCCGGCCGTCGCGGACAGCCGGAACCGCCAGCTCCCGTTCAGCGACAGGGACCGCGCGTCCGAGGACGCGTACCAGGCACGGGGCGGCAGGGCGCCGCTGCCCGGGGAGACGTCCTCGACGTAGTCGACGGATGGGGTCGTGCGGAAAGACATCGGTCTCCTAGCTCAGCCCTTGATGCCGGTCTGGGCGATCCCCTGCACCAGCCAGCGCTGGAGGAAGAGGAAGACGAACACCAGGGGCAGGATGGAAATGGCCGTGGCCATGAAGATCATGTGGAAAACGACGGTCTGGTTGGTCATGTAGCTGGAGAGCGCCACCTGGACGGTCCACGAACTCGGATCCTGCCCGATGACCAGCGGCCACAGGAAGGCGTTCCAGCCCGCGATGAAGGTGATGGTCGCCATAGCCGCGAAGAAGTTCAGCGAGTTGGGTACGACGACACGCCAGTACGCACCCCAGTAACCCAGTCCGTCCATGCGCGCCGCCTCCTCCAGCTCCTTGGGGAACCCCAGGAAGTACTGCCGGAAGAGGAAGCAGGTGAAACCACTGAACAGGCCCGGAATGATGAGACCCCGGTAGGTGTCCACCCAGCCGAGCGAGGAGACGAGCACGAAGCTCGGCACGAAGGTGACGGCGGTCGGGACCATCAGGGTTCCCAGAACGGCGTAGAACACCTTGTTGGCGTGCTTGTACGGGATGCGGGCCAGACCGTAGCCCGCGAGGGAGCACACCAGCAGGACGCCCACGGTGTGCAGGGTGGCCACGACCGCCGAGTTCCACAGGGTCTGGGCGAAGGGGACCGTCTCGTCGCTGAAGAGCTCGCTGATGTTGCCCCACTGGATGTCCGTGGGGAAGAGCTTCCAGTTCTCTCCGGTGATCTCGGCGTCGGTGGAGAGGGCGTTGCGGACGAGGATGTAGAACGGGATCAGGAAGAGCAGGGCGGCGACGCCGGTGGCGATGTAGAGGCCGGTGGAGCTCATCACACCGCCGCCGCGCCCGGCCCGGCTGGGTGTGTCCGCCTTCGGTGCGGACTTGCGCACCTTGGGGATGGTGGTGGTCACTTGGACTCGTCCCCCCTTCCGAAGCCCATGATCTTGCCCTGGAGCAGGGTCACGGCGCAGATCAGCACGGTCAGGATGAGTGCGCCCGCGCTGCCGGCGCCGTAGTCCTGGCTTTCGCCGAGGGCCTTGTAGTAGAGCTCGACGAGGGGCGGGCGGCCCCAGGTGGTCTTCGACAGCAGGTTGAAGAACTCGTCGAAGGCCTGGTAGGCGGCGACGAGCAGCAACAGGATCACCGCGGTGGACGTGGCCCGCAGCTGGGGCAGGGTGATGTACCAGAAGGTCTGCCAGCCCGACTTGGCGCCGTCGATGGCGGCGGCCTCGTACAGCTCCTCCGGGATGTTCTGCAGCGCGGCGATGAACAGGATCATGTAGAAGCCGGACTGCAGCCACAGCCGGGCGGTCACGATGACCAGCCAGTACCAGGGCGGGTTGGGGTCGATCAGCCAGGCGATGTTCTCGACCCCGAACCAGCCGAGGACCGTGTTCATCAGGCCGAAGCGGACCCCGCTGAAGATGGACATCTTCCAGATCAGCGACGCGGCGACGTAGCTGACCGCGGTCGGCAGGAAGAAGACCGACCGGAAGAACGCCCGCATGAAGCGCAGCCGGTTCACCAGCAGGGCCAGGCCCAGCGAGAGCGCCCAGGTGGTGGGCACGATGAACGCGGCGAAGACGGTGAAGGTGCCGAGCGAGCCGACGAAGTCTTCGTTCGTCAGCATGTAGACGTAGTTGTCGAAGCCGACGAACTTGTCGGGCGTGACGGTGAAGCGGGCTTCGAAGAAGCTGAGCCAGAGGCTCCAGAGGATCGGCGCGTAGACGAAGATCGCCAGGCCGATCAGGAACGGGCCGGTGAAGAGCCAGAAGGTGAGAGTCGGGCTGCCCCGCAGACCCCGCCGCGGCTTGGCCGGGGAGGCCTTGGCCGTGGCGGAGTCCGGGACGTCGAGCTTGGTGGTCGTCGACATGTCGTGGTCCGTCCCGCGACCTATCCGAACAGCTTCTTGAGCTCGCGGTTGACTGCCGTGTCGCACCTGTCGAGAGCCTTCTCCGGGTCCATGTTCTTGCGGACGGAGTTGGCGAAGACGTCCTCGAAAGCGGTGCGCATGGCCTGGGTCCAGCCGATGTTGTCGAAGTGCCCGAACTCGTTGAAGAGCTTGACGCCCTCAGCGGCGTTCCCCGACTTGAGCTTGTCGGCCTTCGCTGCGATCGACGTGCGCGGCGGGATGTGGAAGCCGTAGGAGGTGGCCCAGTCCTCCTGGTACTCCGCCTGGTCGATCCACAGCCACTTCACGTACTCCTTGGCCGCGTCGACGTTCTTGCTCTTGGCGTTGACGAACATCGACCAGCCGCCGTTGTAGACGGACGGCTTTCCGGAGTCCGTGACCTTCGGGAAGGGGAAGACGCCCCAGTCGTCGCCGAGCGCGTCCTGGATCGCCGGCATCGCCCACATGCCGCAGAACTGGATGGCGCACAGGCCCTGGTTGAACGAGGAGGGGTCCCAGGACTCGGTCGGAGCGCCGAGGAGGAGGTCGCCGCTGGTGAACAGCCGGCGCATCTTCTTCAGGCCCTCGACGACGCCGTCCGTGTGGTAGGCGATCTCGTTCTTCTCGTCGAGGTGCTGGGCGCCGGACGACCAGATCAACGTGTCGTTCACGCTGTGCAGGTCGTTGCCCATGTACAGGCCCTTGACCTTGCCGGTGGTGAGCTTGGCGGCGGCCTCCATCAGCTCGTCGAGCGTGGTCGGCACCTCGACCTTGGCCTTCTCCAGCATCGACTTGCGGTAGAAGAAGAACTGCGGGTCGTCGATCATGCGGACGCCGTATATCTTCCCGTCCACCGTGTGCGACTTGATGTCGGCCGGGTTGAAGTCGTCCTTGACCGGCTCGACGAGGTCGGTCAGATCCGCCACCTGGCCGCTCTTGACCATCTGGATCTGCGGGTGGAACTCGAAGAGATCCGGCGCGTTCTTGGTGAGCAGCGCCGAGAACAGCTTGCTCTCGAAGTCGTTGCTGGTGATCCACTGCGTGGTCACGTTGGCGTCCTTGTACGCCTTCGCGTACCGCTTGATGGCCTGCTCGGTGCCTGCCTCGCCGTACGCGTGGAACATCTGCGTCAGGTTGGTGCCCGACCCGGACCCGCCGCCGCGTCCGGTGTTGCCGCCGCACGCGGCGAGTCCGCCGACGGCGGCCAGGCCCATCGCGGCCCGCAGTACGTTTCGGCGGTCCCAGTTCATGTTGCTCGATGCCGACATGCTGACGTCCTTGTCTCGAGTGCGGCTGCGGCTCTGCGGCTCACTGCCTGATGGCTCACGGCCCGGGGGCTCGCGCCAGATGGCTCAAAGAGAGGTGCGGTGCGGGACGCTAGAGCTTCGGCTAAGGCTTCGGCAAGGGGTTGGACGAAGCCTGTGCGAAGCGTTGTATCCCGTTCGCCATTTCGAACACGCGGGGGGTGCGGAGGAGTTGATTCCGCGCTACGACGGTGGGGCGGTGGTGCGGCTCCTCACGGGTGCGGTGCGTTTGCCGTTCTTCTGCCCGACGGCCTGGAGGGCGCCTTCGAGCGCGAACGTCGCCGCGCCCAGGCATACCGGGTCGGTGGGGATCGGGGAGAGGACGATCTCGGTGGCGGCCAGCGGCCGCGGCAGCGCGTGCCGGGTCACGGCCTCGCGCACTTCGTGCAGCAGCGGTTCGCCCAGGGTGCGGGCGACCCAGCTGCTCAGCACGACGATCTCGGGGTTGAACAGGTTCACCAGGTCCGCGACGCCGGCGCCCAGGTAGCGGGCGGTTTCACGGACGACCCGGCGCGCCACCGGGTCGTCCGCCGCGACTCCGCGGGCCAGGGCGTCGATGGTCGCCGTCTGGTCGTCCGCGTGCAGCAGTTCGCTGTCGGGTCCGATCTCCCGCAGGTTCAGCATGATGCCGCGCGCGCCCACGTACGTCTCCACACAGCCGTGATTGCCGCAGCGGCACAGGCGCCCGTCCAGCACCATCGTGGTGTGGCCCCACTCGCCGGCGCTGTTGCTGACACCACGGTGCAGCCCGCCGCCCAGGACGAGCCCGGCGCCCACGCCGGTCCCGAGGTTGACCACCACGGCGTTCCCGCGTCCGCGCGCCGCCCCGAACCACAGCTCGGCGACCGCGCTGGCGCGCAGCGGATTGTCCAGGTACAGCGGGTAGGCGATGTGCTCGGTGAGCAGGTCCAGGAGCGGTACGTCGTGCCAGTCCCAGTTGGGCGCGTACTCCGAGGTGCCGGTCGCGCGGTCCACCTGCCCCGGCACGCTCACGCCGACGCCGAGCACCCGGGCGCCCTCGATGCCGGCCTGCATGACCACCGAGCCGACGGCGGTGGCCACATGGCCCACCACCTGCTCGGGCAGGCTCTCGCTGGGCCGGACGTCCTCCTCGGCGCGGGCCAGCACGTTCAGCCCGAGGTCGAACAGCTCGACGTGGACGTACGTCTCGGCGATGTCGACGCCGATCAGCGCGCCGCCCGAAGAGTTGACGGCGACCAGGCCCCGGGGGCGTCCGCCCGCCGAGTCCTCGAAGCCGACTTCGGTGATCATGCGGAGGTCGAGCAGCTCGCCGACGAGGGTGGCGACCGTCGCGAGGCTGAGGCCCGTGGCCGCTGCCAGCTCCTGCCGGGAGGTGGGTGACTCCGCGATCATCTGGCGCAGCACCTCGTAGCGGTTCGCGGTGCGGATGTCACGTGATGTGCGCTTCACCGGGGTGCCCCATTCCTTCCCAGACCGGCCGGGCCGGATCGACGTCGGCACCGGCGCGGCGCAAGGCTATGGGCTGCCGGGACTTTCGACAAGGGGTTTGGAAAGGGGCTTTATAAAGTCCTCGCCCGGCGAGGAGCGGAGGTGGCCGGGCATGGCCTGCCCATGATGCCTCACACCGGGTGCGTCGGCGCCCGGAGGCTCAGGCCCGGTCCTCGACGGGGCCCGTCGGGCAGGCCGCGGCCTCACCCGGGCGGCCCACGCCGGCGACCGCGGCGGAAAGCTGTTGCTGCACCTGCTCCGGCAGTGTGCTGCCGCCTACCGTGCCCACGAGGTCCCGGGCCAGGTGGTGCAGTTTGGTGTTGGTGTTCTGGGAAGTCCTGACCAGCACGCTCCAGGCCGCCTCGGGGGTCAGGTTGAAGGACGCCATCAGAATGCCGCGGGCCAGGTCGATGGTGGGCCGCGTCTGCATGGCGCGGCGCAGCTGGGTGACCTCGGCGCGGAGGTCCTGGCCGCCCCCCTCCGGTGGGCCGGTGTCGGGCCGGGCGGAGTCCGTGAACAGCCCTCGCGTGCCGGTCAGGTCGAGAAGGCGCTCGACCGCGACGCCGCAGGACCGGATGGCGACCGTCTTGCCCTGGTCGACCGCGCGGGTGCGCAGATCGAGCAGGGCGTTGAGGCCGGAGCAGTCGCAGAACCCGACGGCGTCCAGACGCAGGTCGACGCCGCCGCCCGACAGGGTGAGCATGTCGTACAGCTCGGGCAGCAATCTCCGGCTGCCCAGGTCGAGTTCACCCCACATCGACACGGTCATGCGGTCGCCGTCCGGAACGACGTCCATGGTCGCCATGCAGGGCGGGATCGCCGTCGGCGTACTGTCGCCCGCCGCGGGTGCGGCGTCCTCCTGCGTGTGGGACCGCGCAGCGTGCGCAGGCTCCGGCATGGACCTGTTCTCCCTTTGCTCTTTCGCCTTGCCTCCGCTTCCAGCGTTGCCTCTCTACCCCATACACGTCAACCGATACATGAAACGAAGTACGTGTTTTTGGGTGCGCGAATGTTCGGTCGCTAGAGTTGGGGCATGGATGGAGTGCCGGAGCCACACAGCGGATGGACGTTCCTCACCAACCATGCCCGCGTGCTGGCCGCCATTGCCGACAATCACAGTGCTCGTATACGGGACATCGCGGCCCACTGCCGGCTCACCGAGCGAGCCGTGCAGAAGATCATCGCCGACCTCGAGCAGGACGGGTACCTCTCCCACACCCGGGAGGGCCGCAGTAACACGTACCGGATCGACCCCGGCAAGGTACTGCGCCACCCGGCCGAGGCGGGCCTGACCGTGGCGTCCCTGATGTCCCTGCTCGTCCAGGACGAGGCCGACCGGGCCACGACCTCCGCCACCCGCGGCCGCCCACACGCGGCGACCTGACCGACGCGCTCGCACGACCCCTGCTCACGCGCGGCGACGTGACCGACGCGCTCGCACGCACGCCCTCTGCCCGGTGAGCCGCCGGACCGCGACGTGCCAGGGCCGTCGGCCATGACCCGACGGGTCGGCGACACCCCGTGCCCGGCCGTCCGGCCGTCGGCGAGCTACCGCCTGCCCGGCGGGCCGCACACCCGAAGATCCTGCCCGCGGCCACGCGCGCGGCCCGACCGGCGGAGCCGTCGGCCTCCGGGCCGTCCGCCTCCGGGCCGTCCACCCCGGGCCCGCCGACGGCCGCCGCCCCCGCC
>NZ_POUC01000205.1 GCF_002891435.1 Streptomyces cahuitamycinicus
GCCGCGATCGCCGGGAGTCTGCGGGCCGCCGTGGCGAACGTGCCGTGCGGCTGCTCGCGCGTGCCCTCCGAACGCGGGAAGAACTCGTACCAGGACCCGTACAACGCCCGCTCCCGCTCCACCAGCAGCGGCAGCGGCTCGCTGCTGGTGACCAGATCCCGCAGCGGATGCCGCGCCAGAACCTCCTCCACCTCCGGCGTCAACGCCCCCGCGAACCGGTCCGCGGTGGGCAGCGAGTCGTCGCGCAGGGTCTTCGCCGCCGCGAGCAGCACACCGCGGCCGGCCTCCTTCGGCACGCCGGCCGCTGCCCGCTCGTACAGTTCCGCGCCCTCTTCCAGGACCAGGCCCGGATCGATGCCCGCCGGGATCTTTATGCCCGCCGTGCGGCGCCAGGTGGCCACCGGATCGCTCCAGGCCTCCACCCGGTAGGACCAGCGGCCGACGGCGTCCGCGGTGACCTCGGCGCCCCAGCGGTCGCTGCCGGGGGCCAGCTCGCGCATCGGCGTCCACGGGCCGGGCCGGCCCTCGGGGTCCTTCAGGACGACCTGGGCGGCCACCGTGTCGTGCCCCTCCCGGAACACGGTGGCGGTGACCCGGAACGTCTCACCCACGACCGCCTTCGCCGGCCGGTTGCCGCCCTCCACGGCCGGGCGGACGTCCCTCACCGGGATACGGCCGATGGCCCGGGTCCTCGTCATGGTCCTCACCTCCACCGTGCTCGAAAGCCGGGCCGCGCGGGCCCGGTTCAGGGACTGGATGTGTGGGAAGGCGTCACCTTCCCGCTGTGGATCTCCGCTCGGAAGCGGGGGATCTGCGCTCCGCCGCCGGCGGTCTTCGTCTGACCGCCGCGGCCGGGCGGGGCCGTTCGGCCGGTTCCTGCGCACAGGCGACGTGCTGCTCCTGCAGGCAGGTGATCTGCTGTTCCTGCAGATAGGTGACGTGGTTGGTGCGCAGGTACCGTTCGGCCGCGTCCGCGGCCTCCCGCGCGCAGCGCTTGCCCATCAGCACGCAGAGCGTGTAGCCGGAGTCCTCGAAGGTGGTCCGCACCGTGCGGTCGTTCGGTGCCGCGAGCATCACGCGTTCCCAGGCCCGGTAACGCCGCAACTGCCGGGCGACTTCGGCTTTGGCGGGTAGCAGCATGACGCCGATCACCTTTCGGGCTCGAGGGGCACGGTCTCCCGACGGTCGGACGGCGGCCGTGCGCACAGCGGCACGGACCCGTAACGGCGATCGAGTTCTTCACACATGGTGCACGTGGGGCGACACAGCGTCTTGTTGGAGCTTCAACCAGTGGGGTCTCTGCTGGGCCGTCCGGACCTGCCTCTGCCCGCTCACTTGTGCACTCCTCCGCCTCAACCGTGCGCTCGTGTTGCACGAACGGGCTAGCACCCTCAGGCTGAGGGTGACTCAGAAGCGATAGGCGCTCACGTTCCGTGTTCGGGGCTCGTCCCGCAGGACCGCGGGAACGAGAAGGAGCTGAGCTTCGCGGTGAGGAGCCGACCGATGAAGACCGCAGTGCCCTGCTACTACCACCTCGACGTGGAAGTCAGCCCGGAACGGGTGGGACAGGTCAGCCGCATTCTGGCCGCTCACCTGAAGTTCTGGGACCTGGACAACCTGGTCCAGCCCGTCTGCGGCGGTGCCGAGATGCTGCTCAAGGCCATCGACGAGCACGCCACGGACAAGAACACGTCGATCGAGATGTGGTGGAACCGGCAGCACCTGATCACCGCCATCGGGGACAACGACCGCGCCCTGCGCCCGGACCAGGAGCTGCGAGGCTGCCTGGAGCACCTCGCGGCCATGAGCGACGGCTGGGGCTGCTGCGCGACCGAGACCGGCAGCAAGGTCATCTGGTTCTCGCAGCGCGCCCGCGCCGGCGAACGGGTCCCGCTGGTCCCGACCGCGCCCGCGCCGCGGGAGAGCGAGGGCCTCGACGTGCCCCGAGAGGTGCCGGTCACGCAGCTGGCCGCCTCGGCCGTCACCCCGGACGAGGTCCTGGAGGACGCCCGGTGACCCGCCCGCAGACCCGGAAAGGGGCGCCCGCATGGAGCGGGCGCCCCTACCCGCTGGGGGCGGACTTCGACGGGGAGGGCACCAACTTTGCCCTCTTCAGCGAGGTCGCCGAACGTGTCGAGCTGGTCCTCGTCGACGACGACGGCACCCACACCCGCGTGCCGCTGACCGAGGTCGACGGCTTCGTCTGGCACGGCTATCTCCACGGCGTCGGCCCCGGCCAGCGCTACGGCTACCGGGTGCACGGGCCGTGGGCCCCGGCCGCCGGGCATCGCTGCAACCCGGCGAAACTGCTGCTCGACCCGTACGCCCGTGCGGTGGAGGGGCAGGTCGACAACCACCCCTCGCTCTACGAACGCAACCCGGACGGCCCCGACCCCGCCGACAGCGCCGGGCACACCATGCTCGGCGTGGTGACCGACCCGGCCTTCGACTGGGGCGACGACGCCCGGCCCTGCCGGCCCTACGCCGACACGGTGATCTACGAGGCACACGTCAAGGGCATGACCCGCACCCATCCCGAGGTGCCCAGGGAGCTGCGGGGCACCTACGCCGGGCTGGCGCACCCCGCGGTCGTCGAGCATCTGACCTCCCTCGGCGTCACGGCCGTGGAGCTCATGCCGGTCCACCAGTTCGTCCACGACGGGGTGCTGCACGACCGGGGCCTGGCCAACTACTGGGGCTACAACACCATCGGCTTCTTCGCGCCCCACAACGGCTACGCCGCCCACGACACCCGCGGGGGGCAGGTCGCCGAGTTCAAGCAGATGGTGAAGACCCTGCACGCGGCGGGACTCGAAGTGATACTCGACGTGGTCTACAACCACACCGCCGAGGGCAACGAGAGGGGCCCCACCCTCTCCTTCCGCGGGATCGACAACTCCTCGTACTACCGCCTGGTCGACGGCGACTGGGAGCACTACTACGACACCACCGGCACCGGCAACAGCCTGCTGATGCGGCACCCCTACGTCCTCCAGCTGATCATGGACTCGCTGCGGTACTGGGTGACCGAGATGCACGTCGACGGCTTCCGTTTCGACCTCGCGGCGACACTCGCCCGGCAGTTCCACGAGGTGGACCGGCTGTCGGCGTTCTTCGACCTCATCCAGCAGGACCCGGTGATCAGCCGCGTCAAGCTCATCGCCGAGCCGTGGGACGTCGGCGAGGGCGGCTACCAGGTGGGCAACTTCCCACCGCTGTGGTCGGAGTGGAACGGCATGTACCGCGACGCGGTCCGTGACTTCTGGCGCGGCGAGGACCACACGCTCGGCGAACTCGCCTCCCGGCTCACGGGCTCCTCCGACCTGTACCAGCACAGCAGGCGCCGGCCCCGGGCCAGCGTCAACTTCGTCACCGCCCACGACGGCTTCACCCTCCGCGACCTCGTCTCGTACAACGACAAGCACAACGAGGACAACGGCGAGGGCAACCAGGACGGCGAGAGCACCAACCGGTCCTGGAACTGCGGCGCCGAGGGCGAGAGCCGCGACCCTGCGGTGCTGGAGCTGCGCACCCGCCAGCAGCGCAACTTCCTCGCCACGCTGCTGCTGTCCCAGGGCATCCCGATGCTCTCCCACGGCGACGAACTCGGGCGCACCCAGGGCGGCAACAACAACGCCTACTGCCAGGACAACGACATCTCCTGGATCGACTGGCGGCTCACCGAGGAGCAGCGCGACCTGCTGGAGTTCACCCGGTACGTCATCCGGCTGCGCACCGGGCACCCCGTGCTGCGCCGGCGCCGCTTCTTCCTCGGCGAGACCCTGACCCGGGCGGACCAGCCGCTGCCCGACCTGGTGTGGCTGGCGCCGGACGCCCGCGAGATGACCGACGACGACTGGCAGCGCGGCGACGCGCACTCCGTCGGCGTGTTCCTCAACGGCGACGCCATCGCCGAACCCGACCCGTGGGGCCGCCCGGTCGTCGACGACTCGTTCCTGCTGCTCCTCAACAGCCACTGGGAGCCGGTCGGCTTCCGCCTGCCGGACGCCTCCTACGGTGAACGCTGGACGGCACTCATCGACACGGCCGACCCGGAGGGCACGCCCGACGAGTCGGAGTACAAGGCGGGCGCGGGTCTGACCGTCGGGGCCCGCAGCCTGGTCCTGCTGTCCCGGCCGTCACGGGCGTCCCGCGAGAAGGAGTAGGCGGGTCAGCGGTCGCGGCGCGAGGAGTAGGCGGGTCAGTGGTCGCGGCGCGAGGAGTAGGCGGGTCAGTGGTCGCGGCGCGCGGTCACGGTGAACTGCGCGCCGTCGTGGTCCCGCAGCACCGCCTCACCGTTGCCCTTGGACAGCACACTGCCGCCGTGGAGTTCCGCGGCACGGGCGCAGGCATCCACGTCGTCGACGGAGAAGTGGACCTGCCAGTGCGGGCGGATCTCGGGGTCGGGGGCCGCCTCCAGGGCGCCCGACTCGATCCGTGCCACCACGTCCCCGCGACTGCGCAGTACGACCTCGCCGCCCTCGTAGTGGACCTCGCAGCAGCCGGGGCGCTGGGAGGCCCAGTCGAGGACCTCGCCGTAGAAGATCGCCGCGTCGAAGGCGTCACGGGTGTGGAGCGTGATGAAGGCCGGCTGGGCGTTGCGCCAGGTCTCCCAGTCGGTGAAGAGGTCTCCCTCCCAGATGCCGAAGGTCGCCCCGTCCCGGTCGGCCAGCAGCGCCGCCCGGCCCGGCGGCAGCGAGATCGGCCCGACGGCGACCGTGCCCATGCGCTCCTGCACCCGCGCGGCCGCGTCGTCCGCGCTGCGCACCGCGAAGTACGGCGTCCACGCCACCGCCATCTGCCACATGGCGGCCACCCCCGCGATCCCGGCCACCGGCGAGCCGTCCGCCAGCGCGATCCGGAACCGGTCGCCCAGCTTGGCGGGCCGCCACTGCCAGCCCAGCACGGCCCCGTAGAACTCCTCGGTCGCCTTGACGTCCCGGCTGGTCAGACTCACCCAGCAGGGCGCGCCGAACACGGAGTGTGATGAGACGACGTCCTTCGTGCCGGAGGAGGTGGGCATGTCGTGGTTCATGGCAGTCGCGTCCTGATCTCGTCGGCCTGGCAGCCACCGGAGGAATGACACCAGTGTCCAACCGGAACCGCTGTGGGCGCCTGCCGAGTACCCCGGCGGGGGCGCCGAAACGGCGTCCGGCCTGGTCCGCCCCGGTGGCACCGGGCGGCCCGAGTGACGACGATGGAGGGGTCGGACACTGCGTTCGTGTACTCAAGCACCCGGTGGGACGTTGGGTACAGCGGCGCACCGGACCCGGAGGTGACCATGTCCACGGACGGGGGCTCGGACCGGATCTTCGCCTTGCAGGAAGAGGTCCAGCAGCTGAAGGAGGCGGTCGTCTCCCACGCGGTCGTGGACCAGGCGATCGGGATGGTCGTGGTGCTCGGCCGGATCTCCCCCGACCAGGGGTGGGCGGTGCTGAAGGAGGTCTCCCAGCACACCAACATCAAGCTGCGCAGCGTCGCGGAGCTGATCCTCGTCTGGGGGCGGACGGGCGTGATGCCCGAGGAGATCCGGTCCGCACTGGAGGACGCCCTCGACCGGGCCGGGCCGACGCAGATCCCCGGATCGCCGCCGGAGGCGTGACCCCCGGCGGCAGCCGGAACCGCACCTCGTTTCAGTGGGTCTCCGCCATCAGTTCCTCACGCAGATGGGTGAAGCAGCTGCTGAGCAGCCGTGAGACGTGCATCTGCGAGATGCCGAGCTGCTCGGCGATCCGGCTCTGCGTCATGCCCTTGAAGAACCGCAGATAGAGGATGATCCGCTCGCGCTCCGGCAGCGCCTCCAGACAGGGCCTGACGGCCACCCGGTCGACGACGGTGTCGAAGGCCGGGTCGGGCCCGCCGATCGCGTCCCCGAGGGCGTAGCCGTCGGTCCCGGGCATCTCCGCCTCAAGCGACAGCGCGGAGAAGCACTCCAGAGCCTCCATTCCGGTGCGCACCTCGCCCTCGGTGAGCTGGGCGTACTCGGCGATCTCGGCGATCGTGGGGGAGCGGCCCGGGGTGGTCTGCGACAGTTCCTTCGCGGCGTGCCGGACCCGGTTGCGCAGGTCCTGGACCCGGCGTGGCACGTGCAGCGTCCACATGTGGTCACGGAAGTGGCGCTTGATCTCGCCGGTGACCGTCGGCACCGCGTACGCCTCGAAGGCGTTGCCGCGGGCCGGGTCGTAGTGGTCGACCGCCTTCACGAGGCCGAGAGCCGCCACCTGGTACAGATCCTCCAGGACCTCGCCACGGCCCCGGAAGCGGACGGCGATCCGCTCGGCCATGGGCAGCCAGGCCTCGACCAGCTCGTCGCGCAGGGCCTTGCGTTCGGGCCCCTCGGGCAGTCGCGCGAGCCGCGCGAACGCCGCGGCGGTGTCGGGTGCGTCGTCGTGAGGGTGCGGGCGGGTGCTGCCGGCGATACGCATGGTGCGCACCTCCCTGAGCAGGTGCTGAATGGACAGACACCGTGGGAGGTGCGGACTCGGGCCTCACGGAGAGCACCGGGGCACGGCCGGCCGGCTCCCACGGACGTGCCTCCTGTCCGAAGCACTTCCCTGCCCATCCCCGGGCAGGGACATACCGAAACAATTAAGACGATACGGCAATCGGGGGTCGCAGGCGCCCCCAGTTGGCCGCCGATCGGATCCGCTGCCGCTCCCGGAGCCTTCCTTGACCTCCTCGGCCTCCTTGACCTCTCTTGACCTACCTTGACCTCTGCTTGGACCGATTAGCTCTGCTACAGATCTAATCTCGGCGGCATGGAGCCGGAGACCTTCCCCGAAGAACTGGCCGACGCACTGGTCGGTGTCCAGCGCCTGATCCGGCGGCGCCTGCGCAGGCAGACGCCCGACCCGCGGCTGCGCGGCGCCGAGGTTGAGCTGTTGCGTCTGGTCGTGGCGCGGCCCGGCGTCGGCATCTCCGACGCGGCCAGGGAGCTGGGTCTGGCGGCCAACTCGGTGTCCACCCTCGTCAACCAGCTGGCGGAGGCGGGCCACCTGGTCCGCGAGACCGACCCGGCCGACCGGCGGGCCGCCCGGCTGCTGCCCACCCCGGCCGCCGAGACGCGGCTGCGCGACTGGCGCCGGCGCCGGGCCGAACTCGTACGCCGCCACGTGGCGCGCCTCGACGAGCCGGACCGCCGCGCGCTGCGGGCGGCGGTCCCGGCCCTGCGCAAGCTGGCCGACACCCTGCACGAGGAGGCCGAGGAATCATGACGCGGGACACCGCCCCGCCCGGGGCCGACGCCGTCGCCTGCACCGGGCTCAGCTACGCCTTCGGCGACCACAACGCCGTGGACGAACTCGACCTCACCGTCCGGCAGGGCGAGGTCTTCGGACTGCTCGGGCCCAACGGCGCGGGCAAGACCACCGCCATACGCTGCATCACCACTCTGCTGCCCGTGCCCGCCGGCATGGTCGGCGTCTTCGGTCACGACGCCGCCGGGGACCGCATGGCCGTACGCCGCCTGCTCGGCTACGTCCCGCAGCAACTGTCCGCGGACGCCGGACTCACCGGGCGGGAGAACGTAGCCCTGTTCGCCCGGGTCTTCGACGTGCCCCGCGCGGAACGCGCCGCGCGGGTCACTCAGGCCCTGGCCGCGGTCGGCCTCGCCGACGCCGCCGACCGGCTGGCCGCCACGTACTCCGGCGGCATGGTCCGCCGGCTCGAACTCGCCCAGGCGCTGGTCAGCGCCCCCCGGCTGCTGATCCTCGACGAGCCGACCATCGGCCTCGACCCGATCGCCCGCACCGGCGTGTGGGAGCACATCGGCGCCGTCCGCCAAGCCACCGGCATGACCGTGCTCGTGACCACCCACTACATGGACGAGGCCGACCAGTACTGCGACCGGGTCGCCCTGATGCACCGCGGCCGGATCCGGGCCCTCGGCACCCCGGCTGAGCTCAGGACAGGACTCGGCGCCCGGCGCAGCGCCGCGGGCGCGGCCCACCACGCGCCGCCCACGCTGGAGGACGTCTTCCGGGACGTGGCCGGCAGCGGTCTCGACGACGAGGCAGGAGATTTCCGCGATGTCCGAAGCACCCGCCGCACCGCGCGCCGTGTCGGCTGACCCCGCCCGTGGCCACGGCATCGACCTGCTGCTGAAACCCCCGCCGCCCCGGGCCGGCTGGCGGCTGCTGCCCGCCCGCGTAGGCGCGATGTGCGCGGTCGAACTGCAGAAGTTGCGCCACGACCGCACCGAGCTCTACACCCGCGCGATCCAGCCGGCTCTCTGGCTGCTGATCTTCGGTCAGACCTTCACCCGCATCAAGGCGATCCCCACCGGCGTCATACCGTACGTCGACTACCTGGCGCCCGGCATCATCGCCCAGTCCGCGATGTTCATCGCCATCTTCTACGGCATCCAGATCATCTGGGAACGCGACGCCGGTGTCCTCAACAAGCTCCTCGTCACCCCGACCCCACGGTCGGCGCTGATCACCGGCAAGGCGTTCGCGGCCGGGGTGAAGTCGCTCGTCCAGG
The DNA here is from genome assembly GCF_002891435.1 of Streptomyces cahuitamycinicus. Taxonomy (GTDB): domain Bacteria; phylum Actinomycetota; class Actinomycetes; order Streptomycetales; family Streptomycetaceae; genus Streptomyces; species Streptomyces cahuitamycinicus. The sequence continues at coordinate 8,482 of NZ_POUC01000205.1, forward strand.
CCGTCGTCGTGCTTCTCATCGCCGCCCTGCTCGGCGTGGCCCTGACCTGGAACCCGCTCAAGCTGCTCGCCGTCGCGGCGATCGTCGTCCTCGGCTCGGCCTTCTTCTCCTGCCTGTCCATGACCATCGCCGGCGTCGTCCTCAGCCGCGACCGCCTGATGGGGATCGGGCAGGCGATCACGATGCCGCTGTTCTTCGGCTCCAACGCCCTGTACCCGGTGTCCGTGATGCCGGGCTGGCTGCAGAGCGTCAGCAAGGCCAACCCGCTCAGCTACGAGGTGGACGCCCTGCGCGGACTCCTCCTCGGCACACCCCACCATCTGGCGTCCGACTTCGCGGTGCTGTTCATCGCCGCCGCGCTCGGCGTCACCGCAGCCTCGGCCCTGCTGGGCCGCCTGGCCCGTTGATCTTCACTCGTGGAAGTGATGTGCGGCACGCCGGAGCAAGCGCTTTCTCCGTTTGGTTCCGGATAACCGCTGGGCAGGGCTTGATCACCGATCAAAAAGGATGAACTGCCTGGCCACAGCGCATTCTGCTCATTTGACAGTGCGCTGAGACCACAGATAGGAAGCAGCTTCCAGAGGTCGAGAGGTGCAGCGTGTACGAGCCGAACGTGGTCGGGGACTGGCAGGAGTACGACGAGCATGCCGGTCTGCGCGTCCGCGTCCACCGTCTGGAACTGGCCGAGCCGCCCCGCGGCCGCGACGACGCCGCCGAGGGGCTGACGTACTTCTGCCTCCGGGTGACGGTCGAGAACCGCGGCAGCCGCCATCTCGGCGTTCACCTGGAGGACGGCCAGATCGACGTGCGGCTCGGCCCGGACGGGGAGAGCGCCTTCATCGACTGGCGCAACTCGCAGTTCATCGAGGGCTTCGACGTCTACCCGCTGCGCCGCGCCACCGCCGTGTTGTACGCGGCCGGCGCCGAGGCTTCCCTGAGTCTCGTCGACGTCCAGGTGCAGTTGCGCGTCGAGGAGGAGTGGACCGACCGCCGCCTGTGGGCGGGCGGTATCGGGGCGCACGAGGGCGCTGCCGGGGCCCAGCAGGGTCCGGTACGGGACAGCCTGGCGCACCAGGTGAGCGTCTTCCTGCGGGATCAGGCGGAGGAAGGCACCGCCTGATCCCGTGTCAGGGCGCCCGCGCGGATCAGTGCGGGATGCCGTCGATGATCCCGCGGGCGCCCTGGCGCAGCAGGGTCACGGCGACCGAGGTGCCGAGCGTGGCGGGGTCGAGCCGGCCCGCCCACTCGTGGGCGTTGAGCCGGGTCTTGCCGTCCGGGGTGAACACACAGGCCCGCAGGGACAGTTCGCCACTGCGGTCCACGTGCGCGAACCCGGCGATGGGGCTGTTGCAGTGCCCCTGCAGCACATGCAGGAACATGCGCTCGGCGGTGGTCTCCCGGTAGGTGTCCGGGTCACCGAGACCGCTCACCGCGTCGATCAGCGCGGCGTCTGTCTCGCGGCACTGCAGCGCCAGCACGCCCGCTCCGATGGGCGGCATCATCGTCTCGGTCGAGAGGACCTCGCTGATCACGTCCTCGCGGCCGATGCGCTCCAGGCCGGAAACGGCGAGCAGCAGGGCGTCCGCCTCGCCGGCGGCCAGCTTCGCCAGCCGCTTGTTGGCGTTGCCGCGGAACGGCACGCACTCCAGGTGGGGGTGTGTGGCGGCCAGTTGCGCGACGCGGCGCACCGAGGAGGTGCCGATCCGCGTACCGGCCGGCAGCTCGTCGAGGGTGAGCCCGCCCGGGTGGATCAGGGCGTCGCGGATGTCGTCCCGCTTGAGGAACGCGGCGAACACCGTGCCCGCCGGGAGCGGCCGGTCGGCGGGCACGTCCTTCACGCAGTGCACGGCGAGGTCGGCCTCGCCGGCCAGCAGCGCCGCGTCGACCTCCTTGGTGAACGCGCCCTTGCCCTCGACCTGGGACAGATCGCCCATCCACTTGTCGCCGGTGGTCTTCACCGGCACGACCTCGGTGCGCACTTCGGGATGGGCGGCGGCCAACTCGGCCCTGACACGCTCCACTTGGGCGAGCGCCATGGGGGAGTCGCGGGAGACGATGCGAATCAGTTCGGGGACGGACATGCGGACACGATAGACCCTTCGGCGGGGGCGTTCGCCCGGGACGTCCTCCGACCGCCGGGCATCGGGCGTCAGTTCGGGAGGAGCGGTTCGCTCACTCCCACCGCCCGCAGCGTCTCGGCGAGGGCCCGCTCGTCTCCGACGTCGAGGGCGGTGTCGGTGAGCTGCACGACGTGCCCGTCACTGTGCGCGAGGGCCATTTCAGCACCGCCTGCGCGGCGCACCGGGCGCGGGGACAGCCGCGACGGGCTCGGCGGTGGCGTACATGGCGGGGACGTCCGCGGACGCGGGCGGACGGGTGGGATGAAACAGGGTCCGGCCTGGGGCCTGGGCCCTGAGGCCGGCTCGGTCGGCCGTCGGACATCCGCCGAAGCATCGCGTCTGTCGCCCGACCGCGGTGCCCGACAGGGGGCTTTCCTGTGCTCACCTCGGGGCAGAACGCAGCAGCCGACGGGCACGGCGCGGCCCGGGGAGGCCCGGGGAGGTCCGGGGAGGCCACGAGGGGCCAATCCTTGCCGTCGGGACCGCCCGGCCGCTCCGCATCGAGTTCCGGCCGCGCCTACCGCACGCGGCCGGACCCGACGGCGTCAGGCATACGGGTCGAAGGGGATGCCGGAGGGCTTGGCCGACGCGAGGTGGTTGGCGAAGTTGGCGTCCTTCAGGCCGAAGTTGGCGCTGCCGAAGTTGAACGACGTGAGCTTGTCGCGCACCCCGGCCGGGTAGCCGTTCCAGCCGACCAGCGCCGGGTACTGCCAGGTGCGCTTGTGGTTCTCCGGCGGTTCGTCGTTCGCGTTGGCGGCGCGGAAGCAGTGTGTGCGGACGCCGTCCTTGTGGTAGACGATCTTCGCGTGCGTGCCGTCGAAGCGGACCGCGGACGCAGCGTGCACGGTGAACCCGCCGTGACTGGACGCCGACACGTACTTGACCTGGTTGTCCTGTACGAACACCGCGACGTGCTCGAAGTCGTGCCGGTGGCCTCCGATGCCACTGCCGGCCACGGCCTGGTCCTTCTCGAAGTAGAGCGCGTACAGGATGGCGCACCAGCCGTTGTTGCACTTGGAGCGCGCGTAGCCGTTGGTGTTGTCCAGGTCCGAGGCGTCCCGGCAGTTGCCGTTCAGGGCCCCGGTCGGGTTGAGGCCGCCGTTCACGGCGCCGTCCGGGCCGATCGCGGGCGTGGAGTAGCAGCCGTCGGTGTCGTAGTCGTAGGCGGGCTGGTAGGTCTTCTCCAGCGCGTCCGCGTTGGCGGGCAGCGCCGACGGTGGGGCGGCGAAGGCCGTGGCGGGGAAGGCCAGGACGAGGGCGGCGGCACCGGCCGCTCCGGTGAGCCATCTCCTGCGGTGGGCGAACGGGCGTGACGACACTGCGTCCTCCTTGGTCCGGGCGCAGCCCAACGGCTGTGGGGGAAAGGGAGGTTCAGCTTCCAGGTTGAACGCGTCCATGCCAAGACCGGCGGAGGGTGAGAAGCGTGAATCGGAGCCCAATACTTGGGGCCGCACGTCGTTTCAGACCATGTCGTCCGGGATGTCGGCCGCGGCCTCCTCGGGCGTGAGGTCGGGCCGGAGCCGCAGCCAGGACGGCTGCCGCAGCAACCCCTCCCGGGTGCGGGTGCTGTAGCGGACCTCGCCGACCAGGCGGGGCACGACCCAGTGCGCGCCCGGAGCGCGCGGGGCGGGGTCGAAGGGGCAGACATCACTCGCGGCGGCCCCCAGCAGCGCGGCCAGTTCGGTGCGTTCGGCCTCGCTCCAGCCGGTGCCCACGCTGCCGACGTAACGCAGCCGTCCCGCCGCGCGCTGCCCCACCAGCACCGCGCCGGGCAGGCCGGTGAGCCGCCCCTTGCCCGGCTGCCAGCCGCCGACCAGGACGTCCTCGGTGCGCATGTTGCGAATCTTGATCCAGGCCCGGGAGCGCACCCCTGGTTCGTACACCGAGTCGAGCCGCTTGCAGACCAGCCCCTCCAGGCCGTGTTCCTGCGTGGCGCGCAGGGCCTCGGCGCCGTGGCCGACGAGTGCGCGGGGGGTCGACCAGGAGGGTCCGGTGAGGCCGAGGTCCTCCAGTGCCGCGCGGCGCCGTGCGTAGGGGAGCCGCAGCAGGGAGCGGTTCCGCAGGTGCATCAGATCGAACAGCACGAGATGGACCGGGACCTGCGCCGCACGCCGGGCGGCCCTGGCGGGGGCGTGGGCCAGGCCCATCCGGGACTGCAGCAACTGGAAGCTGGCACGGCCCTGGGCGTCCAAGGCCATGATCTCGCCGTCCAGTACGGCGGGTGCGGCGCCGAGGGCGGTGCCCAGCGGCCGCAGTTCGGGGTAGGCGGCCGTGATGTCGACACCGGAGCGGGCGCGCAGCAGCACACTGCCGTCCCCGGGCAGGTAGACCACCACGCGCTGGCCGTCCTGCTTGGTCTCGTAGGCCCAGCGCGCGTCCTGCGCGGCCGAGGGCAGGGTGCCTGACGTGGCGAGCATGGGCGGGATCAGCGGCAGGTCCACGGGTGAGGTGTCGACGAACCGGCGGGCCGCCACGCGTGTCGTGCGGCTGTTTCCCCTGAACGGGGTGAACCGCTCGACGAACGGGCTGAACCGCTCGATTTAGTTGAGTTACGCAACGAGATGGTGCCGTGGCGCTCATGCCCACGCCTCCGCCCCCCGACACCCCCTCCCCGGAAGTGGCCGAGATCGAGCGTGCGCTCACCCGCATCAGCTACCTGAGCACGCGCTCCCGCCGGCACGAACGGCTGATGGCCCTGGCGGGCGTGCCGCTGGACCGTGCCGCTGTCGCACTGCTGCGGCAGATCGCCGACTCCGAGCCGCAGCGGCCGGGGGAGCTCGCCGCCCGGCTGGGAGTGGAGGCCTCGCACGTCACCCGCACGGTGCAGCAGTTGCAGAAGTCCGGGTACGTCACCCGCGTCCCCGACCCGGACGACCGCCGCGCCCAGCGCATCGACCTCACCGCCGCCGGAGGCGAGGCCATCGCCAAGGTCCGCGAGGCCGGCGTCCGCGGCATGCAGACGGCCCTCTCGGCCTGGTCCCCCGAGGAGCTGCGCCGGCTCGCGACGCTCTTCCACCGCATGGTCGACGCCTTCCTCGCCCACTCCGTCGACGAGGAAGGCGACCCCCGATCGGCCCCGGCCGGCACCGCCTGACCC
>NZ_POUC01000206.1 GCF_002891435.1 Streptomyces cahuitamycinicus
GGGTGTCGGGGGCGGGCGGCGGCTCGGGAGAACCGAGGCCGCTGCCCGCGGGCTCCTGGACGGTGGCGGCCTGGCTGGCGGCGCGGTCGGCGAAGTCGTTGAGCCGGTCGCCGTCGACCTGGTGGGCGGGGACGTAGCGGAACTCGACCGAGCGGCCGTCCAGGAGTTCGTCGATGCGCACGACGAGATCCTGGTTGGCGACCGGCTTGCCGGCGGAGGTCTTCCAGCCGTTGCGCTTCCAGCCGGGCAGCCAGGTGGTGACGGCCTTCATCGCGTACTGCGAGTCCATCCGGATCTCGAGCGGCACGTCCGGGTCGGTCGCCGCCAGCAGGCGCTCCAGCGCCGTGAGTTCGGCGACGTTGTTGGTGGCCCTGCCGAGCGGCCCCGCCTCCCACCGCTCCGGTGCCTCGGAAGCGTCGGCGACGACCCAGGCCCAGCCCGCGGGCCCGGGATTTCCCTTCGAAGCCCCGTCACAGGCGGCCACAACACGTTCACGCATGCGCCCGATCATGCCATGACCTCGGTGGCCGTCCGGCCGGGAGGCCCGCCCCCTAGGCCACGTCGGTCAGCTTCGGCATCTCTCCCTCGGTCTTCGTGATGTCGATCACCGAGAAGTTCGCGCCCTGCGGGTCACTGATCGCCGCGAAGCGGCCGAACGGGGTGGTCATCGGGCCGAACCGCAGCACGCCGCCGAGCTCGGTCGCCTTCGCCACGGTCTCGTCGCAGTCCTCCACGGTGAAGTACACGTTGATGTACGGCTGCACCTCGGGCGGGAAGTCGTCGCCCATCTTCATCCGGCCCAGCACGGTGCGTTCGCCGAGGTCGTAGATCCGAAAGTCCGTCTCGCCGTCCTCCATGTCCCGCTGCCGGTAGGAGAAGACCGCGGGGAAGAACGCGTCGGACTTCCCGGGCTCGCGGGTGAAGACCTCCGCCCAGGTGTAGGCACCGGGTTCGGCCATCGCCTGGAAGCCCTCATGGGTGCCCGCCTGCCAGACGCCGAAGACGACTCCGCCGGGGTCACGGGCCAGGCACATGGTGCCGAAGTCGGCGACCTGCATGGGCTCCATCAGCACCTCGCCGCCGTTGTCACGGATGCGGCCGGCGGTGGCGGCGGCGTCGTCCGCCGCGAAGTACAGGCACCACTGCGACAGGCCCTCCTGGCCGGGCATGGGCGGGACGACGGCGGCGACCGCCTTGCCGTTCGCGTAGGCCTCCGTGTAGTTGCCGAACTCCGCCGACGCCTCGGCGAAGGTCCAGCCGAGGACGTCACCGTAGAAGCTCTTGGCCCCTTCGAGGTCGCCGAACATCGCGTCGGCCCAGCAGGGGGTTCCTTCAGGTTGCACGGCCATGCCTTGGCCCTCTCCGAATGGATGGAATCGTCCGCTTCCTCACGCTAGTCATCCGGCGGCCGGGCCGCGCGTCGAGCGGGCCGGGCCGTCCGGCACGGCCCGGCCCGGACCATCGCGTCCGGCGGATGTCTTCCCCCCGGCGCCCGGCTGTGCTTGCCTGAGTGCCGTTTCGGTGGCCGGGGCGGGAGTTGCCGTATGCGCAAGCCGTGGATCGTGGGGGCACTACTGGCCGGGGTGCTCCTCGGCGGGTGCGGGGATCCCGCGTCCGGACCCGAGGAGCCGGCCCCGGCCGCGCCCCGTGCCTCGGCCACCGCCCATCAGCGGGCCCCTGCCTCTCCCGGTTCTCCCGGCCCGGAGCCGAGGAAGGCCCCCAGGGTGCTGTACCTCGGCGACTCCCTGGCGATGGAGAGTCAGAAGGTCCTGGGCCAGGAGTTACGCCGGGACCTGAAGGCGCGGTACACCGGCGCCCCGTACTCCGGCACCACCCTGTGCGACTACCTGGAGGGCACGGCCGAACGGTCCCTGGTGCCGGCCGCCGACAAGGCCGCCGCGCTGGTGCGCAGGCTGCGGCCCGACTTCGTGGTCCTGCAGTTCTGGGGGAACTCCTGGGGCTACACGCCGTGCATGGACGGCATCACCCACGACAAGTCCCCGGCCCGGTACTTCCGCCGCTACGACGCCGACGCCCGCCGGCTCACCGAGCAGATCACCGCGGCCGGGGGCGGCAGCCGCCCGCGGATCGTCTGGGTGTCCCAGGGCCCGGACCCGATCACCCCCGACCGGGTCCGGCGGGTCAACGCGCTCTACGAGAAGCGGGCCGCCGCCTCGGGTGACCTCGTGGCGGACGCCGGGAAGGCGGTGAGCCCGGCCGCGGGCCGCTACACCTGGACGCAGTACCTGCCGTGTACGGCTCACGAACGTGCCCGCCCCGGCCTGTGCACACAGCCCGGCCGCGATCGCACGGCGCTGCACCGCGACGACGACTATCTGCACTTCTGCCTGGCCCCGACCACCACCCGGCCGAAACCCTGCCCGGTCCGGTCGCCGGGCATCCTGCGCATCGCCCGGGAGGTCACCAAAACCATTCGACAGGCGGCGCGTTGACCGCTCGAATGGCGCCATGTGCGCGGTGCGGATGCATGAGGACGAGCTGGACATCGACGTGTCACTCGTCGGCCGGCTGATCGCGGGGCAGTTCCCGCAGTGGGCCGGGCTGCCGCTGCGGCGGCTGGAGTCCTCCGGGACGGAGAACGCCATGTTCCGCCTCGGTGCGGACAAGGTCGTACGGCTCCCCCGGCATCCCCGGGCAGTGGAGGCCATCGCGCACGAGCTGCGCTGGCTGCCCCTGCTGGGCCCGGGGCTGCCCGCCGCCTCGCCCGAGCCCCTCGGCCGGGGGGAACCCGGTGACGGGTTCCCGTGGCCCTGGTCGGTCTACGGCTGGCTCGGCGGCCGCAACCCGGTGCCCGGCAGGATCGAGGAGCCCGCCCTGCTCGCCGGGGACCTGGCGGCGTACGTCACGGCCCTGCGCCGCATCGACGCGTCGGAGGGGCCCCCGGGTTATCGGGGCGTGCCGTTGGCGACCCGTGATCCCTTCCTGCGTGAGGCGCTCGGGCGGCTCGCGGGGCGGGTCGACAGCACCGCGGTGACCCGAGTGTGGGAGGAGACCCTGGGCGCTCCGGAGCACACCGGTCCGCCGCTGTGGGCCCACGGTGACCTGATGGCCGGGAACCTCCTGGTCACGGGCGGGCGGCTGAGTGCCGTGATCGACTTCGGCACGGTCGGGGTCGGGGATCCCGCCGTCGATCTCATCGGCGCCTGGTGCCTGCTGCCGGCCGCGGCCCGCGGCGTCTTCCGCGAGGCCGTGGGGGCCGGCGAGGCCGAGTGGGTACGGGGGCGGGGCTTGGCCCTGTCGATCGCGGTCATCGCGCTGCCGTACTACTGGGAGACGAACCCGCCGGTCGCGGAGAACTCCCGGTACGTGATCGAGGAAATCCTGACCGAGGCGGCGTAGGGGCGCGGCGGCTTCCTCGCGGGTCGGCTTCCCGGTGGGTCGGCTTCCCCACCGGTCGGCTTCCCCCGCGGAGCGGATTTCGTACACGGCGGGTTCCCCGCAGGGCGGCCCCGCCCCTGGCCGCGCGGGTCACTCGCCCGCGTACGCCTTCTCCAGCGTGGCGATGTCGAACTTGCTCATCGCCATGAACGCCTGGGTCACCCGGGACGCCGTCGCCGGATCCGGGTCGCTGATCATCTCGGAGAGCCGGTCCGGGACGACCTGCCAGGACACGCCGAACCTGTCCTTGAGCCAGCCGCAGGGGCCCGGCTCGCCGCCGTTCTCGGTGAGCCTTTTCCAGTAGTAGTCGATCTCCTCCTGGTTCTCGCAGAAGATCATGAAGGAAGTGGCCTCGGTGAACCTGAACTGAGGGCCGCCGTTGAGCCCGAGGAACCGGTGCCCGTTGGCCGTGAACTCCACCGTCATCACGCTGCCGGCGGCCTGGGGCGCTCCCTCGGGGTAGCGCGCGATCTTGCCGATGCTGGAGTTCTTGAAAATCGAGACGTAGAGGTGGGCGGCCTCCTCGGCCTGGCCGTCGAACCAGAGGCACGTGGTGAATCCGTCGGTGGTCATGAGTCCTCCTGCACCCTTCGAACGCTGTCACCACTGTCGACCGGGACTCGCCCCGGAACTCATCGGCCGACGGCCGGCGAATTCAGGTGGCCGCTACACCGTTCGGAACCAGCATCCGCTCATGACGCCTTCGCCCGCCGACAGCTGCATCCGTCCCTTCCGTATCGACGTACGGCAGAGCGACCCACTGGACGGAGTTCGACCGTGGCGGCCACTCGCGGCGGTGGAGGAGCCGGACCTGCTGGTCGGTGATGTGCGGGCGTTCTTCCGCCGGTTGGGCGAGACGGGCAGAGCCCGAGGACTGCGCCGGTAGCGGATCTGCCGACGGCAGAGAAACCGTTCGCGGGCATCGTCCGAGGCCAAGAGTGGAGTCGACGGCACATCCCCGACACGTCCACGGCGCTTGCCGCCACGACGAGGAGAACCGATGACTCCACTCACGACGCTCACCCCGCGGGCGGAGGAGGGCGACACCCCTCCGACCCGCTTCGACGACCATCTGGCCGCCCAACTGCTCGCGCAGCGCATCGTGCTGCTGGGCACCCAGGTCGACGAGGTCTCCGCGAACCGGGTCTGCTCCCAGCTGCTCATCCTGTCCGCGGAGGACGCCCACACGGACATCAGCCTGTACATCAACAGCCCGGGCGGGGCGGTGCACGCGGGCCTCGCCATCTACGACACGATGCGGCTCATCCCGAACGACGTCTCCACGCTGGCCATGGGCTTCGCGGCCAGCATGGGCCAGTTCCTGCTGAGCGTCGGCGCGCCGGGAAAGCGCTACGCCCTGCCGAACGCACGGATCATGATGCACCAGCCGTCGGCGGGCATCGGCGGCACCACGGCCGACATCGAGATCCAGGCGGAGAACCTGGAGTTCACCAAGCGGACCATCGAGCGGATCACCGCCGAACACACCGGTCAGAGCCAGGAGACCATCTCCCGGGACGGCGACCGGGACCGCTGGTTCACGGCCGAGGAGGCCCGCGAGTACGGCATGGTGGACCGGGTCGTGGAGTCCCTCGCGGACGTCCGCCCGGCGGCCACCCGGCGCAGGATGGGGCTGCAGTGATGGGTTCGTACACGATTCCGAACGTCGTCGAGCGCACCCCGCAGGGCGAGCGTTCCTACGACGTCTTCAGCCGGCTGCTGTCCGAGCGGATCATCTTCCTCGGCACCGAGATCGACGACGGCGTCGCCAACGTCGTCATCGCCCAGCTCCTCCACCTGGAGTCGTCCTCCCCGGAGAGCGAGATCGCGATCTACCTCAACTCCCCGGGCGGCTCGTTCACTTCGCTCATGGCCATCTACGACACCATGACGTTCGTGCAGGCGCCGATCTCCACGTTCTGTGTCGGGCAGGCGGCCTCCACGGCGGCCGTGCTGCTGGCGGGCGGGGATCCGGGGCGGCGGTTCGTGCTGGAGCACTCCCGGGTGCTGCTCGGCCAGCCGGCCGCCGGCGGGCAGCGCGGCATGGTGTCCGACCTGGCGCTCCAGGCCAAGGAGATGGTGCGGATCCGCTCCCAGGTGGAGGAGGTGCTGGCTCGTCACACCCACCACGACGTGGCGGCCCTGCGGGCCGACATGGACCGCGACAAGGTGTTCACCGCGCAGGAGGCGGTGAGCTACGGGCTGGCCGACGAGGTGCTCAGCCGGCGCCTCGCGAGGGTCTGAGGCACCGGCCGGTACGGCTGGCGAGCTCAGGAGGGCGCCTCGCGAGGGTCTGAGGCGCCCGCCGTTACGGCTCAGGCGGCCAGGCACATTCCGTCGTGCGACGAGGCGGACGCCCCTCGGCGGCCCGCGCCCGCGTGGCGCGAGGTGACGCGGGCCAGTTCTCCCTGGGCCCTGGTCAGCAGATCGCCGAGGTTCATTCCGAGGGCGTGGGCCGCGGCCGCGAGGACCTCCGAGGAGGCCTCCTTGCGGCCGCGCTCCACCTCCGAGAGGTAGGGCATGGAGATGCGCGCCCCCTCGGCGACGTCCTTCAAGGTGCGCTCCTGGGCCAGGCGTTCCCGGCGCAACACGCCCCCCACCAGGTCCCGCAGCAGCGGCTCCTTCGCGGCGGGAGCCGGCTGCGCCTGGCGCGGCGGCGCTCCGGCGGGACGCGCGCCGTGCGGGCGCAGAGGGATCACACGGGCTTCGTTCGGCAGGTGGTTGCTCACCGCTCCAGCCTAGGAATCCCGGCCGCCTGGGGAAGGGCCCCGCGTTCCGCCCAGGGTGGAATCACACCCCCACACCCGCGGAGAGGAACATTCCGCCCGATTTCGCCCCTGGGAAAATCGAAGGGCATGCTGCGCGTCGGCCCGGGTACCCGCAACTCGGGAGTACCTATGCAGATGTCCGCCGTGACGTTCGTGGGAGAGGCAATGGAGAGCGCCGTGATCCGGTCAAAGGCACAGGTCGTCGAAGAGAACGCCGAGGCCGGCGCGGGTGACGGAGCACCGCTGGGCGTCGTTGACCCACGGTCCGTGGCCCCGCGGGACGCGAGGCAGCTGTCCCGCCAGTTCTTCCAGCGCCTGACGGAACTCGAAGAGGGCACGCACGACTACCAGTACGCGCGTAACACCCTGATCGAGATGAACATGTCGCTCGTGCGCTTCGCGGCCGGCCGGTTCAGGGGCCGCGGTGACGACATGGAGGACATCGTCCAGACCGGCATGATCGGCCTGATCAAGGCCATCGACCGGTTCGAGCTCTCGCGCGAGGTCGAGTTCACGTCCTTCGCGCTGCCGTACATCGTCGGCGAGATCAAGCGCTTCTTCCGCGACACGACCTGGGCGGTGCACGTACCGCGGCGGCTCCAGGAGCTGCGCGTGGAGCTGGCCAAGGCCCGTGAGGAGCTCGCCAGCCGACTGGACCGCGAGCCGACGGTCGCCGAGCTCGCCACACTGATGAACATCACCGAGCAGCAGGTCGTGGAGGGGCAGATCGCGGCGAACGGGTACAACTCGTCGTCGTTGGACGCCGCCCTCACCGGTGACGGTCCGGAGGGCGGCGAGGCGGTGCTCGCCGACTTCATCGGCGTGGAGGAGGACGGGCTGCGGCTCGTCGAGGACTTCCACTCGCTCGCCCCTCTGATGGCGGAGCTGAGCGAGCGCGACCGGCAGATCATCCACATGCGGTTCGTGGAGGAGGCCACCCAGGCGGAGATCGGTGAGCGGCTCGGCTGCTCGCAGATGCACGTCTCCCGCCTCATCAAGCGGATCATCACGCGGCTGCGCGAGGGCATGCTGGGCGAGCTGGGCTGCGCCTGACACCGTCGGACGACCAGCGGGTGCCGTCCCCCATGCGGGAGTGGGGCGGCACCCGCGACCGCGTCCTGATTCCGTCCGGGTGACGCGTGCGACCCGGACGGTTCACCCCGCGGTCGCCTCGGAGAGCGGCAACACCGCACGCACCCGCTTGCCGACCGGTACCCGCTCCACGCTGACCTGCTCCGCGAGCGCGTGGACGATCTCCAGGCCGTGCCGGCCGATGCGCTCGGGGTTGCGCGGGAAGATGCGGGGCAGCGCGGAGCTGCTGTCGTAGACCGACACCGTCACCGCGCTGTCGGTGCCGACGAGCTCCAGGATGTACGGCCCGTTGCTGTGCCGGTCGGCGTTGGTGACCAGCTCGCTCACCACCAGCAGTACGGCGCCGTCGACCCGCTCGTCGATCCGCGCGCACCACTCGGTCCTGAGCTGGTCGAGGAAGAGCGCGGCGAAGGCCCGCGCCTCGGCGATGCATCCCTGCTCACCGGTGTAGTGTGCCGCCCGCCTCAGCGGTTCCACGGGCACGTCGAAACCAGTCGGTATCACTGCCCCGTCCAGGTGGTCGATCATTCTTTTCTCTCTGGAAGGCCGGACTGGCCGGACGCTCTGCACCAGTGCTCGTACCCCGAGCCGGGCTTTGCAGTCCTGACAGATGCTCGCCCGTTCGGTGCCCAGGCATTGTCCCCCGTTCGCGGGGCACCCGGAAGGCATCAGGGCCGGCCGGGGGCGGCCGGGCCCGGATCGCGGAGGTGCGCGGTGGCCTGGTGGACATGGCTGGTCATGGTGATCGCGGCGCTCGCCGCCGTCGCGGTGGTGACACTCGCCGTGCAGGCGGGCCGCCGGTCGGGGACCGTCATCGCGGTCCGGCGGCGGTCCGGCGGAAAGGGCCCGCGATGAACGAGCTGCTGGCTGCGCGGAGCCTGACGACCCTGCCGGTGGTCACCCTTGGCGGGGAGGCCGTCGCCCAGGTCAAGGACACCGTCTTCGACGCCGCCGCCGGCCGGATCACCGGCTTCACGCTCAGTGGCCTGGGCCTGCTGTCGGGTCCGCTGAAGCAGAGTCTGCCCTGGTCGGCGGTGCACGCGCTGGGTCCGCACGCGGTCATGGTCCGCGATGCCCTGGCGCTGCAGGACACGTCCGCGGTGGTGGCCCGCCGGGAGGCCCAGCAGGGCCGGGTGCTGCACGCGAGGGTGCTGACCGACGAGGGTGCCGAGGTCGGCACCGTGCTCGACGTGATCGTCGAGGGCGGGACCAGCGGCCGGGTCGTGGGGTTCCGGATCGCCGCGGGCAAGGCGCTGGTACAGGGATCCAGACGCCGCCGGCACCGGGTGTACGTGCCGCGCGGCGAGACGCTCGCCGTCTCCGGCCGGGCGCTGGTCATCCCGGCGGACGCCACCCGCTACGTCGCCGACGACCTGCCGGCCTTCGCCGCCCGGGTCGGAGCCTTCCGGGCCGGGCGTGAGGGGACGGCGTCATGATGCTGTTCTCCGAGGCGCAGGGCCTGCCGGTGCTGACGCTGGACGAGGCGGAGGAGGTGGGTGCCCTGAAGTCGCTGACGGTCGACGCCGTGTCCGGCGTGGTCACCCACGTCCGGGTACGCGGCCGGCACTCCCGCAAGGAGACCGTGCTGGCCTGGGGTGCGCTGCACGCCGTCGGTCCGGACGCGGTGCTGGTTCGCACGACCGCCGGACCGGCCGAGGTGCCGCCGCACCACGAGCTGCCGGGTCTGCGGATCCTCACCGAGACGGGCGACACGCTCGGCACCGTCCAGGATGTCGCGTTCGAACCGGAGACGGGCCGGGTTGAGGCGATCGTCACCGCCCACGGCGACCTGCCGGCCGACCGGCTGCTCGGACTCGGGGATTATGCCCTGGTGGTCCGCGCCGCCTGAACCGGCCGGGTCAGGAGGACGGGGCCTGCTCCGTCGTGCCGCCGCCGGTGTCGCTTCCCGTGCCGGTGTCGCTTCCGGTGCCGGTGTCGCCGTCGGGCGGGGGCTGCTGGGTGTCGGACGACGGTGGCTCGTCCGTCGTCGGCCCGGTGGTGTCCGAGTCGGAGGTCGGCGGTTCGCCGGTGGGCGGCTGCGACGACGTCGTGTCGGGCGGTGCCGTGGGCGTCGTGACGCTCGCCGACGGGGAGGGCTTGTCGGGCTTCTGGGTCTTGTGGTCCTTCTTGCCCGTGTCGCCCGGCCGGCGCTCGAACCACTCGCCGTCGGGTTCGCACATCACGAAGGCGTCGACCGGCTCCGGAGCGGGCGTCACCATGACGACGTTCGACGCCTTGTAGCCCGGCCACTCCTCGCCGGTCGTCCTGGGCGCGCTCTGCTGGGCTACCGGCGGGGACAGCGGGTTGCCGCACGCGCAGCGCACTCGTGGCACGCCGCGGTCGTCGACCAGGACGGCCGTGCGGGCCTGGAGGACGGCCTGGTAGCTGGTGGGCGCGCCGTCCTTGTACCCGTGGTTGGTGACGCGGGTGTCCATGCGGAGCTGCACGGGGGTGAGCGAGCGCAGGTAGGCCGGGACCTCGGACGGCTCGATCCGCGCGACCGAGGCGAACGCGCGCTGCTTGTCCGGGGCCTCCCCGAAGTACTTGATCTGCTTCTCCACGTCACAGCTGGCGACGTTGCGGGTGCCGCCGTACAGACCGGGCGCGTCGCCCTTCACGCCCCGGACGGCGTTCTGCGGCGCCGACTCGGTCGCCCCCGAGGGCGAGACCGGCGAGGCGGAGCTCTTCTCCTCGGCCGTCGACTCGGTGAACGCGTCGGGGCCCGTGTCCGCGGCGGGCTGGAGGAAGACCTCGCCGCTGGCCGTGCTGGTGCCGCCGTCGGACGCGCCGGTACCGCCGTTGTCGGGCCGGGAGAGCACCACGGCCAGGATGACGGCGGCCACCACGGCGGTGGCGATGATCGCGACACGGGGCACGGACCCCCACCAGGGCCGGCGGGGCTCCGGGTCCCCGCCGCCTCCGCTGGGCGGCTCCGAGGGCGGGCCGCCGCCGGGCGGTGGCTGGGAGGGGCCCGACAGCGGGCCGGAGGGAGGTCCTGTGGGGCGGCCGGACGACGGCGGATCGACGCTCACGAGTTCTTCTCCCCGCGTGGGTTCTCTGCGGCCTTCGCCCAGGGCGTTTGATCCCGGTACATGCCGCTTGTTCCACTACAGGTTCATTGTGTGCCCCGGTCCCGTACGCCCCGCAAGCCGACGCGGACGGACCTCTCCGGCGGGCGGTCGGCGCGGGGGCTGCTTAGCGTGTCAGCGTGAGTTCGCGCACCCCCTCCGGCCAGGCACGCACCTCCGGCGAACGGGCCGTCGCCCGCCACGGCTGGGCGCATGCCCTCGTCACGGTGCTCGGCGGGCTGCTCGCCATGGCGGTGGTGGCCGGCCTGGGTCTGTGGGCGGCCGGGGCCGCGGACCTTCCGGACGGCTCGTTCGCCCCCGTCGTCGCGGCCACCATGGTCGCCGCCGTCGGCGGCACGGTGAAGCTCGCCGGAAGCGCGGGCGATCTCGCGGACACGCGGGCCGGCCTGACGGTGATTCCGTTGTCCGTCACGCTGACGGGGGCGCTGGTGATCGCCTGGGGGTTCCTGCGGCCGCTGCGGCACCGTGCGGTGGCCGGTGCCAAGGAGCTGGCCGGCTGGGCCGGCCGGGTGGCGGCCCTGTGGCTGCTCGCGCTGATCGGTCTGACGCTCGCCGCCCGCCACACCTTCGACATCTCCCTCGGGGACGACACACTGGGTGAACTCGGCGACCTGTTCGGCGGGTCGCCGAAGGTGGGCTTCACCACGGACGTTCCGCTGTCCGTGTTCGTCGGCGTGGTGTGGCTGGCCGGGGTGCTGGTACTGGCCCTGCTGGTGTCGCGCGGGGCCCCGTTGCCCGCGAAGCTGCTGCGCTTCCAGGCGTCGGTACGGCCGGCCGCGTACGCGATGGTCGCGCTGCTGCTGGCCTTCGTCGTCATCGGCGTGGTCATCGCCCTGATCGTCGCGGCGACCAAGGGGCACGCGCGGGAGACGTTCGCGGTGATCCTGCTCGGCATCCCCAACCTGGTGTGGCCGGCGCTGACGATCGGACTCGGCGCCACCTGGAACGGCCGGGTGGAGGGGCCGTTCGGGCTGCCCATGCCGCAGGTGCTCGACGAGGTCCTGCGCACCCCGGACATCTCCGAACTGAACCTGCGCACGCTGGCCGAGCACGACGGCCGGGTGTGGTGGCTGCTGGTCGTCGACATCGTGCTGCTGCTGGCGGCCGCGTTCGTGATGGCGGCCCGGTCGCCGGCCCGGGTGCGGGCCTGGCAGCACGCCGTGCACATGGCGGTGGCCCTCGTGCTCACGGTGTTCATGATCTGCCTCGTCGGGCGCATCTCCGCGCACTACGGCCTGTCCGTGCTCGGCATCGGGGACCTGGGCGGCGGCCTCGGGGGCGAGCTGTTCCTGAGACCCAGGCTGTGGGGTGCCGTCGGCCTGGCCGTCCCATGGGGGCTGGTGACCGGGTTCGCCGGTGCGCTGCTGGCCCGGCACGTACGGCGGCGCGGCGAGGTGCGCTCCGACAGCGGTGACTGACGCCCCGTTCTACGCCCGCTCCACGAAGACCGGTTCGGCCCAGCGCGGCGGTGGCTTGGGCCGCTCCTCCCCCGCGCCCGGCAGCTGCCGGTCCACTCGCGTGGGCTGTCTCGTGGCACCCCCCTGCCCGCCGCCGGTCGTCGCGGCGCGCAGGGCGGCGACAAAGGCGAGGCAGGACGGGTACCGGTCGTCGGGACTCTTGGCGAGAGCCTGGGCGAAAACGGGATCGACCTGGGGGCCGAGCTCGGGCCGGTCCTCGGTCAGCGGCGGCGGTTCGTCGTACTGGTGGGCCCAGAGCAGGGCCATGTCGTCGTCGCGGAGGAAGGGCGGATGGCCGGCCAGGATCTCGAAGACGACGCAGGCCAATCCGTACACGTCACAGCGGGCGTCGACCGGCTTGCCGGAGATCTGCTCGGGGGAGACGTAGTCGAGCGTCCCGACGAACTGGCCGACGGTGGTGAAGCCGGTGAGCGACAGCGACTTCTTCGTCAGGCCGAAGTCGGTGAGGTAGACGTGCTCGGGGTGGTCGCTGTCGGTGCCGCGGGAGACCAGGATGTTGCCGGGCTTGACGTCCCGGTGGACCAGCCCGTGGTCGTGGGCCGCGTCGAGTGCGGAGGCCACCTGAGCGGCGACGCGTACGGCGGTGACGGGCGGCATCGGGCCCTCGCGGTCGAGGACGTGCCGCAGGTCGCTGCCCGCGACGTACCGCATGGCGATGTACAGCACGCCGTCGGTCTCGCCGGCCTCGAACACCGGCACGATGTGCGGGTGGTCGATCGCGGCGGCGGCCCGGGACTCGTGGGTGAACCGGCGGCGGAAGGTGTCGTTCCGGGCGAGTTCGGGGGCGAGCAGCTTCAGGGCGACGGTGCGTTCCAGGCGCAGGTCGCGGGCCCGGTAGACGACGGCCATGCCGCCGCGCCCGATCTCCTGCTCGATCCGGTACCCGGCGATCTGCTGCCCGATCAGCTCGGAGGGCCGCCCCGAGAACAGGCTCGTCTCGCGGTTCAACGCCCGTCACCCTCGGACGGGAGGACCTGGGTGGGCTCATGCCCCACGACCCGCGTGGGCCGCGCGCCGGCAGGCCGATCCCCCTCGCCTTCACCCTCCCCGTCCCGGTCCTCGCGGGACACGACGCGGGTCGGTTCGAGGGCATCGGCAGACACGACCCTCGTCGGCTCGGGAACGTCGGGGGGCACGACCCTCGTGGCTTCAGGAGCGTCGGCGGGCGCCGTCTTCCCCGGCTCAGGACCGTCGCCAGACACGACCCTCGTGGGCTCAGAAGCGTCGGCGGGCACCACTCGTGGGGGTTGGGGGGCCGCCGGAGGCACCGCCCCCGTGGGCTCGGGTGCCTCAGCAGCCACAACGCGCGTCGGCTCAGGCGTCCCCGAGGGCACCACCCCGGCGGACTCCGGAACCTCAGGCGACACCACCCGCGTCGGCTCAGGCGTCTTCGAAGACACCACCCGCGTCGGCTCAGGCGCCCCCGAAGGCACCACCCCGGCGGACTCCGAAACCTCAGGCGACACCACCCGCGTCGGCTCAGGCGTCTTCGAAGGCACCAGCCGCGTCGGCTCAGGCGTCCCCGAAGCCACCACCCGGGTCGGCTCGGGTGGCTCCGGAGGCAGCGCGCTCGACGCGGGTGCCGGGGCCACAGGTGCGACCACCCGGGTCGGTTCAGGCGCCACAGCAGGGGCAGTCCTCTTCGGCGGGGGCGCCTCCGCAGGGGCAGCCTCCTTCAGCGCGGGCGCCTCCGCAGGGGCTGAGTGCGCCGGCTCGGATGCCTCAGGCTCCGCTGCCCCCTGCATGTCTCTTATACACCATCTCCGAGCCCACGAGACCAGCGCTCAGCTCGTATGCCGTCTTCTGCTTGAAAAAAAAATCCTGAAAAAAACCGTATCT
>NZ_POUC01000207.1 GCF_002891435.1 Streptomyces cahuitamycinicus
CTGTGGCACGTGTTCTACGAGGACTGGCAGATGGAGTGCTGCGGCACGCCCTTCGCGGTGGGCGACGAGGTCAGCTGGCCGCTGCTGCTCCTGGACCCCGACACCGTGCTGGGCGGCGGCTGGCACGACCAGCTCACCGAGGTCGCCGGGCCCGTGGAAGAGGTGGGCGGGGTGCGGATGGTGCGGGAGGAGACGGGCCTCGCGGTGGCCCTGGGGGCGGCTCCGGACGCCGAGGAGGACCGGCGCCCGGAGCCGGGAGGCCGGATGCGGTCCGCCGGGCTGCTGTCCGTCGAGCGGCACGGCGCGCGGTGGCCCGAGGCCGGCGGGCCGGTGCGGGCCGTGCAGGTGCTGACCCAGGCCTGGACCGAGACCGCGCCCGGATCGCGCTCCTACGAGCCGGTGGCGGCGGAGCGCCGGCTGCGGGCGGTGGACCGGTGCCCCAAGTGGTTCAAGGAGACCGAGGCGGAACGGGCGGCCGACGGGCGGTGGCGGCGCTCGCGCGAGTCGGGCGTGGTGGTGACCCTGGAGGTGCCGGGCACGGACTCCCGGCTCTCCCACGCCGTCCGTGAGGCCCGGGGCATCCTCCGGCAGGGGGCCGAGCCGGGCGCGGAGACCCGGGGCATCCCGGCGGCGGATCTGGCGGTTCTGCTGGAGAGCCTGAGCACCCCGCGGCGACGAGGCCGGTACGGCACCGCCGGATGGCCGACGGGCCCGGGGCCCGTCGCGCGACGCGGAGCGGACGAAGGTCCGTGACGAGTCCCTGCTCCCCAACCGTGGTCCCGCTCGGGACCCGCCGCCCCGACCGGGCCCGCCAGCCGCCTCGGCCGACCGCACCGGGTGCCGCCGACAGCCCCGGCGCCGCCGTGCCCGCCTCTGGCGTCCCGGTCGCCGTGCCCGGTGCCGCCCGGTGGCTCTGGCGCCGTCGTGTCGGCCTTCGGGTGCCGGGCCGGTCGTGGCGGGTGCCGCTCGATGGCCTCCGGGGGGTGCGTGCCGGGCTCCGGGTCCCGGTCGGCGTGCCCGGTGTCGCTCGGTGGCTTTGGCACCGTCGTGCCGGGCTTCGGGCGTCCCGGTCGGGCGTGCCCGGTGTTGACCGGTGGCTCTGGTGGCCTCGTCGGTGTCCGGGCGCCCCGGGCGGTCGTGTGGCGCCGCCGATGACCCCGACACCCTCGTGCCGACCCGTCCACGGCCCGCCGCGCCGTCAACCGCCGTGACCCGCCCCCGTATCACCGGAGACAATGAGCCCGTGCACTACCGCATCCTCGGCACCACGCAGGCGCTCCGCAGTGACGGGTCGGTCGTTCCGGTCGGCGGGGCGCGGCTGCGTGCGTTGCTGACCGTGCTCGCGCTGCGGGCCGGACGGACCGTGCCCGCGGGGCTGCTCGTCGACGAGGTGTGGGGCGGGCAGCCACCCGTCGACGCGCCGGGGGCGCTGCAGGCGCTGGTCGGACGGCTGCGGCGGGCGCTCGGGGCGGACGCGGTCGCCTCCGTCGAGGGCGGGTACCGGCTCACGGCCGCGCCCGACGCCGTCGACCTGCACCGGTTCGAGCGGCTGGCCGGTGAGGGACTGCGGGCGCTGGCCGACGGCGACCCCGCGAAGGCCGCCGTGGTCCTTGACGACGCCCTCGCCCTGTGGCGCGGCCCCGCTCTCGCCGACCTGCCCGACCGCACCGCCGAGGCGGCCCGCCGGGACACCCGCCGCCTGGACGCGCTCCGGGCCCGCCACTCCGCCGCCCTCGCCCTGGGCCACGCCGCGCAGTCCCTGCCGGAGCTGACCGCCCTGTGCGACAGCCACCCCTTCGACGAGCCTCTTCAGGTCCTGCGTCTGCGGGCCCTGCGAGACGTCGGCCGGGCGGCGGAGGCGCTGGAGGCCTACGACGACGTCCGGCGGTCGCTCGCCGACCGCCTCGGCGCCGACCCGGGGCCGGAACTGCGTGCCCTGCACGCTGAGTTGCTCCGGCTGGGGGACACAACCGCACCCGCGCCGACGGAGGGGGCGCCGCCCCGGCCCGCCGGCAATCTCCGTGCCCGCCTCACCTCCTTCATCGGCCGGGAGACCGACATCGAGACGATCCGCGGGGATCTCGCTCAGGCCCGGCTGGTCACCCTGCTCGGCCCCGGTGGAGCCGGGAAGACCCGGCTGTCGCAGGAGACCGCGGAGACCGTGCGCGAGTCAATGCCCGGCGGCGTGTGGCTGGCCGAACTCGCCCCCGTGGACGACCCGGACGCCGTACCGGAGGCCGTGCTCACCGCCGTCGGCGCCCGAGAGACCGTGCTGTACGGTGCCGGCGCCGAGGGCATCCGCGCCGCCGTCGCCGACCGGATCGACGACCCCGTCGAGCGGCTCGCCGAGCACTGTTCCCGGCCCCGCATGCTGCTGATCCTCGACAACTGCGAGCACGTCGCCGACGCCGCCGCCCGGCTCACCGAGGAGTTGTTGGCGCGCTGCCCGCACCTCACCGTCCTGGCCACCAGCCGTGAACCCCTCGGCGTCCCGGGCGAGTTGCTGCGGCCGGTGGAGCCGCTGCCCGAGCCGGTCGCGCTGCGGCTGCTGGCCGACCGGGGCGCGGCGGCCCGGCCCGGTTTCCGGATCGAGGACGACCCGGGGGCGTGCGCCGAGATCTGCCGCCGCCTCGACGGCCTGCCGCTGGCCATCGAACTGGCCGCCGCCCGGCTGCGGATGCTCACACCCCGCCAGATCGCCGACCGGCTGGACGACCGCTTCCGTCTCCTCACCTCCGGCAGCCGTACCGTCCTGCCCCGCCAGCAGACTCTCAGAGCGGTCGTCGACTGGTCCTGGGACCTGCTCGACGAGGAGGAGCGTGACGTCCTGCGCCGGCTGTCGGTGTTCGCCGGCGGCTGCGACCTGCCGGCCGCCGAGGCGGTGTGCGGTCCGGCCGCCCTGGAGGCGCTCGGTTCCCTCGTCGACCGCTCCCTGGTCGTGGCCGCCCCGCCCGGCTCCTCGGCCGACGGGGAGATGCGCTACCGCCTCCTGGAGACGGTCGCCGAGTACGCCGCCGAGCGGCTGGACGAGTCCGGGCGGCGGCCCGAAGCCGAGCGGGCGCATCTGGCGTACTTCCGTGAACTGGCCCGCGTCACCGACCCGTTACTGCGCGGCCCCGACCAACTCGAGGCCATCCAGCGGCTGGAGCGCGAGTACGAGAACCTGCGTACCGCGCTGCGGCACGCCGTCGCCCTGCGCGACGAGCAGGAGGCGCTGTGCCTGGCGCTGTCCCTCGTCTGGTACTGGCAGATGCGCGACCTGCGCATCGAGGCGCGCAACTGGTGCCGCGAGGCCATGGCGCTCGGCCCCGACCCCTTCACCGAGCCCGTCCGCCCCGCCACCGCGGTGTGGCAGCGCTGTACCGACGCCCCGCCCCCGATGACCGGCGAGGTCCTGTGGGAGGCCCGGCGCGGTATTCACCTCGCCCATCTGGCCTGCATGGACACCGAGCTGGACGCCTGGCAGAACCCGGAGTCCCAGCGGAAGCTGCGCGCCATCGCCGGGACCTACGAGCCCGGTCTGCCGCAGAACTGCCGGCTCCCCGGCCTGCTCTGGTTCTTCGCCGTGATGCTGACCGGGGAGATGGACCGGCTGCGCGTCATCATCGACGCGTCCATCCGCACCTGCCGGCAGACCCCGGGATTCGACTGGGAACTCGCCTCCGGCCTCCAGATGCGGGCCAACTTCCTCGCCAACCGCACCGACTGGGCGGGCGACGCCGCCCGCGACGCCGACGAGGCACTGGAGATCTTCCGCCGCCTCGGCGACGACTGGGGCACTGCCGAGGCCCTCTCCGCACGCGCCGAGGCCCATGAGCGCCAGGGTGACTACACCCCGGCCGCCGCCGACTACGAAGCGGCCATCGGGCACGCCGAACGCCTCGGCGCCCGTGCCCAGTCGGCGGTCCTGCGCGCCCGGCTGGGCAACGCGCTGCTGGAGGCGGGCGAGGACGAACGCGGCGAACGGCTGCTGCGCGAGGTGATCGCCCAGCACGAGGACGCACACAGCGAGGCCATGCCCGCCGCCCGCCTCTTCCTGGCCGGCCGGCTGGGCATGACGGACCGCGTCCCCGAGGCACGCGAGCACCTGAGGCGGCTGCGCCAGGACTTCCGCATCGCCCACTTCATCGTCTTCGACGCGTACATCCTCGGCGCGGAGGCGTGGCTGGACGCCACGGAGGGGCGGTTCGAGGAGTGCCTGCGCCGGATCCGCAAGGGGATGCAGCGGGCCGCCGACCCGCTGTCCGAGGCCATCACGCCCCATTTGCGTTCGGGATACCTGATCATCGGTGCTCGGGCCCTGGCCGGCATGGACGGCGGAGGGCGCGCCGCGGACGCGGCCCGTTGCCTGGGCGCCTTCGACGCCGCGCTGCCGCCCGGTCACCATGCCCAGCGGCAGGAGCGCGAGACCCGCGAGTGGACGGAGCGGCAGGTCCGGGCACGGCTCGGCGACCTGGCGTTCGAGACCGCCTACACCGAAGGCGGCAGCCTCTCCCCCGAGGAGGCCGCCGCCCTGCTCTGACGCGGACCGGTCCCGCCGTCAGCTCTTGGTCCGGAACTTGTGGATCGCGACCGGCGCCATCACGGCCGTGATCGCCACCGACCAGCCGAGCGTCACCCACAGGTCGTGCGCGACCGGCCCGCCCACCATCAGTCCGCGTGCGGCGTCCGCGAGGGTCGACAGCGGGTTGTAGTCGGTGAACGCCTGCAGCCAGCCCGGCATCGACGTGGTCGGCGCGAAGATCGACGAGCCGAACTGCAGCGGGAACAGCACCAGGAAGCCCATCGCCTGCACGGACTGCGCGTTCTTCAGCATCACGCCCAGGGTGAGGAACACCCACATGATCGACGAGGCGAACGCCGTGGACAGGGCCACGGTCGCGAACAGCCCCGGCCAATTGGTGATCTCGAACCCTACCGAGACGGCCACGATCATCAGCACCGCGGTCGCGAACAGCATCCGCAGCAGCTCCACCGAGATCTTCGCGAACAGCACCGAACCGCGTCCGATCGGCAGCGACCGGAAACGGTCCATGACACCGGAGTTGAAGTCCTGGCTGAAGCCCGTGCCGACGCCCTGGGACAGCGTCATGCTCATCATCGCGATCATGCCCGGGATCACGTACTGCACGTACCGGTCCTGCCCGCCGCCCAGCGCCTGCCCGATCGAGCCGCCGAAGACGAACACGAACAGCAGGGTGAAGATGACCGGCATCAGCAGCGCGTCGGCCATCGACTCCGGGTCCTTGCGGATCCACAGCAGGTTGCGGCGGATCAGGGCGCCGGTGTGGCGCAGATGGCCGCGCAGCGTGATACGGGCGTCCGCGGCGGCGTCGTTGACGGTGACGGCGCTCATACGGCGGCCTCCTGAAGGTCTTCGGCGGGCATGGCGTCCTGCGGGGCACTGGCCCGATGGCCGGTGAGGGAGAGGAACACCTCGTCCAGACTGGGCAGTTCGGTGGTGATGGCGGAGAGCGTGATGCCGCGCGCGGTGACCGCGCCCACCACGGCCGTCAGCTGCTCGTCGCTGAGGATCGGCACGAGGACGTCACCCCGGTCGGTGTCGACGGTCGTGGTGGCGAGCCCGGTGATCCCCAGCTCGTCCAGTGCGCCGGCGAGGGGCCGCAGGTGGACCGGATCGGCCGGGCGGATCCGCAGCGCGCGGCCGCCGACCTTCGCCTTCAGCTCCTCGATCGCGCCCCCCGCGATGACCTGGCCGCGGTCGACGACCGTCAGCTCGGAGGCGAGCTGCTCGGCCTCCTCCATGTACTGGGTGGTGAGCAGCACGGTGACCCCGTCGCCGACCATGCGCTTCACCTCGTCCCACACCTCGTTGCGGGTGCGGGGGTCGAGGCCGGTGGTCGGCTCGTCGAGGAAGAGCACGGCCGGCCGGCCGATCATCGACGCGGCCAGGTCCAGCCGCCGCCGCATGCCCCCGGAGTACGTGGCCGCCGGCCGCTTGGCGGCCTCGGTCAGCGAGAAGCGCTCCAGCAGCCCGTCGGCACGGGTACGGGCCTCCTTGCGGGGCAGATCGAGCAGCCGCCCGATCATGTACAGGTTCTCCCAGCCGGAGAGCTTCTCGTCCACGGAGGCGTACTGGCCGGTGAGCCCTATCACCCGCCGCAGCTGCCGCGGCTGCCGTGCGACGTCGTACCCGGCCACGGTGGCCTGCCCCGAGTCGGCCTGCAGCAGGGTGGAAAGGATCCGCACCAGGGTGGTCTTCCCGGCCCCGTTCGGCCCGAGCACTCCCATCACGGTGCCCTCCCGCACCTCCAGGTCGACCCCGTCCAGTGCCTTGGTCTCCCCGTAGTGCTTCACCAGCCCCCGCACGGTGACAGCGGCGCCGCTGGTCTGTGTGTCGATTCGCGTCATGACACAGACGGTCCCAGGGCCCACCGACAAACCACCGACAAGCTACCGACACCTCAACGACGACCACCGCGACCATCAATCGACGACCACCGCGACCATCAAGCGACGACCACCGCGACCATCAAACGACAACCACCGCGACCATCAAACGACAACCACCGCAACCATCAATTGAGGAACCACGACGGCGAGCAACCACCTCCGCGAAAGCGGCGCCGGTTTAGGCGCAAAAGGCGGAACGGCCCGCCGACGGGGGACGATCGGCGGGCCGTCCGTGGTGGTGCGGCAGTGGTCCTAGTGGACGGAGTTCTCCTCCTGCGGGAACGTCCCACCGACGACCTCGTCGGCGAACGCCTTCACCGCGTCGCCCATGACCTCGCGCAGGTTCGCGTACTGCTTCACGAACTTCGGCACCCGCCCGCCGGTCAGACCCAGCATGTCGGTCCACACCAGCACCTGCGCGTCGGTCTCGGGGCCCGCCCCGATCCCGACGGTCGGGATGTGCAGCACGCGCGTCACCTCGGCGGCCAGCTCCGCGGGAACCAGCTCCAGCACCACCGCGAACGCGCCCGCGTCCTGCACTGCCTTCGCGTCCCGCAGCAGCTGCTGGGCGGCCTCCTCGCCGCGCCCCTGCACGCGGTAGCCCATCGCGTTGACCGACTGCGGGGTAAGGCCGATGTGCGCCATGACCGGGATGCCGGACTCGACGAGCAGCCGGATCTGTTCGTGCGACCGCTCGCCCCCCTCCAGCTTCACGGCCTGCACGCCCGCCTCCTTGACCAGCCGGGTCGCCGAGCGCAGCGCCTGCACCGGCCCCTCCTGGTAGGAGCCGAAGGGCAGGTCGCCGACGATCAGGGCGCGTGAGGTGCCCCGTACGACCGCCGCAGACAGCATCGTCATCTCGTCGAGGGTGACGGGCACGGTCGTCTCGTACCCGAGGTGGCAGTTGCCCGCCGAGTCGCCGACGAGCATCACCGGGATCCCGGCCTCGTCGAAGACGGAGGCGGTCATGGCGTCGTACGCGGTGAGCATCGGCCACTTCTCGCCGCGCTCCTTGGCCACGGCGATGTCGCGCACGGTGATACGGCGGGTGCCCTTGCCCCCGTAGAGCGCCCTGCCGCTGCCGGAGGGCTTCGTCTGGGCAGCCGGAAGCTGCGTCATTGCACGGCTCCTAACACGTCATCTCGAGGCGCCCTGACGGCGTCCCCGGACCACGTCCATGGTGGCACCTCGTGCCACCGAGGGCTAGGGGAGCCCCCGTGAGTTCCGCCCGCAGGGTCCGAAAGCACAAGTTGCGCAAGTTCCCGGTAAGAGTATTCCAATACGAGACGGTCTCGTATCGAAATGCTTCTAGGCTTGGCTGCATGACTACTCCTGCCGATCCGGCCGCCCCCACCGGCCCTCGCGTACCGGAAGCGGTGCACCGGCGCCGCTGGGCGATCCTCGGCGTGCTGATGCTGAGCCTGCTGATCGTCGTGCTCGACAACTCGATCCTGAACGTCGCCATCAAGACGATCTCCACCCCGGCCCCGACCGGCCTCGGCGCTACGCAGAGCGAGCTGGAGTGGGCCATCAACGCCTACACTCTCGTCTTCGCCGGCCTGCTGTTCACCGCCGGGCTGCTCGGCGACCGGCTGGGCCGCAAGAAGGTGCTGCTCGGCGGGCTCGCCGTGTTCGGCATCGGCTCGGCGCTGGCCGCGTTCTCCGGCTCGCCGGGCGAGCTGATCATCTTCCGGGCCGTGATGGGTCTGGGTGCCGCGTTCGTGATGCCCGCCACCCTCGCCGTCCTCATGAACGTCTTCGAGCGCGAGGAGCAGCCGAAGGCCATCGGCATCTGGGCGGGCGGCGTCGGTCTCGCCATCGCCATCGGCCCCATCACCGGCGGTGCGCTGCTCGACCACTTCTGGTGGGGCTCGGTCTTCCTCGTCAACGTACCGATCGTGCTGCTCGCGCTCGCGCTGATGCTCTGGCTGGTGCCCGACTCGCGCGACCCGCACCCCGGCCGGATCGACCCCGTCGGCGTCGTGCTGTCCGTCGTCGGACTGGTCCTGCTCGTCTACGGCATCATCGAGGGCGGCCAGCACGCCGACTTCACCGATGTGACGGTGCTGGCGGCCATCGGCGCCGGCCTCGCCGTGCTGGTCGTGTTCGTCGTGTTCGAGAAGCGCAGCGACCATCCGTCGATAGACGTCACGTACTTCAGGAACAAGGTCTTCTCGGCCGCGATCGCCGCCATCGCGCTGGTCTTCTTCGCACTGATGGGCGTGACCTTCTTCTCCGTCTTCTACACGCAGAGCGTGCGCGGCTACTCGCCGCTGCAGACCGGTCTGCTGATGCTGCCGCTCGCCGCCGCCCAGCTGATCTTCGCGCCGCGCGCCCGGCTGGCCGTCGACCGCTTCGGCAACAAGGTCACGACCACGGCCGGAATGCTCGTCATCGCCGCCATGCTGGCCGCCTTCGCCACCCTGGACGCCCGCACGCCCATCTGGATCCTGGAAGTGATCTTCTTCCTGATGGGCACCGGCATGGCGCACATCATGACGCCGGTCAGCGTCGTCATCATGCAGGCCCTGCCCCGCGAGAAGGCCGGCTCCGCCTCCGCGCTCAGCAACACCTTCCGGCAGGTCGGCGGCGCCCTGGGCGTCGCCGTCCTCGGTTCGGTGCTGTCCACGGCGTACCGCACGGGCATCGAGGGCAAGCTCGGCGCGCTGCCCCCGGCCCTGCGCCACACCGCGGGGGAGTCCATCGAGGCCACGCTCGGCGTCGCCGACGGGCTGGGCCGGCGGGGCGAGTCCCTCGTCGCCCCGGCCTACGACGCGTTCCTGCACGCGATGCACGTCACCGCCCTGTGGGGCGCGGGCATCGCCCTGATCGGCGCGGTCGTCGTGGCGCTGTTCCTGCCGGGCAGGCCGCGGTCGCCCCAGCGGACGCAGGGAGACAAGGAGTTGTCGCACACGGGTTCGTAGACCTGGGGGAGAATTCCCTCCTCATTCACTCCTCGCGCAGCCGGGAACGGTCTCCACCCCGCCAGGAAGGACACAGCGACGTGAGCCTCGCCGAACGGCACACCCCGCCCGACGGTCCCGCGAGGGGCCGCCCCAGAAGCGAGGCCGTCGAGCGCGCCATCATCGAGGGCGTGATGAGGCTCCTGGAGGAGGGCGTGCCCCTCGCGGAACTGTCCATCGAGCGCATCGCGCGCACCGCGGGCGTCGGCAAGGCCACCATCTACCGCCGCTGGAGCGGCAAGGAGGAACTCTTCGTCGACGTCGTACGCGCCGCCGAGCCCCCGGACCCGCCGCTCCCCGGCACCTCCATGCGCGACGACCTCGTGGTCCTGCTGGAACAGGTGCGCCGGCGCGGCCTGGCCAACCGCTCCTCGGCGATCCTGCACAGCGTGCAGGCCCAGATGAAGAGCAGCCCGAAACTCTGGGCGGCGTACCAAGCCACCGTCGTCGCCCCGCGCCGCCGGATCGGCCTGGAGGTCCTGCGCCGCGGCCAGGACAACGGCGAACTGCGCACGGACCTCGACCTCGAACTGCTGAACGACATATTCGTCGGCCCGATGCTCGTCCGCGCCGTGCTGCGCACCGACGCCGACCTCCCCGGCGACCTCGCCGAACAGGTCGTCGACACCCTCCTCGAAGGCCTACGCCCCGTCAGTTCCGAGCCTCACCGGCCCCGGTGAGTGTGCGCGTTTCGTCACAGACGGCGCTTTCGGCGGGCGGGTCCGGAACTTCCCTCGGGGACTCGAACGTCATCGCCCCCGTACGGCCGTCACAGGACGGCGGGAACGGAACGGATCATCCCCTAGGGTCGTAAGGACAGGGGGGCGATGGTGTGCACGGCAGGCAGTGAGGCGACGGTATGGCGCAGCAGCAGGCGTACATGACGGAGACGGACAACGGCGGCTCGGGTCCCGAGCACCAAGGAACCCGGCTTCGGCGCCTGTTCGACCGGCTGGCGGGTTCCTGGAGGGGCGACCCGAACATCTGGCGGCGCGGACTGGTCGTCGCCGCGTGCGCGGTCCTGCTGGCCCTGGTCATGGGGCTGCACTCGCGCATCCCGAACACGATCGGCAACCTGGGCAGCCTCACCGAGACGTTCCTGCCCTGGCTGGGGCTCCTCGTCCCGGTGCTGCTCGTCCTCGCCCTGGTCCGCAGGTCCGCGACCGCGCTGATCGCGCTGGTGCTGCCGTCCGTGGTCTGGCTGAACCTCTTCGGCGGCCAGCTCAGCGACAAGACCGCCACCGGCGGCGACCTCACGGTGGTCACGCACAACGTCAACGCCGACAACCCCGACCCGGCCGGCACCGCCCGTGACGTGGCCGCCTCCGGCGCGGACGTGCTGGCCCTGGAGGAGCTGACGCCGGACGAGGTCCCGACGTACGAGAAGGCGCTGTCGCCGGCGTACCGCTACCACTCGGTGCAGGGCACGGTCGGCGTGTGGAGCAAGTACCCGCTGAGCGGTGTGCGGGACGTCGACCTCGACATGGGCTGGACGCGCGCGATGCGCGCCACCGTGACCGCACCGTCCGGGCAGGTCGCGGTCTACGTCGCCCATCTGCCGTCGGTGCGCGTGAAGATGGAGGCCGGCTTCACGGCCCGCCAGCGCGACCGGAGCGCCGACTACCTCGGCGAGGCCATCGCCAACGAGCCGCTGAAGAACGTCGTCCTGCTCGGCGACCTGAACGGCACGATGAACGACCGCGCGCTCAACGCCGTCACCTCCCAGATGCGCTCCACGCAGGGCGCGGCCGGCGACGGCCTCGGCTTCAGCTGGCCCGCGTCGTTCCCGATGGCGCGCATCGACCAGATCATGGTGCGGGGCCTGAAGCCGGAGAGCTCGTGGACCCTCCCGCAGACGGGCAGCGACCATCTGCCGGTCGCGGCTCGTGTGAGGGTCACCACAAGCGGCACCTGAAAACCGCTGGTCAGGGCAGTTCCGACAGAAATTTGCACGCTCGGCGTCACCGGGCGGAATAGTGCGCCTGCGAGACTTTGTTCCGTACTTGAACATAAGTGTACGGATCTCCAAGCAAGTCTCGAAAGGCTCCTTCATGCCCCTGGCCCTGCTCGCCCTTGCCGTGGGCGCCTTCGGCATCGGTACGACCGAGTTCGTGATGATGGGGCTGCTGCCCGACGTCGCGGACGACCTGAACATCTCGATACCCAGCGCCGGCCATCTGGTGTCGGCGTACGCGCTGGGCGTCGTCATCGGCGCCCCGCTGCTGGCCGCGGTCACCGCGAAGATGTCCCGGCGCACGGTCCTGATCGGGCTGATGGGACTGTTCGTCGTGGGCAACGCCCTGTCGGCCCTCGCGCCCGACAACGGCTGGCTGCTGGCCGCCCGCTTCCTGAGCGGTCTGCCGCACGGCGCCTTCTTCGGTGTGGGCGCCGTCGTCGCGACGAACATGGTCGCCCCCGAACGCAAGGCCCGCTCGGTCTCGCTGATGTTCCTCGGCCTGACGGTCGCGAACGTCCTGGGCGTCCCGGTCGCCACCCTCATGGGGCAGAACCTCGGCTGGAGGGCGACCTTCCTCGGCGTCAGCGCCATCGGCCTGGCGGCGATCGCCGCGCTCGCGTTCCTCATCCCGCACGACCACGAGCACACCACCGCGAAGGGCCTGCGCGGCGAACTCGCCGCTCTGCGCTCCCTGCCGGTCTGGCTGTCGCTCGGCACGACCGTGGCGGGCTTCGGCGCCCTGTTCTCGGCCTACAGCTACATCACGCCGATGCTCACGGACGCCGCCGGCTTCGCCGACGCCAGCGTCACCCTGCTGCTGGCGCTGTTCGGCGTCGGCGCGACCGCCGGAAACCTGCTGGGCGGCCGACTGGCCGACCACTCGCTGCGCGGCACGCTGTTCGGCGGCCTCGCCTCGCTGGTGGCGGTCCTGGCGCTGTTCCCGCTGCTGATGCGCACGGAGCTCACGGCCGCCGCGGCCGTGATCCTGCTCGGCATGGCCGCCTTCGCCACCGGCTCCCCGCTCCAGCTGATGGTCATGGAGAAGGCCTCCTCGGCCCCGTCCCTGGCTTCCTCGGCCAACCAGGCCGCCTTCAACCTGGCCAACGCCGGCGGCGCCTGGATCGGCGGCCTCGCCCTGGCCGCGGGCTTCGGCGTCACCTCCCCGGCCCTGGCCGGTGTGGCCCTGGCCGTCCTCGGCCTGGCCGTGGCGTCACTGGCCTACGCGGTGGACCGGCGCCGAGCCCCGGTCGCCGGGCGCGAGCGGATCGTGGCGAGCCACGTCCCGCGGGAGGCGGAAGCGGTGCACCACTGACGGTTTTCCGGCGCGCGCGGTAGCTCAGGGGCCCCGGCCCCGTGAGCTGCCGTTCCGTCTACCGGGGCGCCTGGCGCCGCGCCGCGACGATCGCCGAACTGGCGGGCGTGGTGAGGACTTCGGTCGCGTCCAGGTCCGGATGGGTCAGATAGAACAGGCGCAGATCGTCCACCTCGCCATCGAACCGGGGCGGCCACTCGGCCGACGGTGTGAAGTCGTCCAGGACGAGGATCCCGCCGGGAGCGAGCAGTTCGACGACCCTGCCGGGATCGTCCCGCTTGCCGCCGCCGTCGCAGAAGAACACGTCGAAGGGCGCGTGCGGTTCGAGCAGCCGCCAGTCGCCGGTGAGGACGCTGACGCGGCTGTCACCGGCGAAGACCCCGGCCGCGCGACGGGCCAGCTCCTGGTCCCGCTCCACGGTGACGAGCCGCGCACCGACCCCGAGCCCGCTGTGCAGCCAGGCCGTCCCCACCCCCGAACCGGTGCCGCTCTCGGCTACGACCCCGCCGGGCTTGGCGGCTGCGACCGTCCTCAGCAGCATTCCTGCTTCGCGGATACAGCTCTTCTCGAACCGTTCCTAAACAGTGTCCAGGAGTGGCATTTGCTGCCAGCTCTTGGAGCTGCGCGCATCCCGAGCGGTGTTGGATGCGCTGGTCTCCCGCGTTCGCTGTGTCCCCGTCCGGCTGCGTGCATCGTGTGCACGCTCCGTGACGGGTGGGCGGGTTCCCTCACGTCCTCGTGTGCCTGGTCCGGCCTGGGCGGTCCGATGCCCCGCAGCATCGCTCTGGTGCTGCGGGGGCGGTGCCGTCCGTCGCCGGATCGGGTGCCCGAGGGCGCGTCGTCCGATCGCGATGCCGGCGGCATCGTGACGGGACATCTTGCGTTTCTTCGAGGTGAGGGGCTTCTTCCAGTGCTGGTCGCCCCACATCGACGTGTACGCCGGGTCCACGGCAACGATGGAGAGGCCGTGTTCGGACGCCATGGACACGAGCCGGGCCTTGAGCTTGCCGG
>NZ_POUC01000208.1 GCF_002891435.1 Streptomyces cahuitamycinicus
GCCCAGCACGCCCCCGGCTCCCTCCTGGCGCCCATGCCGGGCACGGTCGTCCGAGTCGCCGAAGGCCTCACGGCAGGAACACCGGTGAAGGCGGGCGAACCCCTGCTCTGGCTGGAGGCGATGAAGATGCAGCACAAGGTCACCGCACCGGTGACGGGAACGCTGACCGACCTGCGCGTCGCACCGGGGCAACAGGTCGAGCCGGGCGCGCTCCTGGCCGTGGTGAAGGAAGCCCCGTAAGGGGCGCGGGGAACTGCGCGACAAGCCACGTACGACCCGCACCCGAAAGGACACCCATGGACACCGAAGATCACAAGGCCCTGCGAGAAGCCGTAGCCGCACTCGGCAAACGCCACGGCCCCGGAGGTGACACCGCCCAACTCTGGTCAGAGGCAGGCAAACTCGGCTACCTGGGCGTCAACCTGCCGGAGGCATACGGCGGCGGAGGCGGCGGCATCTCCGAACTCTCCATCGTCCTCGAAGAACTCGGCGCAGCCGGCTGCCCCCTCCTCATGCTGGTCGTATCACCGGCGATCTGCGGCA
Organism: Streptomyces cahuitamycinicus; assembly: GCF_002891435.1. Classification (GTDB taxonomy): domain Bacteria; phylum Actinomycetota; class Actinomycetes; order Streptomycetales; family Streptomycetaceae; genus Streptomyces; species Streptomyces cahuitamycinicus. The sequence continues at coordinate 544 of NZ_POUC01000208.1, forward strand.
CCGTCATAGCCCGCTTCGGCACGGAAACCCAAAAACAGCAGTGGCTCCCGGCCCTGGCCGACGGCACCCGCCTCATGGCCTTCGGCATCACCGAACCCGACGCCGGCTCCAACAGCCACCGCATCACCACCACGGCACGAAAAGACGGCACCGACTGGCTCCTCACCGGCCGCAAGGTCTTCATCTCCGGTGTCGACATCGCGGACGCGACCCTCATCGTCGGCCGCACCGAGGACGCCCGCACCGGCCGCCTCAAGCCCTGCCTTTTTATCGTCCCGCGCGACACCCCCGGCTTCACCCGGCGCCCCATCGACATGGAACTGAACGCCGCGGAGAAACAGTTCGAGCTGACCCTCGACGACGTACGGCTGCCCGCCGACGCCCTGGTCGGCGACGAGGACGCAGGCCTGCTCCAGCTCTTCGCCGGCCTCAACCCCGAACGCATCATGACCGCCGCCTTCGCGATCGGCATGGGCCGCCACGCCCTCGCGAAGGCCATCGACTACGCCCGCGACCGCACCGTCTGGGACACACCCATCGGTGCCCACCAGGCCATCGCCCACCCCCTCGCCCAGGCGCACATCGACCTCGAACTCGCCCGCCTGATGATGCAGAAGGCCGCCGCCCTCTACGACGCCGGCGACGACACCGGCGCCGGAGAGGCCGCCAACATGGCCAAGTACGCCGCCGGGGAGGCCTGCGTGAAGGCGGTCGACCAGGCCGTGCACACCCTCGGCGGCAACGGCCTCACCCGCGAGTACGGCCTGGCCCGGCTGATAACGGCCGCGCGCGTGGCTCGTATTGCCCCGGTGAGCCGGGAGATGATTCTCAACTACGTCTCCCACCAGACCCTGGGCCTGCCCAAGTCGTACTGAGCACCCTGAGACGGCCCGCGCGCGAGGAGGAACCCGCCATGTTCCGCAGCGAGTACGCAGACGTCCCGCCCGTCGAACTGCCCATCCACGACGCCGTCCTGGCCCGGGCCGCCGAGTTCGGCGACATCCCGGCGCTGATCGACGGCACGGACGGCACCACCATCTCGTACGAGCAGGTGGACCGGTTCCACCGGCGCGTCGCCGCCGCCCTCGCCGAGGCCGGTGTCCGCAAGGGCGACGTCCTCGCCCTGCACAGCCCCAACACCATCGCTTTCCCGACCGCCTTCTACGCGGCCACGCGCGCGGGTGCCACCGTCACGACCGTGCATCCGCTCGCCACCGCCGACGAGTTCGCCAAACAACTGCGGGACTGCGCGGCCCGCTGGATCGTCACCGTGTCACCACTGCTGGACATCGCCCGCCGGGCCGCAGAACTCGCGGGCGGCGTACGCGAGATCTTCGTGTGCGACAGCGCGAGCGGCCACCGCTCCCTGATCGACATGCTCGCCTCGGCCGCCCCCGAACCGCACGTCGCCATCGACCCCGCCGAGGACGTCGCGGCCCTGCCGTACTCCTCCGGAACCACCGGCACCCCCAAGGGCGTGATGCTCACGCACCGGCAGATCGCCACCAACCTCGCCCAGCTCCACCCGGCGATCCCCGCGGGCCCGGGCGACCGCGTCCTGGCCGTACTGCCCTTCTTCCACATCTACGGCCTCACCGCCCTGATGAACGCGCCCCTGCGGCAGGGCGCCACCGTCGTCGTCCTGCCCCGCTTCGACCTGGAGCAGTTCCTCGCGGCCGTCCAGAACCACCGCATCACCGCCCTGTACGTGGCCCCGCCGATCGTCCTGGCCCTCGCCAAGCACCCCGCCGTAGCCCAGTACGACCTGTCGTCCCTGCGGTACATCATCAGCGCCGCCGCACCCCTGGACGCCCGTCTCGCCGCCGCCTGCTCCCGGCGCCTCGGCCTGCCGCCCGTCGGCCAGGCCTACGGCATGACGGAACTGTCGCCCGGCACCCACGTCGTCCCCCTCGACGCCATGAGCGACGCCCCGCCCGGAACCGTCGGCAAACTCATCGCCGGCACCGAGATGCGCATCGTCTCCCTCGGCGACCCCGGCAAGGACCTGCCGCCCGGCGAGTCCGGCGAGATCCTCATCCGCGGACCCCAGATCATGAAGGGCTACCTCGGCCGCCCCGACGCCACCACCGCGATGATCGACGCCGACGGCTGGCTGCACACCGGCGACGTGGGGCACGTGGACGGGCAGGGCTGGCTGTTCGTCGTCGACCGCGTCAAGGAACTCATCAAGTACAAGGGCTTCCAGGTCGCCCCCGCCGAGCTGGAGGCCCTGCTCCTCACCCACCCGGGCATCGCCGACGCCGCCGTCATCGGCAGATACGACGACAACGGCAACGAGGCCCCGCACGCCTACGTGGTCCGCCAGCCGTCCGCCGCGGACCTCACCGAGGCGGAGATCATGATGTACGTCGCCGAACACGTCGCCCCCTACAAGCGGATACGCCACGTCACCTTCATCGCCGGCGTCCCCCGCGCGGCATCCGGCAAGATCCTCCGCCGACAGCTCAGGGAGAACGCATGACGCTGATCGCCCGCACCCACGCGCGAGCCGTGGAAACCCTGACCCTCGACTCACCGCACAACCGCAACGCCCTGTCGGCGGCCCTGGTCGGCGAACTGGCCGAGGCGCTCACCCACGCCGCCGAGGACCCGGGCGTCCGCGCGATCGTCCTCACCCACACCGGCAACACGTTCAGCGCGGGCGCCGACCTCAAGGACCCTCCCCCAAGCTCTCGGCTTCGCTCGAGCAGGGGGGACCCCCATCCCTCCGATGCCCTGGTCGCCCTGCTGCGGCAGATCGTCGAACTGCCCAAGCCGGTCGTCGCCCGGGTCACCGGCCACGTCCGCGGCGGCGGCCTCGGCCTCCTGGCCGCCTGCGACATCGCCGCCGCCTCCAGCGCGGCCACCTTCGCCTTCACCGAGGTCCGCATCGGAGTCGCCCCGGCGGTCATCTCCCTCCCGCTCCTGCCCCGCACGAACCCACGCGCACTGGCCCGCCACTACCTCACCGGCGAACGCTTCGACGCGGCGGAGGCGGTCGCAACAGGCCTGCTCACCACCCATGCCGACGACGTCGACGCGGCCCTGGCACCCGTCCTGGACGGTCTGCGCCGCTGTGCCCCCGCCGCCCTGGCCGAGACGAAACGGCTGCTCACGGCTAGGGTGCTGGAAGCCTTCGACCGGGACGCGGACGCCCTGACCGCGCTCTCGGCCCGGCTCTTCTCCTCCCCGCAGGCCCGCGAGGGGATGACGGCCTTCCTCGAACGACGGGATCCGGCATGGGTGGTGTGAGCACGGCCGACCGTGCGGAGAGAGTCCCCAAGCAGGACCGCAGCCGGGCCACCCGGCAGCGGCTCCTCGAAGCCGCCGTGTCCTGCCTCGCCGAACACGGCTGGGCGGGCTCCACCGTCTCCGTCGTCGCCGAACGCGCCGGCGTCTCCCGCGGCGCCGCCCAGCACCACTTCCCGACCCGCGAGGACCTCTTCACGGCGGCCGTCGAATACGTCGCCGAGGAACGCTCCACGGCCCTGCGCGCGCTGTTCCCCGAGGGCGCGGCAGACGACCGTCACGCCGTCGTCGCCGCCCTGGTCGACCTCTACACGGGGCCGCTGTTCCGCGCGGCCCTCCACCTCTGGGTCGCCGCCTCCAACGAGGAGCAGCTCCGGCCCCGCGTCACCGAACTCGAATCCCGCGTCGGCCGCGAAACCCACCGCATAGCCGTCGACCTCCTCGCCGCCGACGAATCCGTCCCCGGCGTCCGTGAAGCGGTCCAGGGCCTCCTCGACATGGCCCGCGGCCTGGGCCTCGCCAACCTCCTCACGGACGACGCGGCCCGCCGGGAACGGGTGGTGACCCAGTGGGCGGGGCTGCTGGAGGAGACGCTGGGCCGAGGGCGATGATGACGCCACGCGGTGCCCGAGCCACCACCTGAGCCCGGCCCCGTCACGACCTGAGCCCGGCCCCGTCACGACCTGAGCCCCGCCCCGTCACGGGCTGAGCCGCTCCACCCGCCAGCTCCCGTCGGCCCGCTCCACGTACCGCAACCGGTCGTGCAGCCGGTTCTCGCGGCCCTGCCAGAACTCCACCGTCTGCGGCGCCACCCGGAAACCGCCCCAGTGCGGAGGCACCGGCACCTGCTCGCCCTCCGGGTAGCGCGCGGCCAGCTCGGCGTACGCGCCGTCGATGTCGGCCCGCGTGGAGATCACCGCGGACTGGGCGCTGGCCCACGCGCCCAGCTGTGAGCCGTGCGGGCGGGTCCGGAAGTACGCCGCGGTCTCGTCCCGGCCGGTGCGCCGGGCGACCCCGCTCACGATGACCTGCCGGGCCATGGGGTGCCATGGGAACAGCAGCGAGACGTACGGGTTCTCCGCCAGGTCACGGGCCTTACGGGAGTCGTAGTTCGTGTAGAAGACGAAGCCCTGCTCGTCGAAGTGCTTCAGCAGCACCGTACGGGAGCTCGTCCGCCCCTCGGCGTCGGCCGTCGAGACGATCATGGCGTTCGGCTCGAACAGCCCGCCGTCCGTCGCGGCCTGCTTGAACCAGCGCGCGAACTGCTCGACGGGGGTGGCGGCGAGCTCGGTCTCGGAGAGCCCCTCGGCCCGGTACTGCTTGCGCATCGAGGCCAGATCGAAGGGGACGTCGTCGCGGTCGGTCACCCGGTCATCTTGCCGTACGGATGGTGTCCTTCGTCACTGCGTGGCACTGAGTGCCGCGAACTCTCCCCAACGGTGGCACTCGGGGATATCGTTTCCGTGCCGTTCCGGTTGGGTGACCGTCGGCCGGACGGGGCATCACAGGGGCAGCCGCCCAGGACCGCGAGTCGCCGTACACGACCGTGGATCCCCCGGACGGCCGCCCGCTGCGCAAGCCGACTGACACATGGTTCGTACGTCCCACCCCACATCACACCATCTGTCACTTCCATCACGAGGAGCCGCCTGATGTCCGACTTCGTACCCGGGCTCGAGGGAGTCGTCGCGTTCGAGACGGAGATCGCCGAACCGGACAAGGAGGGCGGCGCCCTCCGGTACCGGGGCGTCGACATCGAGGACCTCGTCGGCCACGTCTCGTTCGGCAACGTCTGGGGCCTGCTCGTCGACGGCGCCTTCAATCCCGGTCTGCCGCCCGCCGAGCCCTTCCCCATCCCCGTCCACTCCGGCGACATCCGCGTGGACGTCCAGTCCGCCCTGGCCATGCTCGCGCCCGTCTGGGGCCTCAAACCCCTCCTCGACATCGACGCCGAGCAGGCCCGCGCCGACCTGGCACGGGCAGCCGTCATGGCCCTGTCCTACGTCGCCCAGTCCGCCCGCGGCCAGGGCCTGCCGATGGTTCCGCAGCGGGAGATCGACAAGGCGCAGTCCGTCGTCGAACGCTTCATGATCCGCTGGCGGGGCGAGCCGGACCCCAAGCACGTCGCGGCGGTGGACGCGTACTGGACGAGCGCCGCGGAGCACGGCATGAACGCGTCCACGTTCACGGCCCGGGTGATCGCCTCGACGGGCGCCGACGTCGCGGCCGCGCTCTCCGGCGCGGTGGGCGCGATGTCCGGCCCGCTCCACGGCGGCGCCCCCTCCCGCGTCCTCGGCATGATCGAGGAGATCGAACGCACGGGCGACGCGGAGTCCTACGTGAAGAACGCGCTCGACAAGGGCGAACGCCTCATGGGCTTCGGCCACCGCGTCTACCGCGCCGAGGACCCGAGGGCGAGGGTCCTGCGCCGCACGGCCCGCGAACTGGGGGCGCCGCGCTTCGAGGTCGCCGAGGCCCTGGAGAAGGCGGCCCTCGCCGAACTCCACGCCCGCCGCCCCGACCGCGTCCTCGCCACGAACGTCGAGTTCTGGGCGGCCATCGTCCTGGACTTCGCCGAAGTTCCGGCGCACATGTTCACGTCGATGTTCACCTGCGCCCGCACGGCCGGCTGGTCCGCCCACATCCTGGAGCAGAAGCGCACGGGCCGCCTGGTCCGCCCCTCGGCCCGCTACGTGGGCCCGGGCACCCGCGACCCCCACGACATCGAGGGCTACGAGGACATCGCCCACTGACGCATCTCACACACGGCCTCACCCGGCTCCGGGTGAGGCCGCCCGCACGTCTCACCCGCCGAGCCGGTCCAGCTCCTCGCCGATCGCCTCCCGCATCGGTTCGTGCCGCGCCCCGAGCGCGTACCGCTCCTCGCCCCACATCTCCCGCGGGTAGAGCCACACGGGCAGCCGCACGAGCTCCGCGGGCTCCCAGTCGTACCGCGGCCACACATGCGCGTGCAGAAACCCGTCGGCGTTCCCGAGGATCTCCAGATTGACCCGCCGAAACCCAGATCCCACCCGCCGGCAGGCCCGCTCGACGGCTTCTCCCAGCCGGTCCATGCTGTCCAAAAACGCCAGCCGCCCGCTCCGCGGCAGCTCGGACAACCGCTGCACCGCGGGATCATCGGTCAGCAGCACCGAGTAGCCGGGCAGGAACTGCACATCGCCGATCACCGCGAACCCGGCCTCCAGCCGCCGCATCACGGCCGGGTTCGCACCCCGCAGGGCGCTCCCGATCCGGTCGTCGCGCCACGCACCCACTGTCATCGCCCCCGGGAAGCCGCAAAAAACGCAGACGACCCGCGAGTCTGGTTCCTCCTGGGGAGGAGCCGGCCGGACGTACCGGCGACTCGCGGGTCGGGTGACTGCTGGAGATCGGGCCGGCTGCGCGTTTCGTTCACACGCTGGTCCGGCACCGCACTGTGCGTGGTGACGGGCCGCTAGCCCGCAGCCACCTCACGCGTCCGGTTCTCATACATCTGCCGAACCACCTCCTCTCTCGTGTACCTGGAGCCTAGGAAACCGTTCGGCTTCGGATCAACCGCTTTTTTCGGGGAACCGGAGTGGGGGCCTGCCGGGCGGACCGTCTCCGTGGCGTTGACGTGGGGATTGCCGCCGTACAACGATTCCTTCAATGTTGTGGGAATCGGTGTGCGCTGGGTCACGTTCCAGTTGAATGATTGCAAGGAGCGAACCGACGTGCCGTACGTGCGGACGCAGCCTGCAGGGGGTCCAGGTGAGTGCTTCCCGGCGTAGTGGGGCCACCGACGAGCTGGGGCCGGACGAGCCCGAGCGGGAGAGTTCGGATGGTTCGGATCTGCTTGCCGCTTTGCTGGACGGCATGGACGCGGCGCTGTGCGCGTTCGACGCCGACGGGGTCGTGACGCACTGGAACCGTGAGGCCGAACGGATCCTGGGGTGGAGTGCGGACGAGGCCGTGGGGCGGCGTGGGCTGGCCGGGTGGGCTGTGCGCACCGCGGACGCCGAGGAGGTCGAGGGCCGGCTGCTGTCCGTCATGCACGGGCCCGGGCGGCAGGTGCACGAGTTCGCGCTGCTGACGAAGGACGGCGGGCGGGTGCTCGTGCGGACGCAGTCGGCGGCGGTGCACGGGCCCGACGGAAAGCCCGCGGGTGTGTACTGCGCGTTCAGCGAGGTGCACACGCAGATCGATCTGGAGCGGTCGATCGCGCTGAGTGAGGCGCTCTTCGAGGACGCAAGCTGGGGTGTCGTGCTGGTGGATGTGGACCTGCGGCCGGCCGTGGTGAACGCGCACGCGGCCCGCGCGCTGGGCACGGGCCGTACGTCGGTGCTGGGGCGGCCGCTCGGGGAGTTGCTGTCGCACGGCGTCGAGGAGCTGGAGAGCGCGCTGCAGCATGTGCTGGCGGAGGGTGCGCCGCCCGCGCCCGCAGAGGTGTGGGTGAGTGTGCGCGCCAAGGAGGGCGAGAAGCGGCGGTGCTGGCGCAGCGGCTTCCTGCGGCTGGCCTCGCCGCTCGCGGAGGAGCCGGTTCCGCTGGGTGTGGGCTGGTTGTTCCAGGATGTGACGGAGGCCAAGCAGACGGAGCAGGAGGCGTCCCTGCTGCGCTTCCGTACGCAGCAGTTGCACCGCGCTTCGCGGGCCGCCGCCGAGTGTGAGGACCCGGCGGAGGCGGCGACGGTCCACCTGGACTTCGCCCTGGCTGGTTTCGCCGACCACGGGCTGATCGACCGGGTCGCCGGCGGCGCGCTCACCGACGCGGAGGCCGAGGGGCCGGTCCGGCTGGTCCGGGTCGCCGCCACACCGTCCGGGGCGCCCGGCCCGAGCAGGCTGGCCGGCCGCGCGGGCCTGCCCGTGCGCTACGCCGAGGGGCACCCGGCCCTGCAGTGCGTGGAGCGCGTGGGAGCCCTGCGTGCGAGCGCGGGCGCCGCCCCGCCCGAGGCCGCCCGCGAGTGGGCCCTGGCCCGCCAGTGGCCTGCGGACGCGGTCCACGCCCTGTGCGCGGTGCTGCGCAGCCGGGGCCGGACCCTGGGCGTCGTGACGTTCCTGCGGGGCGCCGGCCGCAGTGCCTTCGAGCGGTCCGACGCGATGTACGCGGAGGACGTGGCGGTACGGATCGCTGCGGCGCTGGATCTGGCGGGGCTGTCGGACGAGGAGTGAGGGGGCGCCCGCCCCGGGGCCCGGTCAGTGCCGGTAGAAGATCCGGTCGCGGTACTGCTCCATCACCCGGGCGTTCCAGTCGTGGCCGCCGTCGACGTTCCCGGAGCGCAGCAGGGGCGGCTCGATGCCGCGGTCGGCGAGGGTGGTGGCCGCCGTCGCCATGACGGCCTGGAGGAGGGCCGAGGTGACGACCGTCGAGGCGGGGGCGAAGGGGGCGGGGATGCCGTCGTGGGTCAGTTCCGCGTCGCCGACCGCGATCTTCGAGTCGAGGACGAGGTCGCAGTGGTCTTTCAGGTACGTGCCGGAGGTGTGCCGGGACTTCGTCTGCGCGGCGTAGGTCACCGAGGTCACGCCGATGACCTTGACGCCCAGGGCGCGGGCGTTCATGGCCATCTCGACGGGCAGGGCGTTGCGGCCCGACAGAGAGATGATCAGCAGGGCGTCGCCCTCGCGGAGCGGGGAGCTGTCGAGGACGGCGCCGGCGAGGCCGTCGACGCGTTCCAGGGCGGAGCCGAGGGGCGCGGGCATGACGTCGACGCCGACGGCACCGGGTACGGCGAGCAGGTTCATCAGGGCGAGGCCGCCGGCGCGGTAGACGAGGTCCTGCGCGGCGAGGGAGGAGTGTCCGGCGCCGAAGGCGAAGAGCCGGCCGCCGCCCGCGACGGTGTCGGCGAGGAGCGTCCCGGCCGCGGCGATGCCGTCGGCCTCCTCGTCGCGCAGCCGCCGCAGCAGGCCGATCGCGGCGTCGATGAACTGGCCGGCCGGCGCGCGGTCGCTCATTCGGGGTCCCTTCGGGCTGGCCTCGCGGCTCGTGTCGCGCATACGGTGCGGTCTGGACCAGTGCGGTGTCAATACGGCCGGCCGTCAGGGGCGTGCGCCGGGTGCCGGGAAGCCCTCCGAAGGGAAGTCCGTACCCTTGCGCACGGCCGGGTAATCCCCGGCTTTCCCTCCCGCGGCACGGTTGTCGGTGCTATCCGGCAGAATTGGTTGCAGGGCCAGCGCACGCGCCGGTGAGCCGTCCAGCCTCCGGCAGATCTCATTCGAGGGGCACGTATGTCCGGACTGATCGACACCACGGAGATGTATCTCCGCACCATCCTCGAGCTGGAGGAAGAGGGTGTGGTCCCCATGCGCGCCCGTATCGCCGAGCGGCTGGACCAGAGCGGGCCGACCGTCAGCCAGACCGTGGCGCGCATGGAGCGTGACGGCCTGGTGTCCGTCGCCAGCGACCGGCATCTGGAGCTGACCGACGAGGGCCGTCGGCTGGCCACGCGTGTGATGCGCAAGCACCGCCTCGCCGAGTGTCTGCTCGTCGACGTGATCGGTCTGGAGTGGGAGCAGGTCCACGCCGAGGCGTGCCGCTGGGAGCACGTGATGAGCGAGGCCGTGGAGCGCCGTGTCCTGGAGCTGCTGCGGCACCCGACGGAGTCGCCGTACGGCAATCCGATCCCGGGTCTGGAGGAGCTGGGCGAGAAGGACGGCGCCGATCCGTTCCTGGACGAGGGCATGGTGTCGCTGGCCAGTCTCGACCCGGGTGCCGAGGGCAAGACGGTCGTGGTGCGCCGGATCGGCGAGCCGATCCAGACGGACGCGCAGCTGATGTACACGCTGCGGCGGGCGGGTGTGCAGCCGGGCTCGGTGGTGAGCGTGACGGAGTCGGCGGGCGGGGTGCTGGTGGGCAGCGGCGGCGAGGCGGCCGAGCTGGAGTCGGACGTCGCCTCCCACGTGTTCGTCGCCAAGCCTTGATCCGGCCCGGCCCGGGGCGCCGAGCCCCGAGCCGGTCGGCTGTCTTGGGCCAACTCCCGTTGCGCAGGGGGTTCTTGTGGTGTTGGCGTGATCCGGACCGAATCCGGGATCCAGTCCGTCGAATGGCAGCGCTCGTACGCTTCCCGTGCGACGCTGTCGCGTGAGGCATATGACCTGAGGGGTTCTTGGCCGCGGTTCGACAGCGATGTCACCCGGCCGGGGAGGGGCGGGAGGATGTGCCGTGCAGATGTGGAGAGCCCCGGCGCCGTGTGGCGCCGGGGCCTGTCCTCCCCTGTGCTGACCCGGAGCCCCGAGCTCTCAGGGTCATTCCCCTCGGACCGGTTTCCCCGAGCGGTCCGCCTCCCGCTGGAGATCTCCCCGCGGCGGCGGCGATCAATCCCCGGGGGTGGTCACTCGAACGAGGGGTGTTGCCCGCGAGAACCCCATTCTCGAATGCGCTTTCGATAGTCTGCGGGCGGCGCACGGCACACTTGCACCGACGGGTACGGCAACCAGCACGGCAGAAGGCACAGCAGGCAGAACACGGTTCACAGGACCGGCCGGCTCGGTGAGCCGCGGTCCGCGCGAAGCTTGGGGGGTGCCAGGACATGGCGCGACGCATCGACGTGACCGGGACGGGCGGCGTACGCCTGGCGGCCTGGGAGTTCGGGGACCCGCCCAAGACCGATCCGGCGCAGGACGGGCAGGGGGCGCAGCACGGGCAGGGCGCGCACGACGGGCACACCGTGCCGGAGGGCTCCCCGGGCGTGCTGTTACTGCACGGCCTCATGGGCCGTGCCTCGCACTGGGCGTACACCGCCCGCTGGCTCTCCGCGCGGTACCGCGCGGTCGCCCTCGACCAGCGCGGCCACGGCCGCAGCGACAAACCCCCGCAGGGCTCCTTCACCCGTGACGCCTACGTCGACGACGCCGAGGCCGCTCTGGAGCAGCTCGGTCTCGCCCCGGTCGTCCTGATCGGCCACGCCATGGGCGCGCTGACCGCCTGGCAGCTCGCCGCCCGGCGTCCCGACCTGGTCCGCGGGCTGATCATCTGCGATATGCGGGCCTCCGCGCTCGGCGCCGCCTCGCAGCGCGAGTGGGGCCAGTGGTTCAAGGCCTGGCCGCTGCCCTTCGCCACGCTCGCCGACGTCCGCAAGTGGTTCGGCGAGGACGACCCCTGGGTGGAGCGGCCCAATCCGGCCCGTGGTGAGTTCTACGCCGAGGTGATGGCCGAGTCCCCGGACGGCTGGCGTCCGGTCTTCGAGCCGGAGCAGATGCTCCGCTCCCGCGAGACCTGGGTGTACGACGCGCACTGGGAGGAGCTGGCCCAGGTCCGCTGCCCCGCCCTGGTCGTACGCGGTCTGGACGGCGAGCTGGGCCGCGCCGAGGCGCAGGAGATGGTCCGGGTCCTGCCCCGCGGCCAGTACGCGGAGGTCGCCGACGCCGGCCACCTGGTGCACTACGACCAGCCGGAGGCCTGGCGCGCCGCGATCGAGCCGTTCCTGGACGCGCTGGGCGACCACTGACGCGGTCTCCGCCCGGCGCGTCACCCCTTGCTGACCGCTGCCAGGATCTCCGGCAGCCGCCGGGCCGTCCGCGGAGCGGCCAGTCTCAGTCCCGCCGCCGCGAGCCCCGCCCCGTACGCCGTGCCCACCGGCAGCAGCAGCCACGTCCAGTCGTCGCCGTCGGCGCTCACGTTCAGCCAGATCGTGAGCGCGATGACGGGCGCGCACAGCAGGGCGGCCGCCATCATCCCGCCGAAGATGGAGATCCAGGCGAGCCCGGTCTGCCCGGGGGCGACGTTCTTGTAGCCCTCCTGCGGGATGGAGTAGGGGAAGCGGGCGGACGTCCACGCCCCGGTCGCGAGCATCGCGCCGAGCAGCGCGAAGGACAGCCCCAGCGCCTCGGGCAGCCGCCGCCAGTCGCCGAGCATCGCCGTCGTCAGGACCGTCACGAGCGTGGCGTACGGCAGCGTGATCAGCAGCAGGGCGTACGCCCGGGCGCGCAGCTCGACGTACGCGTCGCGCGTCGAGGAGATCGTCATGGCGACCATCCAGAACGCCGAGGTGTCCTGCCCGAACTGGTTGTACATCTGGATGCCGAGCATCCCGGCGGCGAAGCACGCGAAGTAGACGGACCCGGTGCCCTGCCAGGCGTTGAACACCGGCACGATCAGCCCGATGGCCAGTGATGTCACCCAGGCGGCCTTGGTCTTCGGGTCGCGCCACACGTACCGCAGGCTGCGCTCCATGACCGTGCCCGTACGGCCCGGGGGCAGCAGCCGCCCCAGCCCGGTCGACGACCGTTCCTTGGCGGCCGACTCGGCGCCCGGCAGGGTGGAGCCGTCGGGTGAGGTCATCAGCCGGGTCAGATGCCGCGACCAGAGCGCGAGCAGTGCCACCAGCGCACCCGCGGTCAAGGCCAGTTGCGCGGCGGCGAGACCGTACGAGCCCTCGCCCACCGCGTGCACGGCCCCGATCGCGGAGGCGGGCGGCACCCACCGCAGCACCCCGGCGGCCGGGGCGAGTTCGCCCAGCCCCGACGCCCCGATGCGCTGCGCGCCGAAGTTGACGATCTGCGCCCCGATCGCGATGACGAGCCCGCTGAGCACCGCGAGGTCCCGCCCCTTGCGGCTGGTCAGCAGCCGTACGTTGGCGGCGGCGACGGCCCGCGCGAGCGCCACGCACACCAGCAGCGCCAGGATGACGGCGACGGCACCGACGGCGAACGCCGCCCCGCCGCGTGCCACCGCGATCACGGACCCGACGAGCAGGCACAGAGTGAACAGCGGCCCGATGCCCACCAGGGAGGCCGTGAGCAGGGCCCGCACCAGCGGCCGGGGCCGCAGCGGCAGCATCACCAGCCGGGTCGGGTCGAGGGTCTCGTCACCGCTGGGGAAGAACAGCGGCATCACCGCCCACCCGAGCCCCAGCAC
>NZ_POUC01000209.1 GCF_002891435.1 Streptomyces cahuitamycinicus
CCGTCACCCGGCCCCCCGGCCCGTCCGGCGCAGCGCCGGGCACCACCGCATGGCCTGTCAGGCCACCGCAGGCCACCGCGCCGAACGGCGGCTCGCCACCCGGCCACCGTCCGCCGGCGGACACCCCGCCTGCGGGCCGCGCCGACGCCTCACCGGCCCGGGGAGCCGCACTCACGCGGGCCACCGCGACCGTGCCGCGGCCGGGAACGCTGTGCAGGGCGAAGTCGTCGGAAAGACGCAGACACGTACCGAGGCCCGCGCCGAGCGAGCGGGTCGTGGAGAAACCGTCGCGCAGGGCCGCGGGGACGTCGTAGATGCCCGGGCCGTGGTCGATCGCGGCGATCTGGACCACCCTGGACTCCTCCCGGCCCTCCCGCAGCACGGGCGGGGCGACGACGTCGATGAGCACCTGACCGCCCTGGGCGTGCTTCAGCAGATTCGTGGCGAGCTCCGTCGCGACCAGCGCGGCCGCCGCGGTCCGCCGCTCGTCCAGCCCGGCCAGCGCGGCAGCGCCCTCCGCCGCGACCCGGGCGTCGCGCACCCGGGTCGCGTCGCGCACCGGCACGTCCCACAGCCGCGGCATCAGGCCTCCTCGCGCGGACGCGGCGGCCGGCCCACCCAGCAGGTCACCCGCACCGTGGTCCCCGAGCCCGGCCTGGTGTCGATGTCGAAGTCGTGCACCAGGCGCCGCGCGCCGCTCAACCCCATCCCCAGACCGCCGCCGGAGGTGTAACCGTCGCTCAGTGCCAGGTCCAGGTCGGCGATGCCCGGTCCCTCGTCGGTGAAGGCCAGCCGCAGCCCCTGCGCACCCGCACCGCCGACCCGCGTCGCCTCCATCTGTCCGCCCCCGCCGTGCACCAGGGTGTTGCGGGCCAGTTCACTGGCCGCGGTGATGAGCTTGGTCTGGTCCACCAGGCCGAAGCCGAGCCGGGCAGCGGCCTGCCGTACGTGCTGTCGCACCCACACCAGGTCCATGTCCGACCGGATGGGCAAGCAGGCCTCCACGCCCGCGGCGGTGTGCATCACGGACGCTCCTGACGCGGGCCGCCGGGTCGGGTCACCGGGGCCTGCCGCGCGAGGAGCTCCATGCCCGCCTCGGTGCTGAGCGCGGTGCTCAGACCCGGCAGCGTCAGCCCGAGCTCGACCAGGGTGATGGCGACGGCCGGGCGCATACCGGCCACCACGGTGCGCGCGGCCAGCAGCTTGGCCTGCGCGGCGATCTCGGCCAGCACCCGGCCGAGGAAGGAGTCGACGATCTCCACACCGGAGATGTCGATGAGGACCCCGCGCACCCCGGTACGGGAAATGGTCTCGGCGAGATCCTGCTGGAGCTGCTGCGCCGTGCTGTCGTGCAGGTCCCCCTGGAGTGTGACGAGCAGGACGTCGCCGAGCCGGAGGACCGGTACGTGGCCGGTCACGGGGCGGGAGGAGGCGTCGTTCACCGCTGACCCGCACCCGGGTTCACGATGTCCGCACCGAGCTGGTGCAGCGCGTACCCCAGCGCGTCGGAGAGGCTCGCACGGGTGATCACGTCCAGGTCCAGCCCCAGATGCACGATCGTCTGCGCGATGGCGGGGCGGATGCCCGAGACGATGCACTCGGCGCCCATGAGCCGCGCCGCGGCGACCGTCTTCATCAGGTGCTGCGCCACCAGCGAGTCGACCGTCGGCACCCCGGTGATGTCGAGGATCGCGAACCGCGCGTGCTGCTCCACGACCGCGTTCAGCAGGGTCTCCATCACGATCTGGCTGCGGGCACTGTCGAGCGTCCCGATGAGCGGCACGGCCACGATGCCGTCCCACAGCCGGATGACGGGCGTGGCGACCTCCATCAGCTGCAGCCGCTGCCGGTCGCTGAGCGCCTGCCACTCGCTCAGCGCCGACTGCATCGCCACCAGCCGCAGGGTGCCCATCAGCACCGTCAGCGCGGTTGAACAGGCGCGCAGGTGCTCGGGCGACGCCTGCTCCAGATCGGCGGCCAGCAGGTTCTCCACGGGCGGGCGCAGGGCGGCCAGCTCGCTGGAGACCTGGGTGTTCGACAGCCCGGCCCGGGACCGGGCCGCACCCATCCGGGCCAGCTGCTCGCGCACCTCGCTGAATCCCGCGGCGTCCGGGTCCTCCACCTGATCCGAGTCGGCCACCTGGGCCAGCGCGTCCACGATGACCTTGCCCGCTTCCACCGCCTCGTCGCGCGAGACGGTGAACACGGTGCGGAACAGAGGCTCGTCCGCCCACCGCTGGGCGATCTGCTCGCGCCGGCTGTGCAGGAAGTCCCTGACCTCGTGGGTGGGTGTGGCGAGCTGTCCGTCCGCTTCGTGCTCCGGCACCTGGTTCTCTCCTCATCCGCGTTGCGTCGACCGAGCCCGCTTCTGGCAACGAGACGGCGATGTGACACTTGCCGGGCGACAACTCTAACCATGCGCCGAACCCGTACGACACCTGCTCCGGCGCAAGCGATCCGGTTCCGCGCAACGGCGGTTGGAGCCGCCGCCGGTGGCGTGCGAAGGGTGAGCCGTCGTCGTCCGGGCAGGGCGGAGCAGGGGCACCGGGCCACCGGCTCTCGCCGGCGCCCTGCCCTGTGGGGCACAAGGACCGTCAGACGCCCGGCCCCTCCGGCTCCCCGGGCAGGTGCGGCCCTTCGTCGACACGGGTCAGAGCCGCGTCGAGACTCTCCGATATCGGCACGGTGATGCTGACGCCGGTCAGATCAAGGATGCGCCGCACGGCCGGTGCCGGGCTGATGACGTGCACGCTGCCCTCGGTCTTACGGGTCTCCTGGTACACCCGCAGGATGATGTTCATCCCGGACGAGTCCATGAAGGGGACGGACGACAGGTCGAGCAGGAAGTGCCGTCGGCCGTGGTGGAGTTGGTTGGCCAGATGGGCCTGGAACTCGGTCGCGGTGTCGACGTCCAGGTAGCCGTCGACCGTGATCAGGGCCACGTCCTCCCGGGGCAGCTCGACTTCCACGGACAGCGGGTTCTGGGCGAGGGGCACGGATACCTCCAACAAGTGCTACGGCCTGGGCTGGTCACCTCTGGGGATGACCGCGGTGCGAGGGGATCCCGGTCGTTCTCCGGACTCGAGTTCCGTTCCTCATGCGCCTCCCTTCACCGACGGGTTTCGGATGTCACCGCGCCCCCGCGATTACCCCGGAAACCGCCCTCCATGCCCCCTCGGCCGGACATCGTGGGGACCGGCCGCCGGAAGTCGTGTGCGGTCGCAGGCGTGTGCGCCGAATGCGCTTGCGGCAGGAGGGTAATTGCTGCTGTGGGACGGGGCGGGCGCGAGGCGCCCGCCGCAGCAGATGCGATCCGCGGATCGCCAGGGAGGATGGGGCAGTGGCCATCGACAGAATCTGGTCGTACGCGCCGGACAGCGGTCACACGGAGGGGCAGGACCTGACCGGTTTCGCCGTCGCCGCGACCGACGGCACGATCGGGCACGTGGACCGGGAGGCCGCCCCGCACGACATGCGGCACCTGGTCGTCGACACCGGGGTCTGGGTGTTCGGCCGCAGCGTCCTGGTACCGGCCGGGGTCGTCACCGGCATCGACATACCGGGGAGAAAGGTCACACTGGCATGCAGCAGGGCGGACGCAAAGGCGGCGCCGCGCTTCCAGACCGACAGCGAGACGAGGGACCGGGAGTATCTGCGGGCCGTAGGCGACTACTACGACCGGCTGCCGCCACGCGAGAGGGCCGCGGTCTGAGCCGGGTCTGAGCCGGTCACGGGCACGCCGCGCCCCTGACCGGCTCACCAGGGCATGAACACGTGCACGTCCTTGCCCCGCTCGTCGGCCACCACGCTGACCTGGTCGCACAGCGTGTGGATCAGATGCCAGCCGATCCCCCCGCCGCCGCTGCGCGGATCGAAGGGGCGAGGGGCGGGCTCCGTGGTGCTGGTGTCGTGCATGACCACATGCACCCCGTCGAACGTCCGGCGCATGCGCAGAGCGAACGGGCCGGGGGCGTACTGGACCGCGTTGGCGGCCAGTTCCGTCACCACCAGCAGGATGTCGTCCCAGTACTCGGGAGCAGAGGGCGGGGAGGAGCGTGCCAGATCACGCAGGAACCCCTCCGCGGCCAGCCGCGCTCCTGTCACGTCATGCGGCTCGCCCACGAAGCTGTTCGTGCGGCTCGGGATCTCCTCGGAGGTCAGGGCGTCGTCCCCACGCGGCTCGGTTGACATATCGCCTTTCCGGCCCGGGCGTCAGCTAGGGCTGTCGTCAGGGCTGTCGTCCTTTCTCATGCGTCGCCACTGTTGCGTGTTCCCGAGGGGACGGGGCCTACGCGTCCGGCCGCACGCTCAGCGGAACACGTTGTCGGAATCGTCCCAGTTCGACGGTTCGTCCGGGGTGCTCGGCCGCCCGGGACGCCAGCGTGACTGGTACATGGCTTCGATCTCGGAGGCGTAGTGGCGCACGATCTCGTCCCGGCGCAGCTTCATCGACGGCGTCAGCAGCCCGTTGGCCACGTCGAACGGCTCCGGCAGAACCCGGAACACCCGGATCGACTCCGACCGCGACACGGCGCTGTTGGCCGCGGCCACGGCCCGCGCGATCTCCTCCCGCAGCGCGTTCTCCTCCCGTGCCTCCCGCATCTCGCCCTGCAGCGCGAGCGCCGCCCGCCAGTGCGCCAGGAACTCCGGGTCCAGCGTGATCAGGGCGCCGACACAGGGCCGGTTGTCCCCCACCACCACCGCCTGGTGGATGAGCGGGTGCATCCGCAGCCGCTGCTCCAGGGCCAGCGGGGCGACGCTCTTTCCGCTGCTGGTGATGATGATGTCCTTCTTGCGGCCGGTGATCGTCAGATAGCCCTCCGCGTCCAGCTGCCCGAGGTCGCCGGTGGCGAGCCACCCGCCCCGCAGCGCGGCTCGGGTGGCGGCCTGGTCGCCCACGTATCCCTGGAACACCGAGGGGCCCCGCACCAGGATCTCCCCGTCCTCGGCCACCCGGATCTCCATGCCGGGCAGGGCCTGCCCGACCGTCCCGGACTTCTCCCGGCCGAGCGGCTGCATCGTCACCCCGCCCGCGGTCTCCGTCAGCCCGTACCCGTCGTGCACGTAGATGCCGATGCCCTCGTAGAAGAGGGACAGCTCGCGGCTGAGGGGGGAGCCGCCGGAGGTCGCCCGCCGTACCCGTCCGCCCAGCGCGGCCCGCAGCCTGCGGTACACCGTGCGCTCGTACAGGGCGTGCTGGAGCCGCAGGTCGAAGCCGGGCCCGCGGCCGCGGCCCAGCCGCTGGCGCTCCAGGGCCGCGGCGAAGTCCCGGGCGGTCTCCGCGGCCCGCTCGAACAGGGCTCCGTGGCCCCCCTGCTGAGCGGTGCGCAGGAAGTTCTTGTAGATCTTCTCCAAGACTGAGGGAACCGCGTAGAGGTACGTGGGCCGGAACGACTGAAGCGCCGAGGACAGGGCCTCGCCGCTCAGATCGGCCTGGTGTCCCATCAGCAGCCCGCCACGCACGCACAGCCCCTGGATCATCAGCCCGTACACATGGGAGAAGGGCAGGAACGCGAGCACGGAGCCCTGCTCCCCGCGCGGCGCCGCCGTGTGCCCCCAGCCCGCCAGCAGCGTGTCGCAGGGGCCGGCGAGGTTGCGGTGGCTGAGCGCGCAGCCCATGGCACGGCCGGAGGTCCCGGAGGTGTAGGCGATGACCGCCGTGGAGTCCGGCAGCACGATGCGCCGCATCGAGTCGACCGTGGCCAGCGGGATGAACTCGCCGCGCGCCGTCAGCTCCGCCAGGGCACCCGCGTCCAGCTGCCAGACGTGGCGCAGCAGCGGCAGCGACGCGCACACCGAGCCGACGGTCATGACGCCCTGCTCGTCCTCGACGACCACGGCCACGCAGCCCGCGTCCCGCAGGATCCACTCCACCTGGTCGCGTGACGCCGTCGGGTAGACCGGGACGACCTCGGCGCCCACGGCCCACAGCGCGTAGCACAGGATCGTCCACTCGAACCGGGTGCGCGCCATGATCGCCACGCGATGACCCGGCGCGATCCCCGAGGCGATCAGCCCCTTGGCGGCGTCCACCACCTCGTCGCGCAGCTCGATCGCCGTCACCTCGTCCCAGGTCGCGGAGGCGGGGTCGGCCCGGCGGGCGAGCATCGGCCGGGCCGGTTCGCGGTCCGCCGCCTCGAAGACGCTGTCGGCGAGCCCGCCGGTCAGGGGCGCCACGGCCGGGGGAGCGAGGGCGAGGTCGCGCATGCACTGCTCCTGACGTGTACGGGGTGTGACATTGCCGACGGGTACCGTCATCGGCGGTGCTCGAATGTAGTCGAGTCGAGACGCTTCGGGGTCGGAAAATACGGAACTGGACCCGCTGATGATCTCGGCGTGATCGGGGGACCCGGAGGACATGACTCACATCAGCCCCGATCCCGAACCCGAACGCACCCCAGGTCTGGAACCCGGCGGCGGTGTACCGCCGGGCGAGACCCCGCCCGCGGAGAGCAGCATGCCGGAGACGCTGCCCCGCGAGACGCACAACCCCACCAAGGGCTGGGCCAAGGCGCCGATGGCCGTGATCATCATCGTCACCGTGCTGATCGCGGCGTTCTTCCTGGCCTACGCCCTCGTCCTGATCCTCTGAGCCCCCGGTCCGGCCATGCCGGGACGCCTCACGCCTGCGTACGGCGGACGCACTCGGTGACGACGTCCCGCAGGCTTCCTGTGCGCTCCATCAGCGCGCGCTGCACCTGAGCCCCGTTGCCCTCCCGCAGCAGCTCGTCGCAGGCGGCCTCGGCCCGCGCCAGGTCGCCCGTGCCGTCGAGGGCCTCCTCGACGTGGTCCAGCAGGGCGCGGACGACGGCTTCGGCGGGCATGCGCCGCATGGTCGTGGGGTGCAGCAGCTCGCCCGCCAGCCCGGACCGGGCCGCCTGCCAGTCGGCAAGCCGCAGCAGACTGACACTGTGGTCGAGCGGCTCACGGCCGGCTCGCCACTCCCGTGCGGCGGTCTCGACCAGCCCCCGGACGAGCGTGGCGATCAGCACGGCGGTGTCCGAACGCAGACAGACGTCCGAGACGCGGAGCTCCACGGTCGGGTACCGCTGGGACAGCCGGGCGTCGAAGTAGATCATCCCGTCGTCGAGGAGCGCCCCGGTGGCCACCATGTCCGCGATCAGACGGTGGTACCGCTCGGCCGAGCCGAAGATCTCGGTCGGGCCGGCCGACGGCCAGCGCAGCCACACCCGGCTGCGGTAGCTGTTGTACCCCGTGTCCTTGCCCTGCCAGAACGGCGAGTTCGCGCTGATCGCCCGCAGCACCGGGAGCCACGGCCGCAGCCGGTCGACGACCGCGACGCCCTCCTCGTCGGACTCGACCGACACGTGCACGTGGCAGCCCATGACGAGCTGCTCCCGGGTGGCGATGCCGTACTGGTCCGCCATCCACTGGTAGCGCCGGCTGACGCCGACGGCCGGGCTGACCGGCAGCGGCGAGGTGGCGAGCGCCGCGACGGTGCAGCCGATCTCCTCCGCGTGCCGGGCCGCCGCCGTGCGGCAGCGGACGATCTCCGCGCGCAGGCTCTCCATCGAGGACTGTGGATGGGTGGCGAACTCCAGCATCTGCTCGTGGAGTTCCTTCTCGAACACGTCCTGATCCGCGCCGTTCTTCTCCGCCCGGGCGAGCACAGCTGCGGACAGCGCCCGCGGTTCTCCGGTCTCCGGATCGACCAGGAGGAGTTCCTCCTCCACTCCCACGGTGCGCACCTGATGCCCGCCCTTCTGTGCCCTGCCGCGTCGTACCACCGGGTGCTCCCGGTGGTACGACCCCCAGTGCCCCTCTCAGCGGGTAGGACACCTGGTGAGGCGGCGGGACTTCACACGGCGAACGGCGTCAGCCACACCGTGGCCAGCGGAGGAAGCGTGATCCGGACGAGTCCGTCCTCCGGTTTGACCGGATCCGGGTTGGTGACGCCACTGCCGCCGTAGCGTGTGTCGTCGGTGTTGAGGCGCTCCTCCCAGGCGACCACGTCACCCGGCACCCACAGGCCGTAGTCCTGCCGGACGACGGGGGAGAAGTTCGACACCGCCAGCAGCGGCCTGCCCTCGGCGTCGTGGCGCAGGAACGCGAAGACGTTGTCGTCGGCCGAGTCCACCGCCACCCAGCGGAAACCCTCCGGGCGGGTGTCGCACTGCCACAGTGCCGGAGTGGCCCGGTAGGCCGAGTTCAGGTCGCGCACCAGATCGCGCACGCCCCGGTGGTCACCCGCCGAGTGGTAGCCGTCGTCGAGCAGCCACCATTCCGGTCCGTGCTCCACCGACCACTCGGCGCCCTGCGCGAACTCCTGCCCCATGAACAGCAGTTGCTTGCCTGGGTGGCCCCACATGAAGCCGAGGTAGGCCCGGTGGGTGGCGCGTCGCTGCCACCAGTCGCCGGGCATCTTCGACACCAGCGCCTGCTTGCCGTGCACGACCTCGTCGTGGGAGATCGGCAGGACGTAGTTCTCGCTGTAGGCGTACACCATCGAGAACGTCATCTCGTGGTGGTGGTACTTGCGGTGCACCGGCTCGTGCGCGATGTACTCCAGCGAATCGTGCATCCAGCCCATGTTCCACTTCAGCCCGAAGCCGAGCCCGCCGGTCTCGGTCGGCCGGGTCACCCCGCCCCAGGCCGTGGACTCCTCCGCGATCGTGACCACGCCAGGGGCCCGCCGGTACACCGTCGCGTTCATCTCCTGCAGGAATCCCATGGCGGCCAGATCCTCCCGGCCGCCGTAGGCGTTGGGTTCCCACTGGCCGTCCTCGCGCGAGTAGTCGAGGTAGAGCATCGAGGCGACGGCGTCCACGCGCAGGCCGTCGATGTGGAACTCCTCGCACCAGTACACGGCGTTCGCGACCAGGAAGTTGCGCACCTCCGTGCGGCCGAAGTCGAACTCGTACGTGCCCCAGTCCGGGTGCTCCGCACGCCGGTCGTCGCCCGGCTCGTAGAGCGGCTCCCCGTCGAATCGGGCCAGCGCCCAGTCGTCCTTCGGGAAGTGCGCCGGCACCCAGTCCATGATCACGCCG
The DNA here is from genome assembly GCF_002891435.1 of Streptomyces cahuitamycinicus. Classification (GTDB taxonomy): domain Bacteria; phylum Actinomycetota; class Actinomycetes; order Streptomycetales; family Streptomycetaceae; genus Streptomyces; species Streptomyces cahuitamycinicus. The sequence goes on from NZ_POUC01000209.1 coordinate 9,009, forward strand.
ATGCCGGCCCGGTGGCAGGCGTCGACGAAGAACCGGAAGTCGTCCGGTGTGCCGAGCCGGGACGTCGGTGCGTAGAAGCCGGTGACCTGGTAGCCCCAAGAGCCGTGGAAGGGGTGCTCGGCGACCGGCATCAGCTCGACGTGGGTGAAGCCCAGGTCCTTCACGTACTGGGGAAGTTCCTCGGCGAGCCGCCGGTAGGTCAGCCCCGGCCGCCAGGACGCCAGATGCACCTCGTACACCGAGAACGGCGCCTCGTGCACGGGCGTGTCGGCGCGGTGCGCCATCCACTCGGTGTCGCCCCACTCGTAGTGCGAGGCCGTCACGACCGACGCCGTGTTGGGCGGCTCCTCGCAGCGGCGCGCCATCGGGTCGGCCTTGAGGAAGCGGTGGCCGTACCGGGAGTGGATCTCGAACTTGTACGCGGTGCCCTCGCCGACACCCGGCAGGAACAGCTCCCACACGCCGGAGGCGCCCAGGGACCGCATCGGGAACTGCGTCCCGTCCCAGTGGGTGAAGTCCGTGGCGACCCGCACGCCCTGCGCGTTCGGCGCCCAGACGGTGAACCGGGTGCCCTCGACGCCCTCGTGCGTCATGGGCTGGGCGCCGAGCGCCTGCCACAGCTGCTCGTGCCGCCCCTCGCGGATCAGGTGCAGGTCGAGCTCGCCGAGCGCGGGCAGGAAGCGGTACGGATCGGGCGTCTCCTGCTCGCCCTCCTCGTACGCCACGTGCAGCGTGTACGCGGGGACCGCGTCCAGGGGGAGCACGCCCGAGAAGAGGCCGTCGCCCTCGGAGACGAGGGCGGTGCGCCTGCCGTCGACCACGACGCTCACGGAGCGGGCGAAGGGGCGCAGCGCACGGAACACGATCCCGCCCGGGACCGGGTGGGCGCCCAGCAGGGCGTGCGGATCGTGGTGGGCACCGGCCAGCAGGCGTCCGCGGTCCTCGGGGCTCAGGGCGGGCGCGGTCGTGCCCGGGACCGGGCCGGACGGCTCCGGGATTGAGGTGTCGCGCAGTGCCACGGCTCAGTCTCCTCTCACGGCGAGGCGTTCGATGGCCGCCATCGGTACAGGCAGCCAGTCGGGGCGGTGCCGTGCCTCGTACAGCACCTCGTACACGGCCCGGTCCGTCTCATAGGCGCGGAGCAGTCCGTGTTTCTTGCGGGGGTCCCATCCGGCGCGGGCGGCGTAGCCCGCGCAGTAGGCCTCGCGGCAGCGGCGGGCCCACTCCGGGCGCCAGGGGCGGCGCTGCCGGGCGGCGTAGTCGAAGGAGCGCAGCATCCCGGCGATGTCCCGCACGGGGGAGTGGGCGCTGCGCCGTTCGGAGAGCGGCCGGGACGGCTCGCCCTCGAAGTCGATGACGAACCACTCGCGTCCGGCCCGGAGTACCTGCCCCAGGTGCAGGTCGCCGTGGATGCGCTGGGCGGGCGGTCCCGGATCGCAGGTGGTGAGCGCGGCGAACGCGGTCCGCAGGCCCGGCACGAACGGCTGCAGCGCGGGCACGCAGTGCGCCGCGGCGTCCAGCCGCTCGGTCATCGCCGCCGCCGTCTGCCCGTTCTCCCCGGGCCCGCCGACGGGGAACGCCGACGCCAGCGCGAGGTGCACCTCCGCGGTGGCCGCGCCCAGCGCCCGGGCCTGGACGGTGAAGTCGTCCCCGGCGGCCAGCGCGTGCAGACCCAGCGTCCAGCCGTCGGAGGCGTCCCGCAGATACGGCTGGAGCACGCCGAGGGTGGCCTTGAACGGTTGGTCCGTCTGGAACCAGGCCACGGGCGCCGGCACGCGGTGACAGCCGTGACGGGCCAGCGCGCCCGGCACCTCCAGGTCCGGGTTGACGCCCGGTTGGATGCGCCGGAAGACCTTCAGGATGTACTCGTCGCCGTACACCAGCGAGGAGTTGGACTGCTCGGCGTCCAGCAGCCGCGGCACCAGCCCGGCGGGCACCTGCTGGTCCGGGTCGCAGTCGAAGCGCAGGGGGCCCGCGGAGCCCGGCTGCCGCAGCCGGTCCAGCAGGAGCTGGGCCGAGCGGGGGTCGTGCAGCGCGTCGTAGACCGTCAGCCCGGCCAGCGGCCCGTCCTGCACCCGCCCGATGAGCGCCCGCCCGAGCCGGGGCGCGGGCCGCTCCCGTACGCCGAGCAGCAACTGGTAGCAGTCGCCCGCCGGGGGAGCCCCGCCGGGCGAGGGCACGCCCGTGTGACCGGCGTGACCGGCGTGGACCAGCAGATGCAGACACCCCGGGAAGAGCTCGGTCATCGACAGCAGACCGAGCTCGGTGACGGGCCGGTCCTTGCCCGCGAACCAGCGCTGCCGGGGCAGCCAGTCGCGCAGCAGGGCGCCGAGCGACTCCATGGGCTTCGCCAGGCGCGTCAGGTCCGGGCGCAGGGATGCGGTCTTCGGCATGGTCACGCCTCCTTGTCGCGGCGCAGGGTCACAGTCGCCGTCCGATGCGGGACGCGACTCGAGTGAGCCGGAACCAGTAGAAGCCGTGGCCCCCGAGGGTCAGCAGATAGGGCAGCTCGCCGATGGCGGGGAAGCGGACCCCACCGAACAGCTCCACCGGGTGCCGCCCCGCGAACTCGCGCAGGTCGAGCTCGGTGGGCTGCGCGAACCGCGCGAAGTTGTTGACGCACAGGACCAGGTCGTCCTCGTACTCCCGCAGGAAGGCCAGCACCGCGGGGTTGGAGGAGGGCAGCTCGGTGTACGAGCCGAGGCCGAAGGCCGGGTTCTGCTTGCGGATCTCGATCATGCGCCGGGTCCAGTGCAGCAGCGACGACGGCGACGACATCGACGCCTCGACGTTGGTCACCTGGTGGCCGTAGACCGGGTCCATGATCGCCGGAAGGCAGAGGCGGCCCGGGTCGCAGGTGGAGAAGCCGGCGTTGCGGTCGGGCGTCCACTGCATCGGCGTGCGCACCGCGTCCCGGTCGCCGAGCCAGATGTTGTCGCCCATGCCGATCTCGTCGCCGTAGTACAGGATCGGCGAGCCGGGCAGCGCCAGCAGTAGGGCCGTGAACAGTTCGATGGTGTGCCGGTCGTTGTCCAGCAGGGGAGCGAGGCGCCTGCGGATGCCGATGTTGGCGCGCATGCGGGGGTCCTTGGCGTACTCGGCCCACATGTAGTCGCGCTCTTCGTCGGTGACCATCTCGAGCGTCAGCTCGTCGTGGTTGCGCAGGAACATGCCCCACTGGCAGCCCGAGGGGATGGCGGGGGTCTTGGCCAGGATCTCGGAGACCGGGTATCGGGATTCCCGCCGGACGGCCATGAAGATGCGCGGCATGACGGGGAAGTGGAACGCCATGTGGCACTCGTCGCCGCCGGCGGCGTAGTCGCCGAAGTAGTCGACGACGTCCTCGGGCCACTGATTCGCCTCCGCCAGCAGCACCGTGTCCGGGTACAGAGCGTCGATCTCGCGGCGCACGCGCTTGAGGAACGCGTGCGAGGCGGGCAGGTTCTCGCAGTTGGTGCCCTCGGCCGCGTAGAGGTAGGGCACCGCGTCCAGCCGGAACCCGTCGATGCCCAGGTCCAGCCAGAACTTCAGCGCTGCCAGGATCTCCTCCTGGACCCGCGGGTTCTCGTAGTTGAGATCCGGCTGGTGCGAGAAGAAACGGTGGAAGAAGTACTGGCCCCGCACCGGGTCGAAGGTCCAGTTCGAGGTCTCCGTGTCGACGAAGATGATCCGTGCGTCCGGGTATCCCTTGTCGTCGTCGGCCCACACGTAGTAGTCGCCGTAGGGCCCGTCGGGGTCCTTGCGCGACTCCTGGAACCAGGGGTGCTGGTCGCTGGTGTGGTTCATGACGAAGTCGATGATCACGCGCATGCCGCGCTGGTGGGCGGCGTCGACGAACTCCACGAAGTCCGCGAGGTCGCCGAACTCCGGCAGCACGGCCGTGTAGTCGGAGACGTCGTAGCCGCCGTCGCGCAGCGGGGACTTGAAGAACGGCGGCAGCCACAGGCAGTCGACGCCGAGCCACTGGAGGTAGTCGAGCTTGGACGTGAGGCCCTTGAGGTCGCCGACGCCGTCGCCGTCGCTGTCCTGGAACGAGCGGACGAGCACCTCGTAGAAGACGGCGCGTTTGAACCAGTCGGGATCCCTGTCCCGTGCGGGAGTGTCCTCGAAGGTGTCCGGTACGGGCTCGTTCACGGTCATGACGTTCCTGCCCCTCCGTTCGCGTGCGCGGCGGGCGGGGACTGGACGTGGAAGACGTGCGCGGGAGCCCGCCCCGGCTCCAACCGCACGTAGTTGTTGCGTCCCCAGCGATAGGTCTCGCCGGTGAGTTCGTCGCGCACCAGCACCGACTCGTGCCAGTCCAGGCCGAGTTGCGGCATGTCCAACGAGACCGTGGCCTCCTGGGCGTGGTGGGGGTCGAGGTTGGCGACCACCAGGACGGCATCGGATCCGCTGCGCTTGCTGTATGCGATCAGAGCGTCGTTGTCGGTGTGGTGGAAGCGGAGGTTCCTGAGCCGGTGCAGCGCGGGGTGTTCCCTGCGGATGGTGTTGAGCCGGGTGAGCAGCGGGGTGATGGTGCGGCCCTCGCGTTCGGCGGTGGCCCAGTCGCGGTGCCTGAGCTGGTACTTCTCCGAGTCCAGGTACTCCTCGCCGCCCTCCTTCAGCGGGGTG
>NZ_POUC01000020.1 GCF_002891435.1 Streptomyces cahuitamycinicus
GGGCGGTGGAGCGGTGGTTCGCTGTGGTGGTGCGGGGGTTGGTTCATGAGGGTGTGTCCAGCAGGGCGAGGCCGGGGTAGTACTTGCGGCCGTTGGATTTGATCATGTCGGCGGGTGAGGCGAGGCCGACTTCCTGCCGGACGCGGGTGGCGAAGGCGCGGGCGCCTGCGGGGCGGATGCCTTCGCCGCTGCTGCACCAGGAGGCGTAGGTGGTGTAGAGGAGGCCCTGTTCGGCGCGCAGGTCGGGCTGGGTTTCGAGGTCGCGGGTGCAGCATTCGGTGAGGAAGCGGCCGATGTGGTCTTCGGTGTTGGCATACGCGGTGGTGGCGATGCGGACGCGGTCGGGGCCTTCGAGGTTGTCGCGGGTGGTGAGGTAGCGGCGGGCGCCCTCGATGAGCCACTGCAGGATACCGGGGCCTTCGTCGCGGACGAGTTCGCTTTGCGGGCATCAGTGGAGCATCCTCCCGCGCGGCGGGGGGCCAAGCCTTGACCTCACAGAGGTCCGGCTTGAACCCCCTCCCCCGCCAACACAGCCGATTTTCAGGGAGCCCCAACAAGGAGAGGATTCTCGCCGCAGTGGTCGAAGTGAAGGTGGCAGTTCACGACCAGAGAGATGTCGCCGAGAGGGACTCCAGGGCTCGGAGTGATCAGACAGCTTCTGCGGCTGACCTCCAACTGGCAGGGTGTCAGCCTCCGGGAGCTCGTCCGTTTTTCAGGTGAACTTACCGCTTTTCATGGGCATAGAAGCTGGACATCCTCCTACGCTCTTATCCGGCACGAGCAGACGAACACGGTGTGCCTGCCCTCTTTGGGCTCAATAACCGTCGGGGGTTCGTATGAGGCCGGGACAGGCCGGTTGGTGGGGCTCGTTGCACGCCGTTCTTATCGGCTGGTCATCGGCGGCATGTGGGTGGGGCAAGGCTCTGGGGCTGGGATGCGTGCTTGCCGCCATGCTGAGCGCGAGCGCGACGGCGGTGCTGTTCATCCCCGTCGGCGTCGGAGTGCCGGCTGCGCATGGTCTGGCCGCCCTGTCGCTGCTTGGGCGTGCCAGGACGGCCGCCGGAAGGGTCCGCCTTCGCCTTACGCTCCTAGCGGTGTCTGTGGCAGCGGGTGGCCTTCACCACCTCGTGGTCAATCAGCTCCCTTCCCCTCGTTGCAGACCCGCTGGTGGCCTCCACTTCGTCCTCCAACTGCTAGCGCCCACCGGAATCGCGCTGTGTCTGGTGCTGGGGGTCGCCGGGTTGGCCGTCGCAGTGGCGGACGGCGGCACGACGCTGATCTGGCTGCGGCGAGTCCTGGACGGATGGATGATCGCCGGCTCCCTGCTCACACTGGGCTGGGTGCTGCTGCTGCATCGTGCCGACCAAAGCGGCAATGCCTTCGGGTCCTTGCAGGATCTGACACGCGTGGCGACGGACACCCTGGTCTTCGGACTTCTGGTGGCACTGCGCTACTCCCTGAAGCGTCCTGAACGCACCGCGACAACGGTAGCCGCCTTGGCCCTCACCGTGTTGACCGCAAGCGACATGCTGCGCATCCTCATGCCGGCCCCCGGCACCTGGTACGGCATTCCCTGCGCAGCGGCCTGCTCGATCACTGGCCTGCTCCTCATCGCCGTCGCCCCATGGCTGGCCGGAGGCACCAGCGTCGCGGACATCGACCAGCGCATCATGCCCGTTGTCGGGGTCGTGGCCGCTTTCGTGCCCGTGGCCATCTGCGTCCTGGCCGTGACAGCTCACACCATGGTCGGAGGCCACACCGACATGGTCCTGCTGATCCTGGCGGGTTTGCTGCCTATCTCGCTCGGTATCCGCCAGGGCATCATCCACGCCGATCACCTGCGTATCACTCGCGAAGCCACCACCCGGGAGGCGCTTTACCGTGCCTTGGTCGACGGCACCCGCGACGTGATCACCATCATCAGCCTGGACGGCCGCGTGCTCTACGTCAGTCCTGCCGCTCATCACGTCTTCGGTTACCGGCCTGAGGACCTGCTGGGTGCCCGTCTGCCCCTGTACTGCCACCCCGACGACCTGACGCCGCTGATGCAGGCAGTCGAGACGCTGCGGCAGGAAGCCGCGTTAGGCATCCGCGGTCCGGGCCGCCGCGTGTCCTGCCGGGTCCGCCACGCCGACGGACGTTGGTGCCACGTCGAGTCGACGGTCAGCCACCACACCGAAGGAATGATCTTTAGCAGTCGCGATGTGACCGACCGGGTCATCCAGCGGGAACAACTCGAGCACCTGGCCTTCCACGACGCGCTCACCGGACTGCCCAACCGGGCCCTGTTCACCGACCGAGTCGCCCATGCCCTGCGGAAGCGAACCACTCACGCAGCCCCACCCGCAGTGCTCTTCATGGACCTGGACGGCTTCAAGGCTGTCAACGACTCGGCTGGACACGCGGTGGGCGACACTCTCCTGATCCACGCCGCTCGTCGGCTCCAGGCATCCGTACGGGCTGAAGACACCGTGGCCCGCCTCGGCGGTGACGAGTTCGCCGCCCTCCTGGAGGGAGAGGCCGGGACACACCCCTCACATGCCAAAGACGTCGCCGAGCGCATCCTGTCTGCCCTGACGCAGCCCTACCAGATCGCAGGCAAAGAGGCACTCGTCTCAGCCTCCATCGGCATGACACTCGCCGTCCCGGGCGTAACACCAGACGAACTCCTCAGCCAAGCCGATGAAGCCATGTACGAGGCGAAGAGAGCAGGCAAAGGCCGTATCCGCATGCACATCCCCCCGTCCCGCCAAGCCGGCCACAGTCCGTCACCCGAGGCCCGCCAGACGGCCACCTCCCTCCAGGCGTCAGGCCAACCGGCAGCACACGGCGCGGGACAGCGACCCCGTGCTGCCGGTACCCCAAACCCCTGATCCCAGCCTGATCGCCCAGCATGGACCGGAAATCGCCATAGCCACGGGCCAGAGCTACCGCCTCCAACCACCGTGCGACTGCGGTCTCCCGGGCTTGGCTGACAAACAAGAGGCTCGGCTCGGACACTGATTGTCTGCGTCCGATACGACTTGCTTCGGACGAGTGTGCTACCAACCTCAGTGGTGCGGTGGGCGAAGTGACGGGGGTGCGGAGATGCCGGGTCGGGGAATCGGGGTCTGTCGAGGGGTGCACTGACCCGGCAGCGTGCAAAGGCGCGATTCGTTGGTCGACGGGCGCAGTAGGCGTTATTCGCGGAGAATTTGTCGAAGGATCCGCAGTAGTCTGAGGAGGATCCGACGGAGTTTCTGTTCCTGCGTGGTGTGGGTGGGGTGGGGAAGTCCACGCTGCTGCGACAGTGGCAGCACGGGCCCGGCGTGCGGATGCGGTGACGGCGATGGTGGACGAAAACGACGTCCGCGGGGTGCAGCAGGCTTTGGTCGAGTTGGTCAGGCAGTTGGCAGAGCAGGCCGATAGGTGCAAGGAATTCGACAAGGCGGTCGAACAGTTCCGGCGGGAGCAGGCGGCGCAGGGGGAGCCGATGCCCGTGGAGGGCCAGGCGTCGGTGTCGAGCCGGGTGGTGACGCAGGCCGCTTTGAGGGCGGCGTCGCTGATTCCGGGAGCCGGTGTCGTGACGGCGATAGCCAATCTGGATGCCGCAGCCCAGGGGCTGGGCCGGCTCCGATCGGCATCCCAGGCGCGTTCCAGGCGGCGGGGAGCCCGGGGTGATGAGGCGGATCTGAGCCGGTCTTTCGTCGCCGAGCTGACAGGTTGAGCCGTCGCCATCAGTGGGTGGTGCTCTTCTTCGACAAGTGGGAACAGACTGCCCGGTACTTGGACGGGTGGCTGCTGAATCTGCTGGACGAAGAGTTCGGTCCAGTGCCTACAAACGTCATCGTCGTGCTGGCGGGCCGGGACGAACTCGCGGAGCGCGAATGGGCACCGCTGGGGGCACAGGTGGCGGATGTGCCATTGGAGGTCTTCACCGAAGCCGAGACGCGTGCGCTGCTGACGAGCGGGGCGTGACCGATCCGGGCGTGGTGGAAGCGGTGCTGCAGCTTTCTATGGGGCTGCCGCTGCTCGTGGAACTTCTCGCCTTGGCCCGCCCTCGCACAATTGAGGAGGTGGATGCGGGCGGGCATCTCGCCGACGTGGCGGTCGAGAGGTTCGTGCAGTGGATCACGGACCCTAAGACGGTGTCCTATGTGGTGAGGCGGACGTACCGCTTGTAGCAGCAGAGGGCTGCGGCGAGACCGAGAAAGGCCAGGTAGTTGCGTGGATTGCGTTCATAGCGAGGGCTGAGTCGGCGGTAGCCGGACAGCCAGGAGATGGTCCGCTCGATCACCCACCTACGGCGGCCCAATCGTTTGCTGGACTCGACGCCTTTGCGTGCGATGCGCACCCCGATGCGCTTGCCTCGTAACCATTTTCGCAGGTGGGTAATGTCGTAGGCCTTGTCGGCATGCAGGCGTTGGGGCTTGAAGTAGCGGCCGCGGTGAGGGTCGTGTCTCGTTTGGTGACCGGTCACCATGGGCTTCAGGCCTTCGCTGTCGTGGACGTTGGCGGCGGAGACGCCGACGACCAGGGGCAGTCCGTTCGCGTCCGACAGGACGTGCATCTTGGAACCCGGCTTGCCCCGGTCCACGGGACTCGGACCTGTGTGTTCGCCCCCTTTTTGGCGCGCACGTGCGCGGAGTCGAGGACGACGCGGGAGACGTCGATGAGGCCCGCGTCGTCGAGTTGGTGCAGGACCGCTTCGTGGAGCCGGCCCCAGACGCCTGCCCTGGACCAGATCATGAACCGGCGATGGGCCGTCGGCTTCGATATGCCGAAGCACGGCGGCAGTGCCCGCCAGGCGCACCCGCTGACCAGCACGTAGATGATCGCCGCGAACAGCGTCTCATCAGGCGTGTTCTGGGTCCCGCCACCCTGCGGCCGTACCCGGTCCTCCGGAATCAACGGCCTGGCGAGCTCCCACAAGCCGTCCGGAACAATCCAACTCCACGTACGGCGCCCCATGAACGGACCAACGAGCGATCACCACATAGGACACCGTCTAATACTGCAACGGTGCTTGCCGTGACTGCTGGCCAGCTCGTTCGTTGGTGTGGTTATGGGTGGGGACCTTGCTGAAGTCAGGTTGTGGGCCGGAGAGCTGGACGTACTGCATGAGCGGTTCGTGCACCGGTTCAACCGGGAAGAGCCGCGTCAGTCGGCACTTGCTTATATGCGGGGGCTGGTTGCGCCGCTGGAGCGGAAGAACGGCTGGACGCTGGCGGAGAAGGCCGGTCACGCGGGCCCCGATCGCATCCATCGGCTGCTGAACCGGATCGAGTGGGATGCCGACGAGGTCCTGGACGACGTACGCGACTACGTGGTGGAACACCTCGGAGAGCGGGACGGCGTCCTGATCGTCGATGACACCGGGTTTCTCAAGAAGGGCATCTGCTCGGCCGGCGTGCAAAGGCAGTACTCCGGAACCGCCGGCCGCACCGAGAACAGCCAGATCGGTGTGTTCCTCGCCTACGCCACCGGCCGTGGACGCACTCTGATCGACCGCCGTCTGTATCTGCCCACCTCCTGGACGGATGACCGGGCCCGCTGCCGCCGGGCCGGCATCGACGACAGTGTCGCCTTCGAGACGAAGGTGGCCATGGCCAAGGCGATGGTCCGCCGGGCCATCGCCGACAAGGTCCCGTTCAGCTGGGTGACGGCGGACGCCGCTTACGGTTACAGCAAGGGCTGGCGGTTCGAGCTTGAGCAGGCGGACGTCTTCCACGTCATGGCCACCACCCGGCACGACACCGTCGTCACCCGCTGGTCCATCGATCACCCCGTCCACGACCTGTTTTCCGGCCTGCCACGGCAGAAATGGAAGCGCCGTTCCTGCGGTGAAGGAGCCCATGGTCGGCGGATCTTCGACTGGGCACGCGTCGAAGTGAGGCCCTGGCACCGCGAGGACCGTCGGCACTGGGTTCTCGCCCGCCGCAGCGTCAGCAGGCCCGAGGAGATCTCCTACTACGTCGCCTACTGTCCCGCCGACACGACGCTGGACGAGCTGATCCGCATCGCGGGCAGCCGATGGGCAGTCGAGGAATGCTTCCAGACCGCCAAGCAGGAATGCGGCCTGGACGACTACCAGGTCCGCCGCTACCCCGGCTGGCACCGCCACATGACCCTGGCCATGGCCGCCCACGCCTGCCTCACCGTCCTGCGGGCCCGCCTGCTGGACACGGACAAAGCAGAAACGGATCCTCCCAGCTCATCCACCTCAGCCTCGCCGAAATCCGACGCTTGATCCACCGCCTCATCGACCGCCGGCCAGCACCGGTCGAGCACATTCTGCGATGGTCAACGTGGCGCCGACGACGCCAATATCAAGCCCGCCTGAGTCACTACAAACGACGCGGACACAGCCCCTGAAAACTGCCCAGCACTCAGAACAAGCACCGTTGCAGTACTAAGGGGCGCACACCCGAGCACTCAGCGCCGGAGTACGTCGGCGAGCCAGTCGAAAACGACGTCGCAGTGCTGCTGAGGGGCCATCGGGGAGCAGTGCAACTGTGCCCCGGTGGCCTTCGTCAGTTTCACGTAGTCGCGCCGCGTGCGCAACAGGTCGTACATCTCCCGCGGCTGGCCCGGGTAGAACTGCTCGAAGTCGTAGTCCAGTACGAGCGTCGGGGCCTTGATCCTGCCGACGATCCCGGTGATGTCGAGGCCCATGGCCACCTGCGCCGGTGTCCAGAGGTCGGTGAGGATCTTGCCCCGGCGCGCCTGGCGCAGCGCCTTCCGATCGAAGATCTCGAAGCGCTTCTTGACCGTGAAGGCCTCCTGCGGGGTCAGCTCCGGGACGACGTCCTCGTTCCAGACCCGGTTGGTCTCCTCCTTGTCGGGTGTGACGATGTCACGCAGCGCCTCGTCGAATCCGAGCCAGGGGCTGAGGCATCCGGGCATCGCCACACAAGCGGCGAGCCGGTGCTCGAAGGCGGCGGCGCGCGGGGCGAGGTTGCCGCCCATGCTGAGGCCGGTGAGGGCGATACGCCGGCCGTCCACGTCCTCGCGCCGCAGCAGCCAGTCGACGATCGGGGCGACCACCGTCTCCCAGCGGGTGGTGAAAGGGATCTCCTCGACGAACAGCAACTGCCCCTGTCCAGGGCCGTCGTAGACGAGGGCGTTCCAGCCGCGGTCGAGGGCTGCGGACACGCCGTAGGTCCACATGTCCACGTTCTGCCCGTCACTGCCGTTGGTGAGGATGACGGTGGGGCGCCGCTCGGCGGGGCCGTCCGGGCGGAAGAACCACAGCGGCAGCCGGGTCCTGCCCCACGGGACCCGGGCGGTTACGGCGGCGGGCGTGCCGAGTCGGGCGAAGGTGTCCCAGGCCCTGCGTCCCGCCTCGTAGACCGCCTCCTCGTCACCGGGCTGGTCGGTGCCCAGGACGTAGAACAGCGCCTGGGCGTAGTACTGGGCCGCGCGCAGCGAGCGGAAACGGCGGGTCTGCGACGGCGTCCCGCGGCCGTCCCGGCCCACGGCCGGGGAAGCGGAGAGCTGGTCGCCCCAGGACCGGAAGGTGTCGGTGTAGGTCTGCTCGGAGAGCCCCGCCGCGTTGATGGCGTTGACAGCGGTCAGCACCTCGCCGACCTCGGAGGCGCGCATGCCTGCGGCTCCCAGCGCGAGCAACCCGGCGAAGTTGAAGCCGGGATCGGTGAAGAGCTGCATCGCTCCCGGCGTCGGATCGGGCGCCGTCGAAGGCACAGTGGGCGCGGCGGCCGCGGTACGAGCGGTGCTCCCGACGGCGAGCGCGCCCGCCCCCGCGGCGAGCCCGGTCAGGGCCGCGCGGCGGGTGAGGGAAGCAGGCTGGTGCGGTGTGCTTGTGGTCATGCGGGGGACGCTACGGCGCTCCACCCCGCGCGGAAATGTGGCGCGCCCTCCCATGCTCCGACTGGGTCCACGCGGGCCCGGTCAGCTACCGCACAAGGTGCGAAGGACGCGGTCGCCGCACAGGCCGCCGGGGAGGCGGTGACTCAGACCACGCCGGCGAGAGAGAGGCAACGATGGGGGCTCAGTACTACGGCGCCGACAGCGAGAACGGCGACGGCATCGACGACCCCTCCGAGGACGCGCTGTTCATGATGATCAGCGACCTCAACAACTCCGACAACACCTTCGTGGTCGTCCAGCCCGACGAGGAGGATCCCGTCTGGTTCGCCTCCGTGGCCGTCCTCGATGAAGGCGGCTACGATATTGTGCCGGGACGGCCATACACCGGATGAGGACGCGCGGCTCCCGCTGCTCTTGTGCAGCTGAGCCGATCCCGCTGGCCGCTGACGCTGCCCAGCGGCGGCAGCATCGGCCGGACACAGGGCGCACCGCCGGGCGGGTCCAGTCTCTCCCACGATCGACTCGCCCCGGTGAGGGTGTCCGGGCTAGACACCGAACGAGATGTTCGCGATGACCTAGGCGCGGCCGTCCGAGGCACGCTGTCGGTTGAGCCAGCGGCGAGGCAGTCGTCGATCAGGCCGTCCGCGCGCGGCGCTCAGAGCGTGAGTACCGGTCGCCTGGAGAAATTTTCGTACATGTCCTCTCCGTCCGGTCCGTACACGAACTCGGCCATCTCGGGGTTACGGTTGGCGGTCGCCAGGGGGAGCCAGGCCAGCAGGTGGCCGTAGCCGCCGCACACCGACTCGCCCCCGTCGCCGCCGTGGACCGCGGTCACATCGCTGGTCAGCTCGGCGCGGTAGGTGTCGTACGCGATGTGCAGGCCGAAGGCGTTCAGCTCGTTGTGCGGGCCGGTGTCGTCCCCGTAGGGGATGCGGTCGAGGGGACAGTCGTCGCCCCACCGGAACAGGGTGTTCGACCCGGCGCCGCAGGCGTGTTCCCACTCGTCGGAGCTCGGCATCCGCAACCCACGGGCGGAGAGGGCAGCTGGTATGTCGGCCGGCTGTTCGGTCAGGGTCTCGTCCTCCACGGCCATGAGGACGGTGTCCAGATGGACGCTGCGGCGAGCGCTGAGGATCCGCGCGAGGTGGGTCCGCAGATCGGGCCCGTAACCGTAGCCCTGCTCCCGGCTTTCGGCGTAGTCGGCGGCCTGCTGGGCGGTCGGCTGCCAGGTGTCGAGGTCGAAGCCCAGGGACACCCGGCCTCCGGGTATCAGGGCGAACTCCTCCCCGTCCTGCTCGACCCGGACACGGTGCAGCGGGGCACCGAGGTGTTCCGTGCTCTCGACGAGCGACACCCGGCCCCCCACCTGGTCAGCGGCTTTGTGGGCGATCCGCCGGGCGGTGACCTCGTCGAAGGTCCGCCACAGGTCGAAAGTGAGATCAGCGAGCGACATGGTCGGCAGTGTGGCACGCGGCACTGACACAGCACCGAAAGACAAAAGCCGCCAGGCACGCGGGTGAACCAGTTACTACGTGACCTTGCCGATGTCTCGAGACAGCAACCGCACACCAGGCTCTTCTCCGAGCAGCCCCGCTTGAGCCAGATCAGATGCCGCTCTCGCCGTACAGCAGGCGTGCCTCGTCTTCCGCTTGCCGCGCCACTTTCGCTGACGGTCGAGGATCGCCACGGTGCGCCGACGGATGGTCAGCAGTGCTTGCTGCGGGTCCTTGCCGCAGTCACCCAGCGTTTGCACGAGCTCCCCGAACGCCCCAGCACGGCCAGCACCGCCGCGGTGACGTTGGCTGCCGAGTCCTCCTTGCCGTCCTCGTCCAGCCGTCACCCTCGTCGTCTTCTTCGTCCCACGCCGGCCCGATTCCACCGCCCTCTGGGCTGGCAGGGTACCGGCCCGCCTGACCGCAGGCATCTAGCCTTTTAGGATGTACAAGCAGTGGTTCCAACCGGACCAGCCGACGGAAGGCGAGGAGGCCGCCCGGCCCTTCGTCCGAGTGTGGGCGGAAGCGGTCATCCGCCAGGCCCGGCGCACCGGGAAGCCCGGCAGGCCAGCGCCGACAACTCGCGAGCCTACGACCGCGCTGAGGACTTCAGCCCAGGCCCCGAGCTCGAGCACGACTTCCGTACGCAGTGGGCTGAGGTGCACCTTCTGGTGTGATGCGCCCACCAGTTGGAGCGGTGGCGCGGGCGCCTGGCACGGAGCGGGGCGAGACGCCGCCGCCTGAAGACCAGGACCTCAAACTTGCCCGGGACGCGCTGGAGCACCTGGACGAGGCCGTCTTCGCCGACGACCAGGCCCGCTCTCCAGCGGACAAGGGGTTCGCCGGCCGGGCCCTTCGCGGTCTGCCCGGTCAACGGCTGCGCCTTCCCTCGGCGGCGGCAGTCTCTTCGAGGTCCTGGACCGGAGCGGCTGGACCAGAAGGCCCTCGAGGTCGTGAAGTCCGTCTAACAGGAGCTGGCCGACCGGGCGGTGGCCGCCTACGCGGATCTCGCCGGCGGACGGTGAGACTTGCCGCGCGCCCGCGGCTTCCGGCAGGGGAAGCGGGCGGCCCGTCCGGGCAACGTGCGAGGAGCGCGGACGGGCTCCAGCCTGGATTGTTCCTGACCGGCCGTGCCGGCGGACGCCGACAGGCCGGAACCCTCGTCCGTCGGTCACCGTCACGGTGACCGACGGACGGAAGGACCGAAGGCGCTGACGCCCACACCGTCTGGGCTCGCTCGCCGACGCTGCCAGGGCCCGAGCCACGCTGGCATACGACGACCGGCTGGACCCTGCGGGGCACCCACGGTGCCGACAGCCGCGCACCAGCCCAACCCTGACCGAAGGCCCCAAGGCATGGACAGAAGCCCTGAGCCCGACGCCACGCACGGGATGCCCCAGCCCGCCCCCGAAGAGAGCGTCGCAGTCGAATGGGCGGTGGCCCAGCGCAAGCAGCGGGCCATGGAACTCATCGCCTCGGTCATACCAGCCGACTCGGCAGGCGAGGAGATCACCCGCTCCTACGAGGAGTTCCGCGCATGGTGCGAGGACCCCGACGCACTGCAGGCGGCGCTGCGGAGGATCGTCGACATGGGGGCGGCCTCGCACCAGCGCCTGGAGCAGGCTGCCGCAGTATTGCCGCGCCCTCGCCCGACGGCCCGGAAAACTCCCGCGCCTGCCGCTCGGACGGCAACGGTGCCGCACACAGGCCGCCCGACAGGTCCAGAACCCCGCGGCACCGACTCCGCCGGGCCGGCCCCTGCCTGGAGAAAGTCCGGCAGCATCAAGGTCGGCCCGGGCGGTCAAGCGCTGTCCGGTGGCGGCTCAGGCGGCAGTCCAGTCGCGCAGTTGCCGGGAGGTCCGGGCGACGCCGAGCGCTCCCGAGGCCGCGTCGCGTACCAGCGCGACGGCCGACTTGGGCGGGTAGTCCAGGGCGCGCTGGGTGGGCCGACCGTTGAGACAACGTTCCACTCGGCGACAGCCCGCTGCGACGCTCGTAGGGTGTCTAAATGCCCAAGCCGTTACGGATGAGCCGCCGCACATGGGTTGCCGCGTGGGCGGTGCTGTGCGTGGCCGCTATCGCTGCCACCGCCGCACTGAACGCCTCGCCGGCGCCTGACCCGCAGCCCGAGAAGCCCGTCAGCGCCGAGTGCGCCGAGTACATCGCGGACATCGAGACGCAGCTGGCCAAAGCTAAGGTGGAAGGCAACGACGACGACGGCGTGCTGGCTTTCACGCGAACCAGGGTCGGCGCGGACGACTGCAGCGATGAAGTTCTCGACCACTTCAGCGGCGACCGGTGAGGCCCCCTATGGGGCTCGCCGCGATAGCGGGGCTGATCTGCGCCGGTGTCGTGCCGATCATCGCCGTGAGCGCCGCGACGGAGCCGGAGGCGCAGCCCACGCCGCCGCGGTTGTACTCCTCCTGCTTGGCGGCCGACACCCAGCCGATGCCTGTGGGCGACGACCCGTGCGACGGCCGTTGAAGAACCACTGAGTGACTGGCCGCCGCAGGACGGCGACTGAGGCCCCTGCCCGTACGCATGTCCGGGAGGCCGATAGTGAGCACCCAGGCGCCATTCGCCACAGCCCTGACGCTCGCCTGCACCGGCCATGGCGAGCTGGCGGTATTCCCGCTGGGCACAACGTCTCCTGCCCGCCGCGCCGACGGCCCACAACGAACACCGCACATGCCGGCTCCCCGACGACCGTGCCCGCCTGAAAGACCACCTCGGGCACCACCACACTGATCGACCTGACCTACGGCTACAAGAACACCGCGGGCAAGGACACCACCAAGATCCGCACCCGCACCGACAACCTCACCAAGAACAAGACCACCTACGACTACGACTCCCAGGACCGTCTCCGTTACGCCCTGGAAGGCGACTCCGCGGGCACCCGGAAGGCGTCGTGGCTGTACTGCTGGGACAGGGCCGGCAACCTCACGAGCCAGGACGGAAGCAAGAACGCCTGCCCCGGTGGCACCACCTACACCCACGACGACGCGAGCGAGCTGACCGGCAAGAACGGCTCCACCACGGGCTAGTCCTACGGTCTCTGACCTGGCCCAGCTG
Source organism: Streptomyces cahuitamycinicus (assembly GCF_002891435.1). Classification (GTDB taxonomy): domain Bacteria; phylum Actinomycetota; class Actinomycetes; order Streptomycetales; family Streptomycetaceae; genus Streptomyces; species Streptomyces cahuitamycinicus. The sequence continues at coordinate 12,378 of NZ_POUC01000020.1, forward strand.
TGCGGCCGTTGCCGTACCGACGTCGCCCCTTTTTCTCGCCCATGGTCCTCTTTGTCCCTTCGAGTGCCCCCGTGACCACAGCAGCTCTCCTCTGGGGCGGGCAGCCGCCACCCAAGACCCGATGTACGCGAGCGACAACGTGAAGCTGCGCGGAGATTTCAGTGTGCTCTCAGTGTGCTCGCCGACGGGCCGGCTGGTGGTGCACTACGCATGAGGCGCTGGGAGCGCAGTCCTGGAACCTTCACCTCAGCGACGCCCCCAACCAGGGGCTGAGGCGGGCTGTGCAGCGGACCCGGCGCTGGGTGGGGTGGTCTCAGCCGTGGAAGTTGATGTGCCGTTGCCGTCGGGGTCATCGTTGCGGTTGGTGTAGGCGTGGACGTCAGCGCGGCTGCCGGAGGGCTTGTACAGGTAGATGGTGTCCTTGTCGTTGTTCCACAGGAAGTTGCAGTTGTCCCGGTGGACGACGTTGTGGGTGTCGGGTCCGTGCCGTGGCCGCCGCGCAGCTTCACATAGTCGCCCGGCTGCAGGCAGTGGTTGGCGGTGAAGGTGAAGCGGTTACCGGTGGCGTCCTTGACGACGTAGCCCTTGAGGTTGATCTTCGAGCGGGAGGAGTAGTTCTTCACCGTCAGGTACTCCTCGTCGGTGTTGCCCGAGGAGCAGCTGTTGGAGTCCCGTCCGGGCGCGTCGTACTGGGCTCCGCGGATCTTCAGTGCGGAGCTGTATTCGGCGGCGTGTGCGGGAACGCAGGACAGATCGGTCAGCGCGCCGGCCGTAGCAGCGGCAGCCGTAACGAGGTTCTTGCGCAAGACCGGGCTCGCCATGGTTGAGCGGGTGGTGTCGTCTGTGCAGGACACGCACCCGTGCTCGGTGGTTGCGCAGAGATGGGGACCTTCACCCGTTCGAAGGACGTGGATGTACGTTGCCTGCGGCGGCGAGGCCCGGCCATCGGCGCGACTTGCCTCCACCCGCCTGTTCAAGCAGACCTTCGGCTGGACGAAGCCCCGGCTGCGAGAACCGGAAGCTGCCGACCGGTGGACCTGGCTGATCATCGCCGCCTACACCCGGCTCCGGCTCGCCCGCCCACTGACCCAGGACCTGTGGCACCCGTGGGAGAAGCCAGCCCCGCCAAACCGGCTCACCCCCGCCCGGGTCTGCCGGACCTTTCGGAACCTCCGCGAGCACATGCCCTGCCCCGCCAGAGCGCCGAAAACCCCACCGGCCCGGCCCCGGACGGCCAACTGGCACGAAGAAAAGACACCGGGCACCCCGCTACGACGTGGGCAAAACCGTCCGCCGCGAGAAGACCCTTATCGTCCTACAACGGCTTAAAAGGAGCGCGGGTCGGATGCCGGGCTGTCGGGTGTGCGGCGGCGGGACCCCGCCGGGGCGGACCCCCCCGACACGGTCGACCTCATCGGCACCGTCCAGATCGACTTCGATGCCCAGCGCTCCCTGGATCAGCATTGGACCGACGAGAACTCCACGTTGACGAGCAGTTCAGGGCTTGTTCGCGTACAGGGCCTCGATGACGTCCGCGTATGCCGCCGTCGCCGCCTGGCGCTTGACCTTCAGGGACGGGGTCAGCAGCCCGTTCTCCTCGGTGAAGTCGCCCTCGACGAGGGTGAAGGCGCGGATCGACTCGGCGCGCGAGACGGCCTCGTTGGCATGGTCGACCGCCTTCTGCACGTCGGCGCGCAGGCGTTCGTCGTGGACCAGCTCGGACATCGGGGTGTCGGCGGGGAGTTTGCGGACCGCCAGCCAGTGGGCGAGGGCTTCCGGGTCGAGGGTGATCAGGGCGGCGACGTAGGGGCGGTTGTCGCCGACGACGAGGCACTGGCCGACGGGCGGGCGGCTGCGCAGGCGGTCCTCCAGGACGGCCGGGGAGACGTTCTTGCCGCCGGTGGTGACGAGGATGTCCTTCTTGCGGCCGGTGATGGTGAGGTAGCCGTCCTCGTCGAGGGAGCCGAGGTCGCCGGTGGCGAACCAGCCGTCCTCCAGGGCCTCCCCGGTCGCGGCCGGGTTGTTCCAGTAGGCGCCGAAGACGATGCCGCCCTTGATGAGGACCTCGCCGTCGTCGGCGATGCGGACGGCGGTGCCGGGCACCGGGAGGCCGACCGTGCCGGGGCGGGGGTCCAGAGGCGGGACGATGGTGGCGGCGGCGGTGGTCTCGGTGAGGCCGTACCCCTCGTAGATGAGGATGCCGGCCGCGTAGAAGAAGAGGTTCAGGTCGCGGTCGAGGGGGCTGCCGCCGCTGATGGCGTAGCGCACGCGGCCACCGAGTTCCTTGCGGATGCGGCGGTAGACCAGCAGGTCGTACAGGGCGCACGCGGTGCGCAGTCCGGGGCCGGGTCCGGGGCCCTTGTCCAGGAACCGGTTCATGTGGGCGTGGCCGAAGCGGACGGCGATGCGGTGGGCGCGGTCGAAGGAGGCGCCGCGGCCGAGCTTCTCGGCCGTGGCACGGCCGGTGTCGTGGATCTTCTCGAAGAGGTACGGGACGCCGACCAGGAAGGTCGGGCGGAACGCCCTGAGGGCCGGGCGGAGTTCGTCGGGCTTGATGCTCGGGCAGTGGCCGATCTCGATGCGGCCCATCAGGCAGGCGATCTGCAGGGTGCGGCCGAGGATGTGCGCGAGCGGGAGGAAGAGGAGCGTCGAAGCGGTCTCGCCGGTGACCTCCTTGAACAGGGGGTGCAGCAGTTCGACGGTGTTGGCGGCTTCGGCGTGCAGGTTGGCGTGGGTGAGGACGCAGCCCTTGGGGCGGCCGGTGGTGCCGGAGGTGTAGCAGAGGGTCGCGGTGGTGTCGGGGGTCAGGGCGGCGCGGCGCTTGGTGACCTCCTCATCGGGGACGTCCCGGCCAAGGGCGGTGAGGTCGTCGAGGGCGCCGCCGTCCAGCTGCCAGACGCGCGGGGGTTCGGGGTGGGCGGCCGTGCCGGTCAGGACGGTGCCGGCGTTCGCGGCAGTCTCGGTGACCACGTGGCGGGCGCCCGAGTCGCGGACGATCCATTCCACCTGGTCGGCGGAGGATGTGGCGTAGACCGGGACGGTCTGGCCGCCCGCCGACCAGATCGCGAAGTCCAGGACCGTCCACTCGTAGCGGGTGCGGGACATGACGGCGACGCGGCCGCCCGGTTCGAGGCCGGCCGCGATCAGGCCCTTGGCCACGGCGGTGACCTCGCGGGCGAAGGCCGCCGCCGTGACGGGCTGCCAGGTGCCGTGCCGCTCGCGGCGCAGGACCACGGCGTCGGGGGCCTCGGCCGCGTTGGTAGAGGGGATGTCGGCGATGCTGCCGGTCGTCGGGCGGGGCGCGAGGGGAGCCGTGCGGGCCTCGCGGACGACGCCCCGCTCGTCCCTGACGGTGTCGGCCTTCGTGCGAATCGCCAGGTCGGTGCGGTGTTTCGCCCGTTGCAGATCCTTGCGTACGCCCATGACGGCTCCCGGTCGCGGATGAGGCTGACGTGCTGTCGCATTTACTTACTCGGGAGTCAACTTACCCATAAGTAAGCCTAGGTCAATGGGCGGGGGTCACATCATGCGATTCGCGGTGTCGATCGCCTCGGCGAGCCCGCGGATCTCCTCGCTCTCCGTGCTGTCGGCCAAGTCATCGGCGTGGTCGGCGAGTTCGTCCCGCCGTGGGGCGTCGGGCAGGTCGTGGTCGCCGTGGCCGAGGGCGTCGGCGAAGTAGGCGGTCGTGGCGGCGATCCGCAGGCCGCGGCTCGCGCTCTCCAGACGGAGTCGTCGAGGGCGTCGGTCTCCAGGTCGCCGGTCTCCTCGTGCGGGTCGCGGGTCGCGGGTCGCGGGTCTCCGGGTCTCCGGGTCGAGCCAGCGGACGGTGGCGGTGGCGAGGTGGCCCCGGGCGCCGGGCTCGGTGCGCACGGCGTACAGGGCGGTGACCGTGCGGCCGGGGCCGACTTCGCCGCCGTCGACCCGGTCGTCGCGGAAGTCCTCGTCGGCGACGCGGCGGTTGTCGTAGCCGATGAGGCGGAACTCCTCGACCGTCTCGGGGTCGAAGGCGACCTGCGCCTTGGCGTCGCGGGCGGTGAGGTCGATGTTGCGCGGGAGCTGCTCGGAGAAGACCTCGCGGGCCTCGTCCTCGTCGGACACGTAGACGGTGTGGCCGTCGCCCTTGTCTGCGAGCCTCTCCATGAGGGCGTCGCCGTAGTCGCTGCCGACGCCGACGCCGAAGAGGGTGATGCCGTGCTCGCGGCGTTCGCCGGAGATGCGCTCCAGGATGCTGTCCGCGTCGGTGTCGCCGGTGTTGGCGAGGGCGTCCGAGATGAGGACGACCCGGTTGGTGGCGCCCTCGCGAAAGAATGATCAGGCCGCCAACCGCAGGAAGAAGGGCAGCAGGGGCGGCAGGCCCGTCACCCACGACCCCGGCCTCTACCGCGACCGCAACACGGTTGAGCGGGCCATCAACAAGATGAAGGACTGGCGGGGCATCGCGACCCGCTATGACAGGTCGCCCGAGAGCTACCTCCCCGGACTCCCCCTCTCCGCGCAGCGACCAACTGGATCCGCAGTCTTCTGAAAGCCCCTTGATCACAACCGCAGACAGTCCCCTAGGCGCGTGTCCTGCACAGACGACACCACCCGCTCAACCATGGGGAGCTCGCTCGGGCGCAAGACCCTCGGCTGCCGCTGTTGCGGCCGGCACGAGGTCTGCGGCCGGCGCTTCAGTGCTCGAAGACCGCCGTCGCCACCGGCACTGCCAGCAGCAGGCTGAGTCCGACCAGGCGGCGGTCCAGCCACAGGATGGCGGCGAATTCGCGCAGTGTCGCGGCCAGCCAGTAGTCGGGGGAGGTCGGCGCGCCCACGACGTGCACGGGCACTCCGCCGCGGCGGGCCAGCAAGGTCGTGCGGTAGACATGGAAGCCGCTGGTCACCACCGTGGCACGGTGGCCGGGAGTGGTGCCGTCCACAAGGGCCGCGCTGAAGCGGAGGTTCTGCCCGGTGTTGACGGAGCGGTCTTCCCGCACGATCCGGTCGTCGGGCACTCCGCGTCCGCGCAGATAGTCGGCCATCGCGTCCGCCTCGGAGCGGACCTCGTCGTCGCCCTGGCCGCCCGAGACGACGAACACCACACGAGGCGTGTCCGGTGCGCGGGCGGCGTCGATCGCGAGGGCGCGCTCCAGCCTGCCGGTCAGCAGCGGGCCAGGCCGGTCTCCGTTGAGCCCGGCGCCCAGGACAACGACATGGGTGGTTTCCGGCAGGGGGGCGCTACGGCCCCGGACGAACACGTAGCCGGCGAAGACGAGGAAGAGCAAAGTGAGGTATCCCGCGGCCGCGTTCACCGCTAGCAGGAGGGCACCGGACGCCCCGCCGCCGACCGCGTGAAAGACCGCGTCGAGGCCGAGCACCCCCAGCACCGCGCAGCCGGCGGCCCCGGTCGCCAGCAGGGCTGCCTGCGGTCCGTAGCGCCGGACCAGCAGGACGCCATCGGCGAGCAGCAGCAGGCCCAGCGCGAGCGCCAGGAGCAGGGCGGCGACGGCGAGGACAGTGGTGATGGTCGGGTGGGCTGCCGCACTGCGACCGGCCACGCCGAGTCCGGCAGAGGTCACCGCGAGGCAGAACAGGACGGCTGTGGAGAACCGGTGCGGTGCCAGCAGGGCGTTGACGACGCCGCCCGCGGCGAACACGACCGCGATGAGGTACTCCGGGTACTCCGGCATGTGCCGCACCGCTCCGCTCTCCCGCCCACCGGGCCGCTGCCCGTACCCGCCCGCCTCTCGCCGCCCGCGTTTCCGGAGCCGGCACGGACGGCTGCCGGCCATACTCCCAGACCCGCTGTGATGCGCCGAACGCGGGCGGGCGGTGGTGCGTTCGGCGGGACTCATATGTCGTGCCGGCGGTGCTGCCCGGCTGCCGCGCAGGACAGATGGAAGGTGGGCCCTGTAGCCCGGTGCAGATCCAGCAGGTACGGAAGCACGACACGGCGGACCACTCCTTCAGGCGACACCGCGCCGATGGCCATCATCCGTAACGCGATCCGGTAGCCGGTGCCCTCATGCGACCGACCGGGAACTGGGCGCCTCGCCGCGCGCGGGCGGGCGCTCAGGAGGTCGATGACCACCGCGCGTTCCCGACGGGGGCCCCGTGTTGGGTGCGCCCCCTCCGCCTACCGGTTGACAGACCGCATGCCTGCCTCGTCATACCGCTCACCGGCCGCCTCGGGCAGCTCCGCGTCGATGCGGGCCAAGTCGTCCCTCGTCAGGTCGATGTCGACGGCGGCGGCGTTCTGCTCCAGGTAGGTACGGCGCTTGGTGCCCGGGATCGGCACCAGGTCCTCGCCCTGGGCCAGCACCCAGGCGATGGCCAGCTGAGCCGGCGCCACGTCCTTCTCGACGGCGATCTCCTTCACCTTCGCCGCCAGCCGCTGGTTCGCCTCCAGATTGGCGTCCTGGAAGCGCGGGTTCTGGCGGCGCCAGTCGTTGGCGTCCAGGTCGTCCGGCGAGGTGAACCGCCCGGCGAGGAAGCCCCGGCCGAGGGGCGAGTACGGTACGAAGCCGATGCCCAGCTCCCTGCAGGCGGGCAGCACCTCGGCCTCCACGTCCCGCGACCACAGCGAGTACTCGCTCTGCACGGCCGTGACCGGATGCACGGCGTGCGCACGCCGGATGGTCTGGGCGCTCGCCTCGCTCAGCCCGATGTAGCGCACCTTGCCCTCGGCGACCAGTTCGCCCAGCGCGCCGACCGTCTCCTCGATGGGCACATTCGGGTCGACCCGGTGCTGGTAGTACAGGTCGATGTGGTCGGTTCCCAGACGCTCCAGGGAACCGTGGACGGAGCTGCGGACGTGTTCGGCCGAGCCGTCCTGCGGGCCGACCGTGCTGATGTCGCCCGGTACAGCGTCGTCCATCCGGTAGTTGAACTTCGTCGCGATCACATACTCGTCGCGGTGCCCCCGGATCGCCTCGCCCACCAGGGACTCGTTGGTGAGCGGGCCGTACATCTGCGCGGTGTCGAGGAAGTTCACCCCGAGGTCGAGGGCGTGCCGGATCGTCGCGACGCCCTCCTCCTCGTCGGCTGTTCCGTAGAAGGCGGACATGCCCATGCACCCCAGGCCGATGGCCGATACCTGCAATTCCCGCAAACTACGCTTCTGCATGTCATGTCCCAGCCTTCTCTGTACGCTTGATCGTCCTTCGGGCAGCACGAAGTCCCCCGTCCATCCAGGCACCCACCACCCGGCATCCCATGAGGAGCGGGCGCTGAGAGGCCCTCGTGCGCCGTTAGTCCTCGACGCTACGACTTCGAGCGCGCTCCATGGCAAGAGATGTGAGGAAGGCCTGGCTCCTGGGTTGGGCACCGCACCCGTGTGGTGCTCCAGAGCCTGGAGGAGACGAGCCTGGAACCGTTCGTCCTCGCGACCGACAGCCCGTCTGGGTCCGGTGTCCGGCTGTCAGATCTCCCGGGGCGCCCGCCCTCCCATACGGGTGGGCACCCACCCGGGGTCGGCCGCCTGGTTGCCGGTGGTTCCCTCCCAGACGATGTCGACCGTGGTCACTTCAGGGTGGCGCATGCCTCCGGCGTGGAGAGTCGCCGCTGGGGACGGAGTGCCCGGTGGCCCTGCATCTCCTGTGCGGTGTCGGCGCGAAACAGTGGGGAGAAGGACCGCAGAGGAGAGAGCGTGACCGACGCGGGCGAGGGCCGGGGCGCAGTGCTGCCGAGAAGCGCGATGTCGGCTGCACAGGCCGGTGATCACCGATGACGAGATGGACGCCCCGGCCCGACGGCGGACGGCCCCTCGAGGAAACCTTGTTCCCACCCTGGACTTCGGACCCACCCCCACTGAGTGAGACGTGCGCGTCTACGCCATGCGCGGACGCGCAACCGGCCGACCTGCCGCTGTGCCTGACCGGCGGCCACGTAGGGTGCAGGGACAGCTCTCACGGCGCTCACGCCACGGCCCACTTCGACTCCAGCGGTGTCTTCAGTGGACGGTGGCAGCGTGGTCGGGTAGGTCGAGGAAGACGGTCAGCGCTGCGTCGGGTCCGGCGGCGCCTTTCGACGGAGCGCATTCCCTTGTCGGCCCCTTGCGCTCCGACCCACGCTGACCTGCAGAAATGGCCATCAACTCGCTGATACGAGTGGTTAAGTCGAACGCTTAGGCGGCATCGTGGATGACGAGCTTGAACTCGCCAAGGGTCAACAGGCGCGGGATGGCGTCGTTGTGCGTAACACGGAGCGCAACCGGGGTGCCCGGGACAACGAAGACGCCATGGTTCTTGACGTAGTACTGTCCGCCGGGTGTCGGCGTGCGGTGCTCGGTCGCTGTGGTGTCGTTGGGGTTGGGCGTCAGGCCCAGCGGGTCACGGACGTACTGGTCGCGCAACTCGGTGTAGCCGGCCGTGCTGCTGGCGGCCTCCCATTGGATCATCGCGTGCAGGTGGCCCCAGCCTGCCTTGGACGGCCAGATCAGACCGCTACGGTCGTCTGTCGCCCAGTCACTCACCACATAGCCGTCCGGCTGGACGGCCTGGTGCATCTCGAAACGGTCCGTCGATTCCGCCGCTCCGAAGGGGAACCGGACAATCTTGTACGCGGTCCCCGGCGAGATCAGCTGCGGTGTATCGACCTTGAGTGAGCAGACCTGCACGCCAGCCGCCGCAACCCCACCATTCGTAGCCATAGTTCAGCTTTCCCGCGTTCGGCCGACGGCATGCCCGCGCCGATACAGCCCGACCCGCTCGCACTGCGGCGCAGGTGCATGAGGTGGAGGCTGGTGGTCCCGGTGGGCCTGGCCAACGCTCGCTGGAGACGTCGACGTCACCGTCACCGCCCACGAGGCCCAGTCTGCGCCTCTAATACTCCAGCAGCACTTCGTGCCTTGACCTGGGGAACGTCGAGCGGTCGGAGTGTAGCGGGCAGGATGCCGTCACGGACGGCTTCTGCCCACACGCCCCTCGAAGGAGTGCCCACGACGGCAAGGTCGCCCCGGGCCTTGGGAAGCCTCGGGTCGTGATCACCGAACAAGCAGCCGAGACCGGGGACCGCGACCTGGACCACCTCCTCACCACTATCGGGCACCACTTCGGCCGCGTCGAACCACGCCGCCGCATGCGGGACTACGTGCGCGCACTGCTCGCCCCGGTGGCCCGCAAGGACAGCCGGCAACTCGCCGAACACGCCGGCCACGTCACCCCCGACGGACTGCAGCACCTGCTCTCCCGAGCCCGGTGGAACCCCGACGACATCCGCGACGACCTGCAGACCTACGTCGCCGAACACCTCGGCCGCGCCCTGATGGACCGCGAGCTCTACCTGCCCAAGTCCTGGACCGACGACCGCGACCGCTGCCACGCGACCAAGGTCCCCGATCAGCGGGAGTTCGCCACGAAGAACACCCTCGCGGCGACGATCGTCCGCAGGGCGCTGGCCTCGCCGCTGCCGATCGCCTGGGTCACGGCGGACGCCGCTTACGGACAGGACAACCGCTTCCGCCGGATGCTGGAAACCAGGCGTCGCGCTGGACGGTGACGTGGACTACGCCTCGCCGACGTCCCTTCGCGCCACGGGTACTCACACCTGCGCGTCTACCTGCGACGTGAGGCGGCTGGCTGCAGCCGGACGCAGCATTGCCCGGGGCGGGGTTCCAGGCATGCTTCGATTCCTGTCTCGTCCAGGCCGCTGAGGACACCGCGCAGTAGGTGGAGGTTCATGCCGCACACCGTCTGGGTGTGTTCCTGGGCCAGTGTGTGGAAGGGGCAGTTGGCCAGAACGATGGAGTCGTCCTCGTGTCGTGGTTCGAAGCCGTAGCGCTCCAGCAGGTCGAAGACGTTGGTCTTGTTCTGCTCGCCCAGTTGAGCTCCGAGTTCCTCGGCCTTGCGGTGCAGCACCTGCCGCACGGGATCGCCGGTGGCGTCGGATTCCTCCACGGCTTGGGCGAGGAGCTTTCCGGCCAGCTCGTAGCGGCGGTCCGGCAGGTTGACGGCGACCTGCTTCGTTGAGCGGCGGTAGAGCTTGGCGGGCCTTCCCGCGCCCGGCCCGGAGCGTCCGCTGCGGCGCTCGTAGACGACGTCCAGCAGCGATTCGTCGGCCAGCCGGTCCAGGTGGAACGCGGCGGTCTTCCGGGCCAGGCCGAAGGCGGCGGCCGCCTCGTCCCGGCTGACCGGGCTTGGCTGGCGCACCACGTGGTCGTACAGCCTCCTGCGGGTCGGCTCGTCGAGAGCGGCGATGGCGGAGATGTCGGGGTCGTGTACTTCCTTCGGGGTGTCCACGAACACCAGTGTAAAACCCACAGCCATTGACTAAAGAGCGAGAGAGGTCTTCTATAGGAAATGAAGCTTGCCGATAGAAGGAGAGGGTCAGTCATGTCCTCCGCAACCACAAGCACCACCACCGTCGCCGCCCCGCGCCGAGCGGTGCTCACCGACCCCGGCTACCAGGCGTTCACGATCCTGCGTGTCGGCTTCACGGTGGCGCCGATCCTGTTCGGGCTGGACAAGTTCACCAACCTGCTCGTGGACTGGCCCACCTACCTCGCGCCGTGGATCAACGACATCGTTCCCGGCAGCGCCCAGGCAGCCATGTACGCGGTAGGTGTGATCGAGATCGTGGCCGGTGTCGCCGTGGCGCTGGCTCCGCGCTTCGGGGGCTGGCTGGTCGCCGGATGGCTGGCCGGCATCATCGTCAACCTGTTGACCATCCCGGGCCACTACGACGTCGCCCTGCGCGACTTCGGCCTGCTCCTCGGCGCCGTCGCACTCGCACGGCTCGCCCAGCGGTACGAAACCAAGCGACAGCGGTGAACAGGAACCGAGCGCACTGAATCCGTCCGGCGGGTGGAGCCTCACGGCACCACCCGCCCGTGCCGCGCCTCTTCAGATCGACCGGAGGGCCGTCATCGGCCCGCGGAGCTGAGCACTTACGGTCGGCAGCCGGCTCGGGACCACTGCACCGAACCTTGTGCGCGCAACCGCGCAGCCGCCGGAGTGCCGCCGTCGACCGGGCGCAGCAGACCGGCGCGCGTCGGCCCACCGGGGCGACGGCATTGGCCCGCTCTGGTCGCGGGGCGCGTCGACGGCGAACAGTCCCGTCTCGCGTGCGGCGCCCCGGCTCCGCTCGGCGAAACGGCACGATGAGGTCCCCCGTCATTGAGCGGAGGGCTCGAGCAGCCGTCCGCGTTGGCCGGCTCGGCTTGCAGTGAGGCCCGACCGACGGCCGTGATTGCCCCCTCCTGAGGAGGAGCTGTCGCGGCCGCATGGACACGTTGGAGAAGGCCGCGGTGCTGGAGAAGTCACTGCGGATCGGCTCCTGCTGCCTGCTGATCGCTCCTGCGGTTGCCTGGGGAATCGGCAGTGGCCGTCCTTTGCGGCCGGCCCTGTAGTTGTCATGGATCAGGAAGTCCTGCTCCTGCCCGGTGATGTCCTGGTGAAGGCAGCCCCACCGCACATTTACAGATCTCCGCGGGCCGCCTGCCGGTGTCGGTCAGCAGTTCTATTGCCACCCGATTCTCGTTGCCGTTCGGCTTCGTGCCGGTGAGCGAGTGCAGGTGGTCGCGGCCGCGCTCAACTCGGCCAACAGAACCTCGTGCAGCCGTTGCCACACGCCGGCCTCGTTCCTGTCCCGCAGCCGCCGCCGGCATGTCATGCCCGAGCCGAAACCGAGGTCCTGCGGCGGATACTTCCACTGGATCCCTCGCGTCGCGGCAGCCCAGTGAGCGGGTGGCGCCTGGCGGCGGGCCGCCGGTGCAGCGCCACGGCGTGCGCGGTCCAGCCGGTCAGCGGCAGGGCTGCGGCGGTCAAAAGGAGGATGCGCCGACCGTAACGGTTCCGGCGGCCTCACTTGCCAGGTCAAGAGCCCTGGTTCAGGGAGTGTCGCGCGGTGTCCACACCGCCACCAGGTCCACCAGCCCCGGGAACCGGGCGTTGAGGTCGGCCACTCGGACGTGGCTGCGGCGTTCCAGGCCGTACTGGCGCTGACGGGTGACACCGGCCTCGCGCAGGGCCTTGAAGTGGTGGGTGAGGGAGGACTTGGGGCGGTCCAGGTCGAACCAGCCGCAGGAGTGGTCGAACGCCTCCGACTCCAGAAGGAGCTTGCGCACGATCGTCAGACGCAGCGGGTCACTCAGCGCGCCCAGCACCGTCTCCAGGCGCAGTTCCTCGACCGCCGGCTCGGGCAGCGGTTCCGGCAGGTTCTCCGGTTCCGGCCGCACCGTGATGACCGGCGCCTTTCGAACCGTCGCAGACATAGACAGCTCCCTGCATCCGAAGTCCTATGTACGAGTGCAATCGTACTACCTGTTAGGTTCGAACCTACTCGTACTGAGCTTGCCGGAGGGAGCAACCTATGTCGGAGAGTCGGACCCTGTCCGCCGAGACGGTGGACGAAGATCAGGCCGCACCGCCGGGGCCGGCCACGCCCGCACCGCCGGAGCGGGCCGCGGCCCCGACGCCCACCTGGTGGGTGTGGCTGGCGGCCTGGCCGGTCACCGCCGTCTTCGTGCTGTCCAACGCGGCGACCCCGCTGTACGTGCTGTGGCAGCGCGACATCGGGTTCTCCAAGGGCACCCTTACCGTCGTCTTCGCGTTCTACATCGTCGGACTGCTCGGTTCGCTGCTCGTCTCGGGCTTCGTCTCCGACCGGCTGGGACGCAAGCCCGTGCTGCTGCCCGCCCTCGCGCTCGCCCTGGCCGCCTGCGCGATCTTCGCGACCGCCACGACCGTCACCGCGCTGCTCGCCGCCCGGCTGTTCACCGGCATCGCCGTCGGCGCCGTCGTCTCCGCCGGCATGGCCGCCGTGACGGACGTGGCAGGCCCGGAGCGGAAGCGGCTGGCCGCCCTGCTGGCCTCCTGCGCGATGGTCTTCGGGGCCGGCCTCGGCCCACTGCTCGCCGGTCTGCTGTCCGAGACGTTCCCGGCCCCCACCGTCACCGTCTTCGTCGTCGAGGCGGTCCTGTTGCTTACGGCCGTCCTCGCCGTGCTGCGGATGCCGGTGCGCCGACCCGCCGCCCGCGGCAAGGGCGCCTGGGTGCGCGTGCCCGGCGTACCGCACGGCAACGGCATCCATCTCACCCTGGGAATTGCGGTGTTCGCCCCCGGCATCACCACCACGTCCTTCGTGCTGTCACTCGGCCCCACCCTGCTGACCGACCTGCTCGGCACCACCAGCCGGATCGTCGCCGGAGCCATGGCGTTCGCCATGTTCCTCGCCGCCACCGGAGTCCAGTTCGCCGTGCAGAAGCTGGCCCGGCGCACCATCCTGACCGCCGGCGCGATCAGCACTTCCCTCAGCATGGCCGCGCTGATCGCCGCCGTGCACGCCTCGTCGGTCGCGCTGCTCGTCGCCTCCGCCCTGCTCGCCGGGGCAGGCCAGGGCATGGGCCAGCTCGGCGGCCTCTCCCTGCTCAACTCCACCGTCCCTCCGCAGCGGCTCGCCGAGGCCAACGCCGCGCTCAACGTGGGCGGTTACGTCCCGGCCGGCCTCCTGCCGGTGTCCACGGGTTACCTCATGGACGCGGCGGGACTGCCAGCCGGCGCGACCCTTTTCGGCACCGTTCTGATGGGCCTCGCCGTCGTCGGCGGGCTCGTCGTGCTCTCCGGCCACCGCCGGGTGTCCGAGCCGGTGTGACGGTTCGGGCGTGACGGGACGGCGTCGGCGCCGGGTCCCCGGGTGTACCTGCGCGGCGGCGGTACCCCACGGCTTCGGCCGCGGAGCACCGCCACGCACGAGGTGGCGCCTGGCGCCCGGAGCCGCTTCCGAGGCCCCGGGTCAGTGTGCCCGGATGGCACGGAAGATCAGCTGTGCCCGTCTACCACCGATGGAGAGGGCGTGCTCTTCGAACGGCCCCGCCTCCTGACGCACGGGCTCGCGGTACGCGCATGGTTTGCCCTGAGGCGAAGAGTGCGGTCAATGGCGTGACAGATGACGTGCTCCGTTCGTTGATCTGACGGATCGGCGTTGGTGTGTACGTACTCCTGCCTGCACGCCTCTATATGTGAGCGAGGGAAGCCCGTGCGTTCTTGGCGGCGGTGTCTGGATGCGGCGGGAGTGGAAGGGCGGCGGCTGCGAGCCGACTACGGTCACGTAGCGCGGTTCCTCATGCGTAGTGACCCGGCGGCTTACGCGGCTGCTCGGGTTCTGGCGCCTGCGGCATCCCAGCCGCATCTGCTCGCCGGTTTCGCGTTCGCGTCCTTCACCGACGATGTGTGTGATTCGGGCGCCCTCGAGGAGCGCAGGCGACGCTTCGACCGGTGGGTGAGCCTGGTGCGGACCGGGCTGGACACCGGCCGGGTGGAGCACCCGCTGCTCCGGGCATTCCTGCACACTTCCGCAGAGTGTGGCCTGCCGCGGCGCTGGGTTGAGTCCTACCTGGAGGGTACGCAGATCGATCTGGGCTTCCCGGGCTTCGTCGACGAATCCGACTACCAGGCGTACGTCGATCAGCTCACCTGGCCGTTCGCCATGCTCACCACCGGCCTGGTGCAGCCAGGTGGTGGTGACGAGCAGTTCGCCCGCTCCTGCCGGCTGCTCGCCGACGGGTGTCAGCGCACCGATTTCCTCGCCGACCTGGCGGAGGATCTGCGGGGCGGAAACCTCTACCTGCCTGTCGATGACCTTCAGCGGCACGGGGTGACGCGTGGCGATCTCGAGCGGGGCCGGGACACTCCCGGTGTCCGCGCACTCATCTCAGCGACCGCCGACACAGCGCATGCCACGCTCGAAGAGGCGAGCCGAATCGTCGACGAAGTCGCAGAGCCTCATCGTCCGCTGGTGCGCTGTGTGTTGCGTCTGCACCGTCAGCGGCTTCGGGCCATCGCTTCGCGGGGTGCCGGTGTCGCGCGCGGTCCCGTGCGGGACCAGCCGGTGGCGTGTCTGCGTCTGCTGGTTCAGGAGCGCCGGTCCGTTGTGGAGCGGGCGTGATCCAGCGCCGTTCCTGTCGTTGATGATGCATGCAGATCAAATGCGTGACGTGGCGCTGCAGGCGCCGCAGGCTGTTGCGGGAACCGGGCGTACCGGCCGGGCCGAGCTGCCGGGTTCCGCTTTGCTCAAGCCCGTCCGGTCAGCATGTGGCCCGGGTCGCAGGGGTGGGCCTGTGACATCGGCTGCCACTGCGATCCAAGAAGAGATCGACCTGCCGGCGGTGCGCGAGCGAGTCGATGCGGTACTGCAGGATTTCCTGGACGGCAAGATCCGCTCGGCGGGCGGGCGGAACCTTCCACCGGACGTCGTGGACACGCTGCGGTCTTTCCTGACCGCCGGCGGCAAACGCATCCGTGCCCTGCTGTGTGTGGTGGGCTGGCATGCCGCCGGCGGCCGTGGGGACACGGAGTCCGCTGTACGGGTGGCCGCGTCGCTGGAGCTGTTCGTAGCCTTCGCCCTCATTCACGACGACATCATGGACGACTCGGTCAGCCGCCGTGGCCGCCCCGCCGTTCACCGGGCCCTGCGCACCCGCCTGGTTCCGTCGCAGCGCGCGGAGCGGCTCGGTGCGGGTGGCGCCCTGCTGGTGGGCAACCTTGCTCTGATCTGGGCGCAGGAGCTGCTGCACACCGCTCAGCTGTCGTGCGAGAGGCGGCAAGCGGTGCACGCGTTGTACGACGCGATGCTGGAAGAGGTGATGTACGGCCAGTACTTGGACGTGATGGGCACCGGCCGGGACGCGGACGATGTCGAGGCGGCGTTGCGGATCGTCCGCTACAAGACCGCTACTGCGACAGTCGAACGTCCCCTGCAGTTGGGCGCTGCCGTCGCCGGGGCAGGCGCGGAGGTCCTGGACCGGTTCACGGACCTCGGGCTGCCGCTGGATGAGGCTTTCCAGCTCCGGGATGATCTGCTGGACGTGTTCGGCAGCACGGACGGAGCGTGTGCTGCGGGACTGGGTGATCTGCGGGAGGGAAAGCGCACTGTGCTGCTGGCTCTGGGCATGCAGATGGCCGGTCCCGAGCAGCGGCAGCGTCTTGGTGACCTGGTGGGCCGGTCCGACCTGGACGAGCGTGGGGCGGGCGAAGTGAGAACCATCCTGGAATCGACGGGAGCGCGAGAACGAACAGAGGCCATGATCACTGCCCGTTACGATCACGTCGTGCAGGCGCTGGAGACGGCTGCGTTCCCGCCCGCCGCCTACCGCGCGTTGCACGGGCTGGCCGTTGCCGCCGTCTCCTACAGCTCCTGAGCCCGCGGCTTCCCAAGCCGGACCGGCCGTCGTAGAGCACTGGTGCGCCGGCCGGGCAGTGCAGCGCACACCGGTGCTTCGCTCCGGGCTGCCGCCGACCGGTCTGCGCCTGTCCCCAGTCCTTTCGTTCAGGAGGTCTTCCCTGTGACTGACACCGCTGTCCCGACCACCCAGATCCGGGCGCGTCTGGCCGGATACGAGAGCCGCTTCAGCGCGCTGTTCGAGGAGTACTTCCACACGCTCGGCACTGATCTAGAGGTGCCGTCGTTCAGCAGGTTCACGCCCGAGTGCCTGAACCTGCTGCGGGACCTGTCGTTGCGCGGGGGGAAGCGGATGCGCGTGGCGCTGGTATATGAAGCCGCCGGTCTGGTGACCGACGAGCCGGTCGGGGCAGCGGACGTTGCCGCGCTGAGCGTCGAGCTGCTACAGACGCACGGGCTGATCCACGACGACATCATCGACGACAGCCCCACCCGCCGGAACGGCCCCTCCACCTACCACGCCTACCAGTACAAGTTCCCCGACCATCCGCAGGCCGCCATCGGACTGGCCATCCTTGCGGGCGACCTCGCGCTCGCTCTGTCCCTGCGGATACTGCTGGAGTCCACAGCACCCACTGCGATCCGGCAGGCCATGGTCGAAGTGCAGACCAGGGCGGCGTCAGACACCTTCGTGGGCCAGATCCTCGACCTCGAGCGCGACTTCTCCCCGGCCACGGACGAGGAAGCGCTGCACTGCGTGGCCGACTACAAGACCGCCCGCTACTCGGTCCTGGCCCCCATCCAGCTGGGGTTGCTCGCCGCGGGCGAGCAACCCGCCGTCATCGAGGAAGAGCTGCGCCGCTACGCCCGGCTGGTGGGGATCAGCGGGCAGATGCGCGACGACTACCTCGACCTGTTCGGAGACGCACACGTCATGGGCAAGCCCCTGGGGGCCGACATCAGGGGCGGGCGGCGCAACTACACCGTCCATGCCATCCTCGCGGCCGCCAAGGATGCCGAGAAGACCGTGGTGGAGTCCGCGCTCGGTGACCAGAACTGCACCGAGGAGACCATCGCGGCCGTCCGCGAAATCGCCGAGCGCCGGGGGGTGCCGGCGAAGATGCGCAGCGACATGCAGCGCTACGCGGAACTGGCCTCGGCCGAGGCGGCCGACTGGCGCCCGAGGTGGCGCCGGGAGGCGGTCGCGTTCTTCGAGTACCTGCCGCAGTGGGCCATGGAACGGACCCGATAGCGCCCGCCGGACGCCGGTGACGTTGCCCTGTGGACTCGGCAGCTCGGACGCCCGAGGAAGAACACGCCTCATGTCCCGGGCACGACGCCCACGGCGAGAGCTCAGCGTGCCGGGCGGCCCCAACACGGTTTGCGGCAATCAAGGCAGACCAGGCACCCGGCCGGCTGCGAGCGAACGCCACCTCACCGGGCCCCAGAGGTGGTGGCGCTCCTAGCGGTGTGCTGATCAGCCGCCTGGGCGGCCGGTAGACGCTGCGTGCGGGTGCGTACGGCGAAGGCCGTCATGCCCAGCGCGGTCATGCCCAGAGCCCAGCCGGCGCCCAGCAGCAAGGAGCTCCAGGGCACGGTGTGCAGGCCGCCGGCTGCGACGGAGGCCTGCACCGCGCCGTGGGCGGGGAGGTAGCGCACGACGGGGCTGTCGGCGTTCGGGTTGATCATCGGGTTCTGCAACAACAGGTCGATGGAGCTGGTCATGATGGCCAGGAACATTCCGGCGAGTTCGCTGCGCAGCACGGCCGCGAGCACGATGCCGAACGCTCCGTAGGTGAGGGCGCCGGTGAACATGCCCGCGGCGAAGACCATGGGCTGCGCCGGGTGCCACAGCAGGTGGGTCCAGGCGGTGGCGTAGACAGCGACCACGGCGGCAACCAGGACCAGCGTGGCGCATTTCGCCGCCGCCAGACAGGACCGGGGGTAGCCGGCCTGCACCAGGCGCCGGTCGAACAGTGCGGAGCGGGCTGTGGCGATGAACATCATGAAAGCGATGACCAAGGTCAGAGCTTGCAGCGCCCCGGTGATCTGGGTGAGGACGTTGGCGTCCATGACCAGCCAGCGGCCCACCGGGCGCACGTGGAAGCGCAGCGGTGTCCGGGCCACCACTTCGAACGCCAGGGTCGTCCACAGCGGGACGAACAGCAGGACGATGAGCAGCGCCAGCCGGTTGCGGGCCTGTTCGATGAGCGCGAACCGCAGCGCGGTCCACAGGCAGGACCACCACCGGTTCACGAGCCCCACCCGCTCGTGCCGCACTGTTCCGCTTCGCGCAGCACGCCTGCGCCCAGGCGGTACAGGATGTCCAGGCGGGAGGCGTCGTAGGCGAGGTGGGACACGACCAGCACTGCGCAGCCCCGGTCGCACAGAGCCCGGGCCAGGTCCCAGAAGCGCAGGTAGGTGTCCCAGTCGAAGCCCTGGTACGGCTCGTCCAGGAGCAGCACCTGCGGATCGTGCATCAGGGCGAGCACGAGGTTGAGCTTCTGCCGGGTGCCGCCGCTGAGCGTTTCCACTCGCTGGTTCCGGTAGCCGGTGCAGTTCAGCTGATCCAGCAGCTCATAGGCCCGGTCGAGACGGTTCAGGCCGTAGGCCGTCCGGAAGAACCACAGGTGCTGCTCGACGGTGAACGCCCCATGGAGCACCGCGTCCTGTGGGCAGCTGCCCACCGTCCCCCGGCATTCCGCCACTCCGCTGTCTGCGGCCAGGTCCCCGGTGAGGATCCGCAACAGCGTGCTCTTGCCCGCGCCGTTCTCACCCACCACCCCTACCAGCTGCCCCGGGAACAAATCCAGTGACACCCCCCGGAGGACCGGGCGGCCGCGGTAGCTCTTGCGCACATCCCTCATGCGCAGGCTCGGCCCGCGCGTAGCCGTGGCCGAGGTGTCCCCGTCCAGCGCACGTGCCTGATGACCGGCCGTTCGCATCACACGTGTCCTCGTCTGCTCGATCACAAATGCGTGTTCCCGGTGCGGTTCCGACGGCGGTCGGCACGTCACAGTCCTCTGCGCTGTCGACGGCTCCGGTAGTCCTCCAAGGCCTCCGCCAAGGCCGACTCGTCGAAGTCAGGCCACAGGAGGGGAGAGAAGTACAGCTCGGAGTGCAACGTCTGCCACGGCATGAAGCCCGAGAGCCGGGTCTCGCCGGAGGTGCGGATCACCAGGTCCGGATCGGGCTGCCCGGCGGTGTCGAGATGCCGGGCCAGTTCGACAGCGTCGACCGGCGCACCCTCGGAAAGGGGGTTGCCGTCTGCGGTACGGCTTTCCAGGAGTCTGCGCACTGCTCGGATGATCTCCTCCTGCCCGCTGTATGCGATCGCGAAATTCACCAGCGGGCCCCGCACGGTGCTGCTGCGGTGCGCGTAGTCGCGGAGCTCTTCCGTCACCGGTGGCGGGAGCAGATCCAGATTGCCGAGGAACCCGATACGCCACTGTCCCAGGGATGCGAGGTGTCCTACGAACGCGGCGATGACCGGCAGCCCCTGGTTCACCTCCACACGCGGCCGGCGGAGGTTCTCCACGGACGTCGTCCACAGCGTGACGACCTCGATGCCCGTGTCCGTACGGCATCGGTCGAGTAGTTCCAGCGTCCGCTCGCAGCCGCGTCGATGGCCCTCCAGGCTCGGTAGGCCCTTGTCCTCGGCCCAGCGCCGGTTGCCGTCGGGAATGACGGCCAAGTGACGAAGCGAAGGGACAACAGCAGGTGGAGCGGCGACGCTTGACGCGGCAGCGAGCGAAAGGGCGCTTTCCGTATCGGCCGCGGAAGCAACGGGACTTCGCCCGCCCGAGGAACCTACGCTCGCCATGATCCACTCCTCGTCGACAGCCGGTCTCCAGGCCGACTGTGATTCCGTCTCGCCAGTCGTCCACCCGTACAACGACCATTCCCTCCTGACGCAACGCCCGCCGAGCGCGGCCTGCGCCGCAGTCGGGGTAGCCGGTGTGACACCGAACGGCAGCGGCGACCGCCAGGGATCGGACGGAGAGTGGGGAACGACCCGGTTGACGCCGCGGTCCTCTGCTCACTCCAGCGCCGCGATCCAGATCATCAGCCCTTCTGCAACCGGATCGGCTGTGGCTGCAGGTCAGGCAGGCGCCGCCAGCGGGTGCCGAGCTGTCGGCGGCGCTCGGCGAGTTGCCCGCTCAGGCGGCGTAAGCGTGAGCTGGGCAGGTCGATCGCGGACGGGTAGGCAAGCACGACGACGCTCCTGGTCAAGCGAGTGACCTTGATTGTGCACTCGCTTCCCGGAGCTTCACTCCTCTGTGCGACCGGGGTGCAGCCCACCTCTCCGCAGCCGGCAGCGCCAGGTTGCATGATGCAGGTATCGGTCAACCCTCCTTGGGCCGCCACAGCCAGCGCAGAGCGTCCGGCAGCAGGACGCCGCCGTGGTTGGGGCTGTGTCCGCCGTCCCCCAGGACGAGGCGGAAGTCGTAGCCCGCTTCAGCGAGAGCGGCTGCCACGCGCAGATTTTCGGCGAGCCAGTTCCACTGTGGCTCATTCCAGTGCAGGTCGCGGTGGCCGCCTTGCATGAAGATGCGCAGCGGCTTGCGGGGGACGCGGGAGATGAGGCCCGGGTAGGGGTTGCCGTCCGGCATCTGCGCGAAGCTGGACAGGTATCCGATGACGCGGCGGAACTTGTCCGGACGCAGCCACGCGGCGGTGAAGGCGCAGTTGCCGCCGCTGCTCCCGCCGCAGATGCCCCACCTTTCGGGCGACTGGGCGATGGTGTAGCGCTCCGCGACCTGCGGGATGATCTCGGTGAGGAGGAAGGTGACGTACTGGTCGTCGAAGGCGTCGTACTCGTTGTTGCGGTTCTTCGGGTTCTCCGCGTCGGGGAAGACGCCAGGGTCGACGAACACGCCGATGGTGACGGGGATGTCGCCGCGGTGAATGAGGTTGTCCAGGACGATCGCGCCGCGTACCTCCCCCGCGGGGTCCAGGTACCACCATCCGTCCTGGAACACCATCAGAGATGCCGGTTCCGCTGGGTCGTACCGTGCAGGCACGTGTACCCAGAACTTCCGGAAGGTTCCCGGGTAGACCTCGCTGCCGCTCCACTCGAACGCGACCGTCTCGCCGGCGGGCACGCCCGGCTGTGGAACGGAATCTGGCCCGTGGACGTAGCGCACGTCCGACTGGTCGATCGGAAGTGGCTGGTACGGCATCTCTATGCTCACGGGGAGCAACCGTAGGACGATCAGCACCCTTGACCGCAAGGGATATCCCTCCGGACGCTCCTCCCGCAGCTTCAGTACGAGGCTGAAGAAGGCTCCGTGTGCGCGTGAGAAGGACTCGGTTCCGGTTTCGGTGGACGGTGAAAGTGAGGCGGTCCGCGATCGCCGTGCGGAGCCGTGGATCGGTAAGAGCCATTGCCACTGACGCGATGAGACGGGGGTCGCCTGTTCAGTCGAAGGCGCCGGGTCGCCGGGGCGCTCCAGGGACGGAGGTTTCACCCCGCTGCCCAGGCGCCGGCCGGTGGAGCGGAGGTCCGTAGGGCCGGTAGCGGGTTCGGCGGCCTCCCGGTTGCGTTGCGGTTCCGTTATCGCCCGGCGTGCAACCGTGGAGCGGGGGCTGCTGTCATACCGTCGTGATATCCCGTCATCCCTCCCTCGAACGCGCCCGTTGCGGCGTGGCCACAGCCGCGGTCGCCCTGCTGGTCGCGGGGTGTTCGGCCGGTGAAACGGCCGAACACCCCGTCTTCTCGGCTCCGAAGGATCAGCAGCCCGCCAAGGCCCTCGAAGCGACCCTGGCGACGGACGGTTTCGCGTTCCGGCAGACCACGACCTTCGAACTCGGCGCCGGGGAGGCGGCCCTGACGAGCGAGGGCCGGATGGCACCGAAGGCGGGGCACGCCGTCGGTACCAGGTCCTGGACCTTCACCAAGCGCGTCACCACGGCCGAGCGGGAGGCGCTGCTGGGCCGCTCCCCCGCGCCGTCCCCCCAGCCGTCGGAGCTGGGCGTGGCCGTCGACGGGACGGATGTGCTGGTGCGGCCAGGCGCCGCGCCGTACTGGATCCGCCATGCCCCGAACGACTTCACCCTCGACGGCAACCGCAACGCCGAGTCCTTGGCCGGCACCCAGGTCCCGTTCGGCGGGACGCTGCTGGAGCTGCTCGCCTCCGGGGGGCGGGTGACGAAGTCCGCGGCGGCGCGGACCGGCCGAACATACACGGTCCGCACCCCGGCTCCCGCGGCCCTCGCCCTGTTCCCCGAGGACCTGCGGGACCTGCTGCACCGCGGCACCGACGAGGCCGCCGCGCCGCTGCCCGTCGACCTCAAGCTCCGCGCCGACGGCGAGGGACGCCTCACCCGCGCCTCGGCCGATATGGGAGCCCTGAAGGCACGGAAGTGGGGTTCGCTGCGGAGCCTGAAGACGATCCGGGCCGAGCTGACCATCAGCCGACACGGCGCGCCCGCCCCGAAGCTGCCGTCCGCCGCCCGTCAGCTCCCCGCGCAGGACACGGTCCGGGAGATCGACGAACTGGAGCCGGGCGCCTGCTTCGACCCGCACACCGGCACCAGCTCGGACCGAATGGTCGTAAGCCGCCCGTGCGAGACGAAGCACGGCGCCCGCGTCCTGGCCCAGCCGGAGCTGAACCTCACCTACCCGGGGGCGGACGAGGCCCGGCGGCGGGCCGGTGCCGCCTGCGACCGGGCAGTCCCGGCCTCCCCCGCCACCTGGCGCGCTGAGTCCGCCGAGCGAGACACGCACTGGTTCACCTGGCCCACCGACAAATGGGACTGGAACGAGCACGGCGCAGCCCACGCCACGTGCTACGTGCTCACAGACTGACCGCAGATCCACCCCCGACCGCCCATCACTCCCCCAACCGGGCCTCGCAGCTGGCGACGGCCTCCTCGCCGGGGACGGTGCGCGGGAGCCCGGGGCAGGCAGCGGGCCGCTGGGAGAGCCAGGCTGTCTCACACCAGGTGGACTGGCAGGTGATCGGCCACGCTCGTCCTCCGGCAGCCTCTCGTGGGGAGGTCCAGGCGGCGAGGCAGAACGTCCCCATCGGCGATCCGGTGGACCTGCCCTCAGTACTGTGACTTCGCATGACCGACACCGAGATCGAGATCACCGCAGACCTGGTTCGCGACCTGCTGAAGGAGCAACATCCAGACCTCGCAGGGCTGACCATCCGGGAGGTGGCGGGCGGCTGGGGCAACCAGATGTGGCGTCTTGGGGACGAGTTGGCCGTGCGCATGCAGCGCATGGACCCCACCCCTGAACTCCAGCTCAAGGAGCGGCGCTGGCTGCCCGTACTGGCCCCGCGCCTGCCGCTCCCGGTGCCGACCCCGGTGCGGTTCGGCGAACCGTCCGAGCGCTTCCCCAAGCACTGGACCGTCATGACGTGGGTTCCCGGCCAGCCGCTGGACCACGGCTCGATCCGCCGCGGCGCCCACGCGGCCGACACACTGGCCGGCTTCCTCAGGGCGCTCCACGTGGAGGCACCCGCCGAGGCGCCGGTCAGCTCGGACTTCGGCGCTCACCCCAAGAAGTGCACGGACGGCTTCGACCACTTCTTCGAAGCCGTGGTCCCCGGTGGCATTGCCGACGAGGTCCGGGCTGTCTGGGACGATGCCGTTGCGGCCCCCGAGTGGGAGCGCCCGGCGGTATGGGTGCACGCTGACCTTCATCCCGCGAACGTCGTCGTCTCGGACGGAACCCTCTCGGGCATCGTCGACTTCGGTGCCATGTGCGCCGGCGATCCGGCGTGGGACCTCGCCGCCGCATGGGTGCTGCTACCCGCGGGCATGGCCTCACGGTTCTTCGAGATGTACGCGCATGCAGACGAGGCTGCGATCCGGCGTGCCCGCGGGCTGGCCGCGATGAAGGGCCTCTTCCTGATGCTCATGGGGCAGAACGGAGATCGGGGTCTTCCCGGCGGCAAGCCGAACTGGGGACCTGCAGGCCGGGCGGCACTTGATCGTGTCCTGATGGGCGTTTGATGGGCGTCTCCCTTGAACTGAGACGCCATCTCCTTTCGTGGGTCTGTGCGCCGATTTTTCGGCCGAGGGAGGCCACGGTCCGGGGGGACACAAGCTCACAAAGGCACAGCAACCGGGGCGGCCGTACTCACTCCGCCCTGCGAGGCGTCGCAGTCAGCCTCCGGCGACCATGAGGAACATGCTCAGTAGCCGATCGCGGACCGTCGAGGCAACCAACGGCCGCGGTCAAGGACTCGGGGCGTAGCTACCACGCCGCGAAGCGCCGCCTCCGTGTTCCCTTCTCAGCGCGGAGCCAGCCCGTGGCCTCGGGCCGCCGCTCCGAAGTAGTCGCCGCCCTTGCGCCTGACGTCGTCCGTGCCCCACGCCTGCCCGCCGTCACCGGCCGCACCCTGTCCCCCGTCGACGCTCTGCCGCAGCGGTGCCTTGACCAGCCTCGGTATGTGCTTCGAGCAGTGGATGTATGCCTCCTCGACCTCGACCTCCACCCACATCTGAGGACGGCGGCCCGGGACCGCATCGACAGGGAGGCCGGGGTACCTGCGGCGCATGGCCTCGTCGGTGACCAACTGGGCGCGGCCGTTGACGTGCAAGCCGATGCGGTCATGGGAGAAGTCGATCATCAGGATCCCGACGTGGGGGTTCTCCCGGATGTTGCCGAGCGAGGCCATGACCCCGTTCCCGCGGTACTCCGGGTATGCCAAGGTCGTGGCATCGATCACCTGGAGAAAGCCGGGCGGTCCGGCCCGGAACGTGCTGTCGCACTCCCCGTGCCCGTCCGCAGTGGCGAGGAAGAACATCTCCTGACGGGCAACGAACTCCGTCATCCGCGAGTTGAGCCGGTCGAGCACCTGTTCGCCGTAGAACCGATCTGCGCGGTCTACGGTACCCAGATCACGCTGGATCTGGTGCTCTCCCTGGCTTCCGGGCCGCTCTGCCCGCTCGTCGTGGTGCAACGGTCCTCCCTGACAGGCATTCAGTCGTGTGCAGCGGTCCACTGGGCCCAGGGAGTGCGAGCGTCTATGTCCGGGCCACGGCCCGGTGTTCACAAGACTCACGTGACCTGATTGCATCGCCGCTCAGGCCGAAAATCGCACCGGCCGTGCCCATCAGGGTAGAGCAGGCCGGTCCAGGGGCTCGGGCCGGGGCCGGGCCGCAGGGGCCGGATCCGGTTCGGACCGGCCCCTGCACGGCGGTTCAACCGCAGGTGACGCGGTCCGCCGCCACCATACCGAGCGCCTCGCGTGCCTCGTCCCGGAAGTCGAAGGTCCAGCCACTGGCCGCCGCTACGCCGCAGGCGACCGCGGCCGGAGGCCATCAACCGCGACGAAGCCCGCCGGTTGATGGTCTCCGGCCTCCCCACCTCCCCCACTGCCCGCCTGACATCGGCCTGCGCATCCTCGACTGACCCATGCGGGGAGGTGTAGAGGGTGATCTGCGCCGAGTTGTCCTCAACCGCGAGGTCACAGCCTGCCGAGCTCCGCGGTTCAGCTCAGCGACGTGGGCCGCCTAGGCGGCGGAACAGCCCGCAGCAGCTCCCACAACGGCCGGGAGCCCGAGGCCCACACAGCCAGCGTCTGGCGGTCCACCACGTGTAACCGCTGCTGCTCGGCGAAGTCCACCGCCGGTCTGGTCACCCGGCCGTTCGTCACGATCACCGCGATGTCCGCGCCGTGCACCGGCCGCGCTGTCCCGTTGAGGACCTGTAGATCCGGCGTGCCCACGGCCGAGCCCCGGGCGCCGTTGCGGCGGTGCTTGCACTGGATCACCCAGTGCCGCCCGAGTGGGTCGGTGGCTTTCACATCTGCGCCCAGGTCGCCGCCCCCGCCGACCCGCTGCGCGTCCTGGCAGCCGTCGCGGCGCATCAGATCCCGGACCGCCTCCTCGAACTTGGCGTGATGCAGCGCATCCAGCTGAGGCAGCCCGTAGCGCAGGCCCTGCGCGCGGACGGCATTCCAACGGGCCTGCTGCCGGCGGTTGGAGAGCCGGCCGATGCCGGCGAGCACGGCGAGCACCAGGGTGACGAGGAGCACCCACCAGTGGGCGATCAGCCAGTTGACCACCATCACCACCGAGCCGATGACCGCCGCCGCCACCACGGCGAAGACGATCAGCTGAGCGTCCTTCTGCTGCTGCCGCTTGCTCGGGCGTCGGGGACGCCGCCGTGCCGACGGCCGCCGACGCGTCATCGGCTCCCCTCCGTCTCAGGGAACCGGACGGGATACGACACCGTGGGCCGCGGCTGCGCGATCCGCGGCGGCGGAGCGTCGTCGAACCGGATCGGATACCGCACGGTCGACTGCGGCCGCGGGGTCACCTCTCCGCTCTCCGCCGAGGCGTTGCCGTTGCCGTTGCCAGTGGCGTTGACCAACGCCACCACGGCTAACGCGAAGCCGGCGAAGATCGTCATCTCTCGTCTGGCACCCGTGGGCCACCGCGAATGCCCCCGCACCGGTGTCCCGTCAGAACGCACGTACGGAGCTATCCAAGGCATGGATGCCTCCCCCTCGAAGCGACCGGACCGCCCATGGTGACAGCCGGCAGTGACAATCGGTCCACGCAGCAGCACATGTGGTGATCAAGGAAGGCTTGAACAGGACGTTGCCAGTGGTGTTGCTCAGGTCAGAGCACCCGAAGGGCCGTAGGTGGCGGTGGAAGGCACAGTGCGTGGCTGGATGCTTCCGGTACCGCTGATGAGCACCCCTGTACCCCTGATCATGCTGACCATCGAGAGAAAACCAGGCCGCCACGGTCGGTAAGCAAGCGGGGGGTCCTCGGGGTGCCCGGGTCGGTCCGGAGGGCGCCAGGTGTCAAGATGGGGGCATGACTATCAAGGTATTCTTTGACATCACCATCGACGATGTTCCCGCCGGCCGGATCAACATGAACCTGTTCGACGACGTCGCCCCCAAGACCGTGGAGAACTTCCGCGCGCTGGCGACCGGCGAGAAGGGCTTCGGCTACAAGGGCTCGTCCTTCCACCGCGTCATCCCGGAGTTCATGCTCCAGGGTGGCGACTTCACCCGCGGTGACGGTACGGGCGGCAAGAGCATCTACGGCGAGAAGTTCGCCGACGAGAACTTCACGCTCAAGCACACCAAGCCCGGCCAGCTCTCCATGGCCAACGCCGGCCCGAACACGAACGGCTCGCAGTTCTTCATCACCACGATCGTGACGTCCTGGCTGGACGGCAAGCACGTCGTGTTCGGTGAGGTCGCCGACGAGAGCAGCATGGACGTCGTGCGGAAGATCGAGGGCTACGGCTCACGGTCCGGCCGTACCTCGGCCACCATCACCATCGCCGACTGCGGCGCTCTCTGACCGTACGCCGCTGGTCCGGGCAGGTGGTCGGAGTGATCGACTCGGGCTGACTGCCACGTATGTCTCCTGTGCCCGTAGCGCTGGATCAGGCTACGGGCACCTGCCCGAGGTGACAGCGGAGGACTGGGCGTCGCCGTTCAAGGCTCCGTACATGCGGCTCACTTGGTCGGTTGAGCGAGCCCGCAGCCCGCCATCCTTCACGTGCGCCGCACGGTGGAGTCCACCGAGCCCTCAGCGCACCTGGGAGGTGTGCGGGGCAGCAGGTGGTCGTAGAGGGTCGCGAAGGCCGTGAACGTGAGGGGGAGCGTCACGGCCGCGGTGGCCAGGATGCCGACGAGGACGGGCGCGAGGATGCCGGCGTAATACGCGGCGAAGAAATTGCCCGTTGCCTGCTCGAGAAAGTCTCGTACGAGGGGGCGCAGCGGCAGAGCGAGCTGTGTCACCAGCCGGACCGTCCCGGTCGTGAGCACGGTCAGCGGCAACGCGAGGGCGAGGACGCGGGCGAATCCGGAGCGCGTCCAGGTCAGTGACCAGGAACGGCGTAGGGCCGCGCGAGGGCCAAGGCCGGCGGCTGCCGCAGCAGGGGCCAGGGCGAGGGCGAGGCGCAGCAGCACTGCGGCCGACACGGCCGCCACGGGAAAAGCCTCGACGAGTGTGTGGAGCCATGATCCGCGTTCAAGGGGCTCCGGAGTGTCGAGCGAGTAGCCGGTGAGACGGTCCGCCACGAACGTGGCGAGCAGCGGCAGGGGCCAGACGATCAGGCCGCGCAGCGCGTACACGGAGAGCACCGGTGGAAGTCGCGCGCGATCCGCGACCCGCGCTCGGTCTCCTTGCGATAGCCCTTGAGTCCCCGCCGCGACCGCCCGGGAGCACACAGTCTGCAGGGCCGCGCTGCCGGTGCCGAGCAGAGCCAGGAAGAGCGGGAGTGCGCAGAGGGCGGCCAGCGCCAGGTCGGTGTGGTCGTGAAGGTAAGGGTCTTCCCTGTGGTGGTACCAGATGCGTTGGTTCCGCATGTGGGTGAAGACTGGCCAGGCGAGCGCGAATGTCGCGGCCGTCATCAGCAGCGCGAGCAATCCGCACAGACCGACGACGCGTGCTGTCGTGCCCGCCACCGTGGCACGGTGCCGTCGCAGGACGGCGAATGTGGTGGCGGTGACGCCGCGTTCCGGACTCCCTCCCGTCGGTGGCACCGTGCGGTCGATCAGGGTGGGCATCCAGGGCGCGCCTTCTGTACGTTCCGGGTCCGTTCCCGGCAGGGACGCCGGGCGGACCGGGCATGGTCCTCCCGAGGCGTCACGGCCCGGGTCGGGCGGGGCGTTGGGGTTGCAATCGCCGTTCCCCACGGCCTGGTTCGCGCCCGGACGTCGGTTCCTTCGGGAGTGGCGCACCGGCCCGCCCTCAGCATTTCCGGGACACACCGAGTCCGTACGCCACAGCAGGTCCTCCCTCGTCGCCCGGCAGGGCACAACCCGCCTCGTCAGTAGGAGTTGGCGGGCTGTGTCCTGCCGGGTCTCGTCTAGCGGCCGTTCTCGGCTCAGCCGCCGCTCTTGCGCCGGAACGACCGCTGGCTGGCAGCCGGGCCGTGCGCGCCGCGGATCTTCGACGCGTGAGGATTCGCGGCGAGGTCGGCGGCATCCGCCTGCATACCGCGCTTACGGGCCAAAGCCTCCCGGAACTTGCGCTTCAGGTCGTACTGGCCGTCAGCGTCGGGTGTGAGGGCGGGGCTCTCGGCGTCAGCCGGCTCCGAACCTTCTGGTGTTGCAGACTCTTCGGCCATGGTGACCTCCTGGGCTCGGGCGTTGGAGAACACAGCTTGTCATGCCGGGTGCCGCGTGACGTCCAACGTCGGCGTTGGCCCGGCCCTGACGGAACCTTGCAGGTCGCGCCAGGCCACGGCCGAATGATCCGTGAAGTCAGCCGCGGCGAACCGCCCCGAGCCGGTCCCGGTGCGGGCCGGGCGCGGTGAACCACTGCGCCACCGCACGCAGGACGCATTCATCACCTGCTCGGGTGGGGCT
>NZ_POUC01000210.1 GCF_002891435.1 Streptomyces cahuitamycinicus
ATCCCGAGGCGACCGATCGCGACAGTCCCGGGGGCATGGCGAACCCTCCGGGACGGGCGACGGAGGGCCCCGCTCACGGGGTGGGTCGCGGCGCCAAGGAGCGGAAGTACCACCGGCCCCTGTGGGTCGAGGAGCCCGCACGTCGGCGTCGCTTGCCGGATCCGGTGCGGACGGCGGCCGTGCGAGCGGTCCTCCTCATAGCCGTGACGCTCATCCAGGCGATGGTGGCCTTCCTGTGCACGATGGCGGGGTCCTGGCTGGCGTTCCCGATGGTGATCAGCAGTGTGGTCAGCACGATCGCGGCCACCTGGGGTGTGCTCGACGTGTGGGTGACGCGCCAGGTCTGGAACCAGCGCAACGGGGTGGTGTCCGTGCCGAGCAGCACGGCGCGGGCCCTGCGGCGCGAGCGGCGCCGGACGCGGCGGCAGGAGCGGGCCGCCGAGCGGGCTCAGGGGCGGATACGCAGCCGGGGTGGAGCCGGCCAGTTGTCCCACTCGTAGGGCCCGTGGCGGCACCGGACGGGGGGTGCTCGCCGGGCACCGCTCCGAGGCCGCGGCCGCCACCACTCCCGGCGCCGCGCCGACGGACGGCTGACGGCTGACGGCTGACGGCTGACGGCTGACGGAGAACCTTACGAGAAGGGGGACCCGAGGGTGAGGCCTCCCGGGCCTAGGAAACCGGGCGTTTGAACATCCTGGTCGCCGTGATCTCGCTGTGCACGGCTTCCCCGGCGGGAGCCTCACGCGGCAGGCCCGGGCGGAGGTGTTCCTCGACGCTGATGTACTTGAGGCCCGCCCTGAGGTCGGCGTCGTTGCGCATGCGGATGACCAGGGGAAACTCGGCCAGCGCGGTGGTGTCGAACAGGCCCGTGGTGTACAGGAGCTGGACGCCCAGGGCGTCCGACACCGCCCGCTGGAGTTCCAGCAGGTACGTGGCGTTGGCGCGGCCGATGGGGTTGTCGAGGAAGAGCGTGCCGGCGTGCCGGTGCTTGTCGCGGCCCCGGTCGTTCGAGCGGAGCGCGGCCATCGTGCAGTAGAGGGCGATGGCCGCGGTGAGGAGCTGCCCGCCGGAGAAGACGTCGCCCATCTGCCCGACGGGAACCCGTTCGGCGCGCAGCACCGCGTCCGGCTTGAGGATCTCGACCGCGACGCCCTTGGGCTGCAGGGCGGCGGCGACGCCCCGCAGCAGCAGGGACATGCCGTCGCGGCGCATGTCGGAGTTCTTCTTGACGGCGGCGCGGGTCGCCTCGTCGATGACCTCGCCGAGCCGCTCGGTGAGCGTGGCCTGGTCGGGCTCCTCGAAGCGGATGCGGAGGAATTCCTGCCCGGACCATTCGCCGAGGCCCTCCGGCAGCCGGGAGAGCCGCTGGGCGGAGCGCAGGGTGGCCAGGGCCGACTCGACGAGGCCGCGCAGGCGGTCCACGATCGAGTCGCGGTTGCGCTCCAGCTGCTCCAGTTCGTCGGTCAGGACGCGGAGCCGGGGCGCGAAGGCGTCCGCCCACTTCTGGGCGTGCTCGGGCAGCGCGGAGGCGGGCAGTTCGCGAATCTGCTGGCGGGCGGGGGTGCGGACCTGTTCGTAGCGCGTGGAGTTGGCGTGCCGGACGAGGATGTCGCTCGCCTCGCGCACGGCGGACTCGGCGGCGGACAGGTCGGCGGCGCAGCCGCGCAGGGAGCGGCGGGCTTCTGCGGCCGCCTGCCGGGCCTCCTCCGTGGTGCCGGGGTAGGGCTCGGGCTCTTCGTGCTCCTCGTCCGTCGTGTGCTCGCGCAGCAGGTCGCGGAGCATGGCAGCGATCTCGTCGAAGCCGCTCGCCGCGTCCTCGGCGGCGCGGTGGGCGTCGAGGAGTTCCGTGTGCGCCTCCCGGGCCCGGTCGAGCGCCTCGGTGTGGGAGGCGAGTTCGGCCGTGGCGGTGCGCAGCAGGGTCTGCGCGTGTTCGGCGTCGCGGGGCCGGAGGTCCTCGGGGAGGTCGGTGTGGGCTTCGCCGTCCTCGGGTGCGAGCCGTTCGGCTTCGCCGCGCAGCCGTCCGAGCTGCTCGCTCGCGGTCGACATCCGGGTCTCCAGGAGCTGCACGAGCTCCTCGGCGCGGGCGGCGGCGGCCTGGCGGCTGGGGCCGTCGGAGCCGTCGGTGGATTCGAGGAGCTGCTCCGCGCGCGTACGGACCTTGTTGCTCAGCCGGTCCAGCTCCGCCCGGGCCGCGCTCTCGTCACTCTCGGCGCGGGCCTGCTCGGCCCGCAGGTCGGCGCCGA
This sequence comes from Streptomyces cahuitamycinicus, assembly GCF_002891435.1. Classification (GTDB taxonomy): domain Bacteria; phylum Actinomycetota; class Actinomycetes; order Streptomycetales; family Streptomycetaceae; genus Streptomyces; species Streptomyces cahuitamycinicus. The sequence goes on from NZ_POUC01000210.1 coordinate 2,244, forward strand.
CGCCGACCTGCTCGTACAGCTGTGATGCCGCCCTGTAGGCCTCGCGGAGGGCAGGCAGGGAGGCCTTGGGGGTCTGGGTGTCGTCCTCGGGCACGTCGTCGGGCGCGCCGGCGATCTCGGAGCGCTCGGCGCGCAGCGCGCGGGCCGTGCGGCGAGTGTCGTCGGCGGCGCGCTGGGCGGCACGACGGTCTTCGTCGGCGGCCCGAGCCCGCTCCAGGCAGGCCTGGGCGCTCGCCTCGGACTCGGCCGCCTCGTCGGCCAGTTGGCGCAGCTTGACCTGCCAGCCGGCCCGCTCGCGCAGGCGGAAGGCGAGCCCCGCCAGAGCGTCGGCGGAGCGGCGGGCCTTCTGGGCGGCTTCCTGGCGCTCGTCCCGGACGCGCGCGGCCTCGGCGGCGACCTCGTCGGCCTCGGCCCGCACGGTGCGGGCCTCGGCCAGTTCGGCCTCCGACTCCTCGGCGAACGTCCGGGTGGCGTGGGCCGCCTGGGTCAGTTCGGCGAGCCGGCCGGCGGGGCAGCCGGTGCGCCAGGAGGCGAGCCGGGCGGCCAGCTCACGGTCCTTGCCGAGCCGGGCGGCGAGGGTGCGGATCTCCTCGTCCCGCTCGGTCGCCCGGGCGCGCAGTGCTTGCCGCTCCTCGTCGGCGGCGTGCTCGTCGTGCATGGCGGGGTTCGGCGGCACGAGGAACACGTCGCCGTTGTCGCTGTCCGGTGCCGGGGTCGGGGCGAGCAGGGCGGCGGCGGTGCCGACCGCCACGGCGGAGCGGGGCAGCAGCGCGGCGTCGCCCAGCGCCTCGCGGGCCCGGGCGTGGGAGTCCGGGTCGGTGATGATCACGCCGTCGACGAGTTCGGGCCGGGCGGCCAGCACGCGTGCGTGGTCGGCCGGGTCGACGGCCTGGGCGAGGTAGCGCCAGCCGGGCAGCGCGGGGATGCCGTGCTCGCCGAGGAACTCGACCGTGGCCAGCACGTCCGGGCCGGGCGGCAGCAGCCCGCCGTCGCCAAGCGCGCCGAGGATCCGGGAGTCGTCGGCGGCGGCCGTACGCAGCTCGAACAATTGTCGCTCGGCGGAGGAGACGGTGTCGTCGAGCAGGTCGCGCAGGGAGTCGGCGAAGCGGTCGAGTTCTTCGGCGGTGAGTCCCTGCTCTCCGGGGGCCGACGGCATGACCGGCTCGCTGTCCGTGCCGTGGCGGGGTTGCGGGATGCCCGGGCGGGGCTCAGGGGTCAGGCTGAGCAGTTCCGCCAGCCGCTCCTCCCTCGCCAGTGCCTGGGCGGTGCGGCGCTCGGCCTCGTACGACCGCTCGGCCGCTGTCGCCGCGTCGGCAGCGCGGGCCGCGGTCAGTTCGGCGCGGTTCTCGGTGGAAGCGGCTTCGCGGGCGTGCTCCGTGGCCCGGCGGGACGCCTCGCGGGCCGCGTCCCAGGCCGCGACGGCGGACTTCTCGGCGTCGCTGGCGGCCAGGGCCGCCCGGGCCGGGTCGGCGTCGGGTGCGGTGTCGTCGAGCCAGCCGGCCCGGACCGCCTCGGCGGTCTCCTGCTCGACCTCGGCGAGGCGCTGCTTGAGGTGACCGATCTCGCTGCGGGCGCGTTGTGCCTGCGTGGCGGCGGCGGTGGAGTCGCGGTAGGCCGCGTCGCTGACCTCCTGGAGGGCGGCGGAGCGCTCCTCCTCCTCGTTCGCGTGGCTCTCCGCCTTCTCCGCGGCCGCGTGCAGGGCCCGTACGAGGTCGACAGCGGCCTTGGAGCGGGCGGCCAGTGCCGGGGCGGCGTCCCGCTCGGCCTCCTGGATCGCGGCGGACACACGGGTGACGCGGTCGGAGGCGGCACGGTGGCGCAGCACGACCTCGGCGGCCTGCCAGGCCGCGTACAGCGTGCGGGCGTCGGCGAGCTCGCGCTTCTGCGCGGCAGCGGACTTCTCCGCTCCGGCGAGCGCCAGCGAAGCGTGCCGGTAGGCGAGTTCGGCGGAGATCAGCGCGCTGCGCTCGCGGGCCGCCTCGGCGTGCGTGACGGCGTACGCGGCGGCGGTGACGCGCTGGGCCAGGTCGGCGGCCCGGACGCGCTCCCGTACACCGCGTGCGGAGAGACGGCGGGCCAGGGTCCGGGTACGGCGCTCGGCTCCGGCGTGGATGTCACGCGCGCGTGAGCGGGCCTCGGCGGCCTCCACGATGCGTCCGAGAAGGTCGACGGACCCGGCGGTGAAGTCGCGTTCGGCGATCAGCTCGGCGCGCCGGCCCAGCTTGTTGCCGAAGCCGCTGACCAGGTCGGCGAGCCCGTCGGTGTCGCGCGTGTCGGTGACGGCACGCAGCAGCAGATCGGTGAAGTCGGCGTCCTTCTTGACCGCGAAGAGGCCGGCGGCCTCACCTTCGTCGGCGTTCATCTCGCGCTGGTAGCGGAAGAGTTCGGGGTCGAGGCCGAGGTCGCCGAGGTGCTCGATCCAGCGGTCGTGGATCTCCTCCCAGTGGACCTCCAGGTACGGGTACGTCTTGCCCGCCTCCGTGAGGGCGTCCCGGAAGCCCTTCATGGTGCGGCGCCGCCCGCGCGCACTGGACTGGCCCTCGACCGGGGCCCGTACGGCGGTGGCCTCCGCCACGGGGAGGTTGTCGAGGCTCAGTCCGGGCCCGGGGCGGAAGGAGTACCAGGCCTCGGCGAACTTCCGCGGGTCGTTGGAGACCTGCCGCCCGCGCCACTCGCTGACCTTGCCGACGACGACGCACTCGCCGGTGAGCACGTGCTGCCACTCCAGCGCGACGTGCCCGCAGTCGTCGGCGAGCAGGAACTTGCGCAGCACGCCGGAGCTGGCGCCGCCGAGGGTGTTGCGGTGGCCCGGCAGCATCACGGAGAAGATCAGCTTCAGCAGCACCGACTTGCCGCCGCCGTTCTCCAGGAAGAGCACGCCCGCGGGGGCGGGCCGGCGCGGCGGGCCGGCCGGCTCCTCCTCGAAGAACTCCGCCTGCGTGGGCGCGGGGTCGGGCACGATCCCGCCCACTCCCCGCAGGTCGAGCACGGTGTCGGCGTAGCGCGCACCGGCCGGCCCGATCGAGTAGAGGCGGACCCGGGACAGCTCGTACATGGCGGACTCTCGTAAGCCTTGAAGAAGTGAAGTGAACTGAGGTGCGATGAGGTGAGTGAAGCGGTAGTTCAGGAGTGGAACGGCAGCCCGGCGTCGGCGACCAGCTCCAGGTCGTCACCTTCCTCGGGCGGCAGCAGCGTCGGTGTGCCGTCGGTGACCGGGACGACGCCCAGCTCCAGCAGCTCGGCCAGGGCGGCGCTGCCGGCCAGGTCGCGGACCTGGAGCTGGTAGCGGGCGGTCGTGCGGTACGTGCCGCCGTGGTCGTCGCCGGTGCGCTGGAGGAATCCGGAGTCGGTGAGGAAGGCGACGGCCTTCGCGACGATGCCGGTGGTCGAACCGGCGAGCCGGCGCGCGTCCTTGGTGGCGCCGGTGGCGCTGCGCCGCACCCAGATGCGCCAGGCGGCTTCCAGGCCGGGTGCGTCGGTCGCCGGGTCGGTGTTCTCGCCCTGTTCGTCGGCGCGTTCCTCCAGCCGGCGGCAGGCCTGGCGCACGAAGGCGTCGACGCCGTTGACCGTGACCCGGCCGATGTAGCCGTCGTCGGCGAGGTCCTCGGGGCGCGGGAACGCCATGGCGGCGACGGCGAGATGGGCGAGACCGTGCAGGAACCGGTCGCCGCCGTCGGCGGACGTACGACGCGCGTAGTCGCCCATCCGGACGGCGAACACCGAGTCCTCGGCTGCGGTCACGGCCATGCCCGCGCGCGGGGACACCTCCAGGACGATCAGCCCGAGACCGGTCGCCACGGCGTCCGCGAGCCGCGCGAACGGCGGGTCCTCGCGGTACCGCCGCAGCAGGTCGGCGTACTCCTGGTCACGGGCGGGCTGCAGCTTGGGCTGCAGCCCGAAGGACACGAGCCGAGCCGCGTCGGCGGCGTCGGCGGGGGTGACGGCGGCGCCGGCCGCCGGGGCCGGTCCGTCCGGCTCGCTCCACTCGACATGCTCGCTCACGGTCGGGGCTCCTTGTGCCACTCGTACTGACTCATGCTGCTTCCGTCCGGTCCGCCGCCATCCCCGCCGCGTCCAGCAGTGCGGTGCCGACGATCAGATCCGCCCCGCCGAACTCCGGATCGTCGAGCTGGGTCCCGTCGTCCACGGCGAACAGCAGCTTCTGCTCGCCCTGGCGATAGGCCGTACCGACCGGCGGACTGGCGGCGTGCACCGCCAGCAGGGCCACCAGGTAGGGCAGCTCGGGATCCTGCCGCCGGGCTTCGGCGAGCAGCCCCGACAACCGGCGCGGCGCGTCCGCCGGAAGGTCGAGCAGCTGCTGCGCCGCCGCCATCTGCTCCTCGCTGAACCGGCTGTCGTCCGGCGTGGCGATCAGGTCGGGCTCCGGCATCTCCGCACCCAGGTGCTCTCGCTCCGCCGGCGGCGTCAGCAGTATGTCGACCAGGTCTCCGACCCGGACGGAGACGGGCGTGCGCAGCCCGGTGCCGCGGCCGAAGAAGGCGTCCGTGACGCGGACGGCCTGCTCCAGCGGCAGCGGCAGCACGGGCGAGAGGAGATGCCCGTACAAGTCCGTGCCCGAGGTCGTCATCGGGGTGGCGAAGGCCTGCCGGTCCTGCTCGGCGCGGAACAGCGGCCCGGCCTCCAGCAGCCGGGACTGCAGCTGTGTGTGCCGCCGGATGCAGTCCTTGACGATGTCGACGAGCTCGGCGGCGCGGCGCTTCTGCTCTGGATCCTCGGACTCGTCACGTGCCTTGCGGATGTTGGTGAGGATCGCGTTCTCGTGGCGGTAGCGGTCGGCGACGTGCTCCAGTGCCTCGGCGATCATGTCGGGCACGGTGGCGAGCCAGTCCACCGCGCGCACGTTGCGCCGGGTGGCCTCCAAGGCGCGGCGCAGGGTCTCCGAGTACTGCACGGTGCGGTAGCGGGCCTGTTCCGCCGCGAGCTGGGCGTCCGCGAGCCGGCCGCGGCTGATCAGCACCTCCAGCTTGACCTCGGCGGCGATCTGCGCACTGGTGACGTCCGTGTCGAGGGCGCCGACGAGGACGTTGACCGCCTCGTCCGTCGTGCGGAGGTAGACCGTGCCGCCGGGGCCGGGGACCTCCTCGATCAGCTTGAAGTCGTAGTCACGGCGCACATACGTGCCGTCGGCCCCGAACGTGCCGTACACCGCGCGGAAGCCGCGGTCGACGCTGCCGACGTTGATCAGGTTCTCCAGGACCCAGCGCGCCACCCGCTCGTGCTCGGCGGCGGGCCGCTGCGCGGCCTGGGCGGCGATGCGCGGGATGAGGCGGGCGACGATCTGGTCGTGGTCCGCGCCCGTGTCGAAGTCCATGTTCAGGGTGACCAGGTCGATGGCCGCGAGGGCGACCTCCGCCATGCCGTACACCGAGTACTCGCCGGCCAGGTTGGCCTTGCGGGCGTCCAGGTCGTGCAGCGGCGCGGTGCAGGCGAGCGCGCGCAGCCGCCGCGCCAGGCCCTCGTCGGCGGCCGGCCCCGGGGCGGGGCGCGGCCCCGCGCTGAGCTGGGGCGGAACGCTGTCCGTCGATGCAGGCGAAGTCACGGTGCACAGACTAGGTCCTGGGTCTGACAACAACCCAAACGACGCGGTACGCCCCCTGCGCCGCCGTCCTCACCCGTCCTCGCCGACCCGCCGCCGGTACACCTCGACCACGCGCTCCAGCGAGTCGTCGAGGTATCCGACGAGCAGGCTCTCGGCCTTCTCGCGGTCACCACCGTGAAGAGCCTCGAGAATCGCGACATTTCGCGCGATATACGGCTCATGCAGACGCTGCGGCTCATCCACCACGTGGAAGGCCAGCCGCAGTTCGGCGAAGACGCTCCGCATCAGCTCGGCGGTGCGCTCGCTCGCGGCGAGAGCGACCAGTTCCCGGTGGAAGTGGATGTTGGCCGTACCCACACTCTTCCAGTCACCTTCCCGAGCCGCCCGGCGCCCCTCCTCCACCGCACCGGTGAGCCCGTCGAGGCCGTACGGGGGCTCGCCCAGACCGCGCACGACGGCGCACTCGACGAGGCGCCGGGTGCGGTAGATGTCCTCGACGTCCTCCACGGTCAGGACCCGGACGAAGACACCCCGGTTCAGCTCGTGGACGAGCAGACGCTCGTGCGTGAGCAGCCGGAACGCCTCGCGCAGTGTGTTGCGGGAGACGCCGAGGGCGCCGCCGATGCTGTCTTCCGACAGGCGTGTGCCGGGAGGGAAGTAGCCCTCGGCGATCCGACTCCTGAGGATGTCCGAGACCCGCTCCGCGGTGCTGGTGCGCCCCAGGAGAGCCCGGTCGTCGGCGAGGTCCTTCAGCTGCTCTGCCATGCCGGAATTCAATCGCAGATCCCAAGAACGAACCAACAGGGGTATTGAGGGATCGTTGAACAATCCTCTACGGTGCTACGCACGGCGTCGCTCCCCCACCGCGGCGCCGCCCACTTCCGCACGGCACGGCTCACCCCGAAGCACCCTCCGTCCTCCCACTGCGAGGTGCCCATGAGCACGACCCCTCCACCGCAGGCCCTGACCGACGACACACGCCCCGCGAGCCCCGAACGTGCCTCGGACGACGGGGCGTTCGGCTGGCTGCGCGCGCTTGGCCCGCGTGGCCGCCGCGCCTTCGCCGGCGCCTTCGGCGGCTATGCCCTGGACTCGTACGACTACTTCACGCTGCCGCTGAGCATGGTCGCGCTGTCCGCCTACTTCGGCCTGAACAGCGGCCAGACGGGTCTGTTCACCACGGTCACCCTCGTGGTCTCCGCGGTCGGCGGGGCCCTCGCGGGCGTCCTCGCCGACCGTGTCGGACGGGTGAAGGCGCTGATGGTCACGGTGATCACCTACGCGGTGTTCACCGTCGCCTGCGGTTTCGCGCCCAACTACGAGACGCTGCTGGTCTTCCGCGCCCTCCAGGGCCTCGGCTTCGGCGGCGAGTGGGCGGTCGGCGCGATCCTGGTCGCCGAGTACGCCGGCGCCAAGCACCGGGGCCGGACGCTCGGCGCGATCCAGAGCTCCTGGGCGGTGGGCTGGGGCATGGCCGTGATCGCCTACACCGTCATCTTCTCTGTGGCCGGCGACGACCTGGCCTGGCGCATCATGTTCTGGACCGGGGCGCTGCCCGCGCTGCTCGTCATCTGGCTGCGGCGCAGTGTGCACGACGCCCCGGAGGCGGCTGCCGCGCGCGAACGGAGCGCGGAGAAGGGCTCGTTCACGGCGATCTTCAAGCCCGGCCTGCTGCGGGTCACGATCTTCGCCGGGCTGCTGTCGACCGGTGTCCAGGGCGGCTACTACACGCTGGCCACCTGGGTGCCGACGTATCTGAAGTCCGAGCGCGACCTGTCGGTGGTCGGCACCGGCGGCTATCTGACGTTCCTGATATCGGGCGCCTTCATCGGCTACCTGACCGGCGGCTACCTCACCGACAAGCTGGGCCGGCGGCGCAACATCTGGCTCTTCGCCCTGCTCTCGGCGCTCTGCATCCTGGCGTACGCGAACATCCCGAGCGGCGCCAACACCCTGCTCCTGGTGCTCGGTTTCCCGCTCGGGTTCTGCATGTCGGCGATCTTCAGCGGCTTCGGGTCCTACCTGAGCGAGCTGTACCCGACGGCGGTGCGCGGGACGGGGCAGGGCTTCACCTACAACACCGGCCGCGCGGTGGGCGCCGTGTTCCCGACCATGGTCGGGTTCCTGGCCGACAGCTGGGGCGTCGGCGGCGCGCTGGTCTTCGGTGCCATCGGCTACGGCATCGCGGCGCTGGCGCTGCTGGGTCTGCCGGAGACGCGCGGGAAGGAGCTCGCGTGAACCGCACGAGTACCGACGACCGCCCCCTGCTCCTTCTCGACGAGCACGCGCACACGTGGAGCCCCGCAACGGCCCGGTCCCGTTTCCGGAAGGGCCTGACCGGGCCCACGGCCGGGGTCGCCGCGGGCCACACCCAGGTCAACCTGATCTCGGTGCCCGCCGACTGGGCCTACGACATGCTGCTGTTCTGCCAGCGCAACCCCAAGCCCTGCCCGGTCCTCGACGTCACGGACCCCGGCTCCTGGACGACCGTGCTCGCCGACGGCGCGGACCTGCGCACCGACCTGCCGCGCTACCGCGTGTGGCGGGACGGCGAGCTGGTGGACGAGCCGACGGACGTGCGCGCCCACTGGCGGGACGACCTGGTGTCGTTCCTCATCGGGTGCAGCTTCACCTTCGAGTGGGCACTGGGCGAGGCCGGCGTGCCGATCCGCCACGTCGAGCAGGGGCGCAACGTCCCGATGTACGTGACGAGCCGCCAGTGCCGCCCGGCGGGGCGACTGCACGGACCGCTGTTGGTGTCCATGCGGCCGGTACCGCCCCGGCACCTGGCGGCGGCGATCCGGGAGAGCAGTCTGCTGCCGGCGGTGCACGGCAGCCCCGTGTACTGCGGCGATCCCTCCGGCCTCGGCATCGACGACCTCCGCCGCCCCGACTTCGGGGACCCGGTGGACGCCGAGCCGGACGACATCCCGGTCTTCTGGGCCTGCGGAGTGACCCCGCAAGCGGCCGTGATGGCCTCGCGTCCGCCGTTCGCCCTCACGCACGCCCCGGGGCAGATGTTCCTCACCGACGCCCGCGACGAGCAGTACCGCGTGGCCTGACAGGAGACACGGCACATGACCTCGATCGACCTGAACGCCGACCTCGGCGAGGGCTTCGGCCGCTGGCGGCTCACCGACGACGAACGGCTGCTGTCCGTCGTCACCAGCGCCAACGTGGCCTGCGGCTTCCACGCCGGGGACGCGGTCACCATGCGCCGGGTGTGCGAGCTGGCAGCCGAGCGCGGGGTCCGGATCGGCGCCCAGGTGTCCTACCGGGACCTGGCCGGGTTCGGGCGGCGCGCGATGGACGTGCCGCCCGCCGAGCTGGCGGCGGAAGTCGCCTACCAGATCGGCGCGCTGGAGGTTTTCGCGCGCGCGGCGGGCGCCCGTGTCGCCTACGTGAAACCGCACGGCGCGCTCTACAACCGGGTCGTGCACGACGAGGAGCAGGCCGCCGCGGTCGTCGACGGCGTGCTCCTCGCGGACGCCGCGCTGCCCGTGCTCGGGCTGCCCGGCTCGCGCCTGCTGGTGCTGGCCGGGAAGGCCGGACTGCCGGTCGTCACCGAGGCGTTCGCGGACCGGGCGTACACCGACGCGGGCACCCTGGTGCCACGCACGCTGGAGGGCGCCGTGGTCACCGACCCGGACGCCGTCGTGGAGCGCTCCCTGGCCCTGGCCCGTTCCGGAGAGGTCGTCTCCCGCTCGGGCAGGCGCATCGAGGTACGCGCGCGCTCGCTGTGCCTGCACGGCGACACACCGGGCGCGGTGGAGCTGGCGCGCCGGGTGCGCGAGGGTCTGGAGGCCTCCGGGGTCTTGGTGGAGGCCTTCGCATGAAGGTGCTGCGCGTCGGCGAGGACGCCCTGCTCGTCGAGGTCTCCTCGGGCGACCAGGCCCAGGCCCTGCACGCGGAGCTGCTGCGGCGCCGCGCGGAGGGATCGCTCTCGGTCCGCGAGATCGTGCCCGCGGCCCGCACGGTCCTCCTCGACGGCCTCGACGCCCCCGCCCGGCTGGCCGCCGAACTGACCGCCGCCGACCTGCCGTCCGCTCCCCCACGCGTGCGTGACGTGGTGGAGATCCCGGTCCGCTACGACGGCCCGGACCTGGCCGAGGTCGCCGCGCACTGGGGCGTGCCGGTGCGGGAGGTCGCGCGCATCCACCGCGGCACCGAGTTCCGGGTGGCCTTCTGCGGTTTCGCGCCCGGCTTCGGGTACCTCACCGGGCTGCCGTCGCGTTACGACGTCCCGCGCCGGGCCACTCCGCGTACGGCTGTCCCGGCCGGGTCGGTCGCCCTGGCGGGCCCGTACACGGGCGTGTACCCGCGCTCCTCGCCGGGCGGCTGGCAGCTGATCGGCACGACGGACGCCGTGCTGTGGGACCACGCGCGCGTACCGGCCGCCCTGCTGTCGCCGGGCACGACGGTGCGATTCGTCCCCGGGCCGGGGTCATGACGGACCGCGCACTGGCCGTCGTCCGGGCCGGGGCCCTCACCACCGTGCAGGACGCGGGCCGTCCCGGGCACGCCCATCTCGGCGTCCCCCGCTCCGGGGCGCTGGACCGGCCCGCCGCCGACCTCGTCAACCGGCTCGTCGGCAATCCGCCGGAGACGGCCGTGCTGGAGACGACCCTCAACGGCTGTGCCGTACGACCCCGTTCCACCGTCACCGTGGCGGTCGCGGGCGCGCCCTGCCGGGTCACGGTGGACGGACGGCCCGTCGCCTGGGGCGCACCGGTGCGCGTGCCTGCCGGGGCGCTGCTCGACGTCGGTCCCGCCGTGTCGGGCCTGCGCGCCTACGTCGGAGTCTCCGGGGGCATCGCGGTCGAGCCGGTGCTCGGCAGCCGGTCGACGGACCTGCTGTCGGGACTCGGTCCGCCCCCGCTCGCGGGCGGGACGGTGCTGCCCCTGGGCCGGCCGGCCGGCGCGCACGCGCGCGTGGACGTCGCGCCGCAGCCGGCGCCACCGGCCGAGCTGGTGCTGCGGGTGACGCTCGGCCCGCGCGACGGCTGGTTCACGCCCGAGGCCGTACGGGCCTTCGTCTCCCGGCTCTACCGGGTGTCCTCGGCGAGCAACCGCATCGGACTGCGCACGGAGGGCCCCGCCCTGGAGCGGGCCCGGCCGGGTGAACTGCCCAGCGAGGGGATGGTGCTGGGCGCCGTGCAGGTCCCGCCGGACGGCAGGCCGGTGGTGTTCCTGGCCGACCACCCGACCACCGGGGGCTACCCGGTGATCGCCGTGGTTCGCACGGCCGACCTCCCGGCGGCCGCCCAGGCGGTACCCGGCACGCCGGTCCGCTTCGTGGCCGTACGGCGCCGTTAGGACCGGCCGGGACGGGCGTAGCCGGCCAGGTCGGTCTGGGGGACGGCGACGGCGGCAATGCCGAGGCGCGCGGCGGCGGCCATGCCGCGCACGCCGGGGACGAAGGGGCCGGCGAGGTGGACGACATCGGCACGGCGCTCGACGAGGGTGGCGGTCAGGCGGCGGCTGGGGGGAGCGACGCGCACGTGGGG
>NZ_POUC01000211.1 GCF_002891435.1 Streptomyces cahuitamycinicus
CGCCCCCGCCCCGGAGGCCCCAGAGCAGCAGCAGGCGCCCGCGCTGCCGGACAACGCCGAGCCCGTGGAAGGCGTCGACGGCTACCACTTCGTCAACGACGGAGGGTCGATCACTCTGTACGGCCCGGACGGGCAGGTCGCCGCGACCAGCGAGCGCGGTTACCCGCCGAAGGCCAAGATCGACGGCGTCACCGTTCCCGTGCCGCAGTACCCGAAGCAGGGCGCCGCGGTCATGGCCCGCCTACACCGCGCCGCCCACAACCCCGACCAGCGTGACCGGGTCACGGCAGTGTGGGTGATGAAGCCAGGGAAGGAAGGCAAGCCCGCCAAGCGGGTCATGGTCTTCCGCGGCTCCATCAAGGACGACCCGCAGGATGTCACCGCTATCGGCAACGTTCCCGCCATGCTGTGGGCTCCCTCTTTGCGGGGCTACTCGACTCAGTCGAGCATGAGCGAGGCCAAGCGGGACGAACGGATCACGGAGGTCCTGGCCAAGCTCAACCGGCAGGGCCGCAACGTCCGAGTCATCGACGAGACCGGCGCGGGCACCCCGGATGCCCCGGCCAACGCGGTCGACGAGACCGAGGCGCTGCGCAAGACGATCGCAGAAGCCACGGACGTCAACCTCCAGCAGAAGAAGAACGAGCGGTATGCGGCCTATCGGAACAGCCGCTCCGAGGCGAACCGCAAGCGCATCAACGCTGAGATTGAGCTGATCGACGATGAGCTGAAGCGCCGCCGGCAGGAGCGGGACGAAGCCGCCGCCCGCGACGCCACGTCGCTCAGCGACGACGACATTGCCGCCCGCGTCGAGGAGTCACAGCGGGAACGCGGCACGTACGGGTCCCGCAAGGGCGAGGAAGCCAACGACGTCGAGCGGGCCATCTACAGCGAACGGCGGCGCCGCTCGCAGGCCCTCGCCGACGACGACACCGACCTGACGACGATGGCCGAGGACGACCTGGTCCAGGCCCGCGAGAGCGTCGGCGACCGCGTCCGTATGCACCAGGCCGCCGGCGACGACGCGGAGGCCGAGCGCACCATGCGTCAGGCCCTGCAGAGTCGGCACGACGCCATCGTTGGCGAACAGCAGCGCCGTCATGCCGCGCAGATCGCCGACCGGCCGCCGGTCGCGGACCTCACCGACGAGGAACTGTCGGAGGAGTACAACGAACTACTCAAGCGGGACTTCCGGAAGGCACCGCCGGAGGCACAGCGGGTCCTCGAGGGCCGCCTAGAGGACGTCAAGGCGGAGCGCCGCGACCGGGAGAAGCGGGCCATCACCGACCGCGACGCCCCCGAGAACCTGAGCGACCAGGATCTGGCCGCGGAGTACACCGAGCTGCGCCAGGCCCGCTCCTCGTACAACGAGACCGACGACGTCAAGGCGGCCCGCAAGGAACGCATGGCCGCGCTGGAGGCCGAGCAGAACCGCCGCAGCACCACGCCAGAGGTTGAGCAGCTCGTCGCCCGCGTCGACAACCCCGATGACAACGGCATGATCAGCGTTGGCGGCGGTAGCGGGTACGGCTACGTCGACTACAACGCCAATGCCGGCTGGGGCAGCGCCAAGCGCGAAGTCGGCTGGACCTGGGGCAAGAACTCCTGGGGGCACGGCAACACGGCCTACCCCTCGCGCGCCGCGGCTCTGGCAGCAATGGTCCAGGCGTACGACAACGATCCTGAGACCCGCGGTGAGCGGACTTGGGGCCGTAAGCGCCGCGTGTTCGTGCCGAAGATGTTCGTGGAGCTGTACCAGAGCGAGCGTTGGGCCGACAAGAACTCCAACGCCAGCCAGGAGCGGCAGTACCTCTACGAGCTGCTCCGGGATCGGTACGGCTGGGACGACGGCGTGAACCCCCTGGTGCCCAGCGACAAGAAGGGGCACCACATCAAGGGCCGGAACCTGTGGGTTCCCGAGGGCCTCCTCGCCGAGCTCAACCGCGTGACGGAGGAGCTGTCACGGGAGATGTCCGTGCGCGCCACAGACCGTGACGCGGACAGCTCGGACCGGTCGAAGGCCAAGACGCGACTCGCGTCCATCAACGTGGCTTTGCACGCGATTGACGCGATGCGCCAGCAGGTCCGTAACAATGGCGGGAACGACGACCAGAAGGTCATCTCCCGCGAGGAGATCGAGGCACAGCAGGCCGCGCTCCGTGAAGCGCTGGGAGGCAACGACGATGAGCATGTTCAGCCCGATGGTCCGGGAGCACTGGGCGACGTACCGGCCGCAGGAGTGGGCGGCGACGGCGGACCAGGAGGCGTTCGTGACGGCGAAGGCCCGGGAGATCGAGACGGCGATTCTGGTGGCCGAGGAGGCGCTGGAGAAGACGGTTCCGGAGCCGACGGAGTACGAGGCTCAGGTCGGCCGGATCAAGCAGATCAGGGCGGACGCGACGGCGATGGTCCTGGCGGAGCTTCTGCCGGAGCCGGAGCCCGGGGCGGAGAAGACGCCGGAGCAGACGCCGATGGAGCAGCACCTGCAGGAGATCAGGGACCTGATGTACGACGCGTAGCCGGAGGGCGCCGGCGGCGCGGCAACCAGTCGTTCTTCCGGCCGGACCCGGCCAAGGCCCCGAAGGGTGCACGCGCGCGTGCTGCCGCCAACGTCGAGGCCATCAGGGTCCTCAAGAAGCTGGAGGCGGAGAACGGCCGGCCGGCCACCTGGGAGGAGCGGCATACCCTCGCCCGCTGGTCCGGGTGGGGCTCGGTGCCGATCCTCTTCGCCAACGAGCCGAACGAGAAGGAGCCCCGCTACCAGCAGGGCGGCACCCGGTACGGCAAGTTCGCGAAGGACCACGAGCGTTGGTCCGAGTACAGCGACATCCGCAGCGAGCTGCAGCGTGTGCTCACGCCGGTGGAGTTCCGGCAGGCGTCCCGCGGTGTGCTGTCCATGCACTACACGCCGCAGCCCATCGCCGAGGCGATGTGGGACGGTCTGCGCGCGTTCGGGTTCGAGCGTGGCGAAGTCCTGGAGGCCGGTTCCGGCGCGGGCACGTTCTTCGGCGTGGCCCCCAGCGGCGCGTACCTCACCGGCGTCGAGCTGGACCCGACCACGGCGCGCATCGCTCAGACGATCTACCCGCACGCCAACGTCCTGAACGAGTCCTTCGCGGAGACCGACGCCCGACCGGGCACCTTTGACGCCGCAATCGGAAACGTGCCCTTCGCCCGCGTCCCGTTCGACGACAAGCGGTATCCGGCGGAGAGCCTGCACAACGGGTTCATCACCAAGGAGATCGCCCTCGTCCGGCCCGGCGGCATCACCGCCGTCATCACCACCCGCCAGACGCTCGACTCCAAGGGCGATAAGGCCCGCCGCCAGATGGCCAAGTACGGCGACCTGGTGGGCGCGGTCCGCCTGCCCTCCGGCGTCTTCAACGACGCCGGCACCGGCGTCACCACCGACGTCCTCGTGTTCCGCCGCCGTGAGGACGGCACTGAACCGGCCGACACGTCATGGCTGGACGCCCCCGAGCGGGACATCAACGGCACACCGCACCACGTCAACGCCTACTTCGACGAGCACCCCGAGCACATCCTCGGCACGCTGACCACCCAGTCCGGCCCGTACGGGCCGGAGGTCACCGTGAAGGGCGACCCGGCGAAGGCCGCCGAGCAGCTTCGGGCCGCGCTCGACGACATCGCCACCAAGGCGAAGGCCGACGGCCGCGGCTACGAGCCGCACCCTGACGGCGACAAGCGGATGCCGGTGCAGCTCCAGACCGCCCGGGAGAAGCACGCGAACGACTGGACCGGCCGCCTGTACGAGGGTGATGACGGCCAGTTCTACCAGCACGTCAACGGCGCCGATCCGGTCCTGCTGGAGCCGGCCGACGGCAACACCGCCCAGCTTCGCGCCCTCATGCAGCTCCGCGACGTCGCCGCCGAGCTGCGCGAACTGGACCGGAAGAACGACGAGGAGGAGCGCGCCGAGGCCCTGCGCGCCCAGCTCCGCGACCTGCACGCCTCGTACGTCGCCGAGTACGGGCCCCTGTCCAAGCCGGGCCAGCACCGCACCAAGAGCGGCCGACCGACGGCGTGGGGCTACTTCCGCGCCGACCCGGACGCCGCGGCGGTCCTCGCCCTGGAACGGTGGGACGCCAACACGGGCGAACCGGTGCTCTCCCGCGTCTTCACCGAGCGCGCTGCCGCCCGTCGCCAGCCGCTCTCCTCGACCAACGACCCGAAAGCAGCCCTGGCCGCGGTCGTCGCCGCCACCGGGCAGGTGGACATCGGCCGCATCGCCCGCCTGCTGGAGATGCACACCCAGGACGCGATCCGCGCGCTGGGCAAGGAAATCTTCGAGGACCCGGAGACCGGTCGATACGAGCTGGCCGGCGCCTACCTGTCCGGAGCCGTCCGCGACAAGCTCGATGCTGCCCGCAAGGCCGCCGAGCGGGACCCGGCGTTCGCGGTCAACGTGGCCGCGCTGGAGGCCGTACAGCCGCCGGACCGCACCATCGGCCAGTTCACCCCGGAGATGGGCGCCCACTGGACGCCTCCGGAGCTTCTGCAGGGCTTCCTGCGCGAGTACCTGGGCGACCGCACACTCCGCGTCGCGCATGACGACCGGTACGGCTGGATCCTCAACACCGGCCGCGTGCCCGAGGCCAACAACGTCATGTACGGCGTCCCGGCCGTCGCGCGCGACCCGGAAAAGGGCATCAAGGGCAACAAGGGCAAGGACGCCGTCAGCATCGCCCGCGCGATCCTCGGCTTCGGCTCGCTGACCGTCTACGAGGACGACAAGCGCAAGGAAGTCGACGAGGCGACCTCGCGTCTGATTCGGCAGAAGGCCGACCAGATGCGGGCCGAGTTCGCCAAGTACGCCACGGCGAACGCCGAGCGGCTGAGCGTCCTCACCGACTCGTACAACCGCATCATGAACGGGCACATCGTCCGTTCGTACGAGGGCATGTCGCCCACGCTCGAGGGCTTCACTCCCGACCGGACCCCGCACGCATGGCAGCTCTCCGGCGCGGCCCGGATGCAGTTTGAGCGGGGCGTGATCCTCGCCCACGAGGTGGGCCTCGGCAAGACCGGCACGCTCGTCATGGGCACCCAGGCGCTCAAGGCGTCCGGGCAGATCGACAAGCCCATGGCCGTGGTGCCCAACCACCTGGCACGCCAGTGGTACAACGAGGCCCGATTCTTGTACCCGAACGCCGACGTTCACCTGATCACCTCGGCGGACCTGGCCGGAGACCGTCGCGGCAGCACGCTGGAGTGGCTGCGCGCCAACAAGCCGGACCTGGTCATCTTCACCGAAGAGGCCTTCGGCTCGATCAAGATGAGCCCGGAGGCTCAGGACGAGTACGAGTTCCGGGAGCTGGAGGCGCTGCGAGAGCAGCTTGACCGCCAGTACGAGGACGCCGACAACCCGAACCACCCGTTCATCGTCGCGAAGATCGAGCAGCGCATCGCGACGGTCCAGCGCAACATCAACAAGAACGCCGCCCCGATGCGGAAGCCGGGCGAGACGTACTGGGACGACCTCGGCTTCGACTACTTCGTCGTCGACGAGGCGCACCGGTACAAGGGCGTCGGCTTCCGCTCCAAGGAGGCCGGCGGCGACCCGGCATCTCTCCGCGGCGTCGACCTGCACCAGAAGACCACCGACCTGCACCGCCGCCGCGGGGGCCGGGCCACGATCACGCTCGCAACCGGCACGCCGCTGTCGAACAGCATCAGCGAGCAGTTCACCATGCTCCAGTTCGCGGCCCCGTGGGTGCTGGACGCCTACAAGGCCGGCGCCCCGGACCTGTGGGCGAACACCTTCGGCCGCAAGACCCTGCGCATCGAGAACGCCCCCGACGGCTCCGGCCTCCGCGTCGTGGAGCGGTTCAGCGAGTTCCACAACAAGCGCGCCATGAAGACCATGTGGGGCCTGGTCGCGGACACCAAGCGCGCTGACGACGTCGGCATTCCCCGGCCGAAGGTCAAGGGCGGCGCCCCCAACCTGATCATGGTCGACGCGACGCCCGACCAGAAGAAGCGTCTCAAGGGGCTCGTTGCCCGCGGCCGAGCCATCCACAACGGCGAAGTCGACCGCCACCAGGACAACATGCTCGCGGTGTCCAACGAGGGCACCAGCGTGGCCCTGGACCCGCGGCTGATCGACGCCAACGCCCCTGCCGGCAACAAGCTCAAGACCGTCGCAGACCGGCACATCGAGCGGTACCACGCCAACAAGGACCGCATCTATCCGGTCGCCTACGACAGCATCGTGAACCACCCGGTTCCGGGCGCCCTCCAGATGATCTTCCTGAACGAAGGCGTCCCGGGCGGCAACAACAAGGGCAACTTCGACGCCTACGCCGAACTCAAGCAGCTCATGGTCGCGGGCGGCATCCCCGAGGACAAGATCGCCTTCGTCCAGGACGCCAAAAAGTCCGGCAAGCCCGAGGACATGACGGAGCTGTTCCGCCGTGCCCGTGAGGGCGAGATCGCGGTCATGATCGGCTCCAGCGCCGTCGCGGGCACGGGCATGAACGCCCAGGACCGCATGATCTCCCTCTCGCACGTCGACCTCGACTGGGGCGCGGCGCAGATGGAGCAGCGCAACGGCCGAGTCCTGCGCTACGGCAACATGAACCCCGAGGTCGAGATCGACGTCTTCGCGACCAAGGGCTCCATGGACGGCTGGAAGGCCGGTTTCGTCGCTGCCAAGGCCGAGGGCCTGGTCGACATCCAGCGGCCGGAGCCGGAGGACGGCGACTCAAGCGACGTTGTCCAGGAGATCGACGGCGCCGAGTTCGACTACGAGACGATGGAAGCCGAGATCGGCGGCAACCCCTTCATGAGCCAGCTCATGAAGGCCAAGCGCCGTCTCAAGGACCTCGAGATCGACCAGCACAACGAGGCGGCCGAGCGTATCCGCCGCGCCGAAGCCCTCGGTGTGCTGCGCCAGGAGTCCCAGGACACCCGCGACGGCATCCAGCGCCGCGAGCAGGCACTGCCCCGCATCCAGGAGGCCGGCGACCGGTTCCGCATGACGATCGGCGGTTCCCCGTACGGCGAACGCTCCGACGCCGGCAAAGCCCTGCACCGGCAGATCACCAGCCGCCTCTTGGAGCACAACCGCGAGGGCATGAGCGACTGGCACATCATCGGCCAGTTCCGCGGCCTCGACTTCGGCGTCCGCACCGAGAAGACAGCGGACGGCAAGCTCGTCGCGCACGTCGGGTTCCCCGACCTCCGCAATTCCTCTTTCGAGCGGACCGTCGACGACCTGAAGAAGACGACCGCCGGATCGGGCATGATCACTCGCCTCGGCAACGCCCTCGACAAGGCACCGGCGTTGCAGGAGTCGGACCGGGCCAAGATGCCGGAGCTGGACCAGCAGATAGCCCTGCTCCAGTCCGCGCACGCGGCCGCGGACCTCACCCCGCAGATCGACCACGCCCGTAAGCGGTCGAACCTGCTCGAGGAGATCGTCGCCCGGGTCACCGACCTCGACGCGAAGCCCGAGATCGACCCCGACGAACTCGACAAGGAGCGGTACAAGAAGAAGGAGGACCGCGAGAAGATCGCCAAGGGGCGGCGCGAGGAGCGCGAGCCGCTGCAAGCCGCCGTCGATGAGGCTGTGGCTGCCCTGGCGCAGTGGGACCGGGAGAACCCGGCCCCGGAGCAGGACGACACCGTTCGCCTCTCCGAGGACGAGGTGCGGGAAGCGCTCGCGCGTATCCGTCCGGAGCCCAGCAACACCCCGGAGACCGGCATCCCGGAGACGAGCAGCAGCGACGACGACACCGCGGACGCCGACACGGACGTCGACGTGGCCGGCACGGACGCCCCGGCCGCGGGAGGCACGGGCGACGGAGGCGACGAGCCGCCGGCCGCCGTCCCCAGCCCGGACGACCCCAGCGACGAGGGCGACGACCAGGACCAGGACCAGGATGTCGACGACCAGGCGGACACCGACACCGTCACCATGACCCCCGACGAGGTGTCCCAGCAGCTCGACGCCGTCCGCCCCGAAGGGTCAAAGGCCCCGTCCTCCATGGACGATGGCGAGATCCGCGACGAGATCGTCGACCTGATGGAACGCGAAATGGCGGGAGAGCTGTCCGGCGCTGACCGCACCCGCCTGCAGGTCCTCGAAGCCGAGGAAGCCCGCCGCGCCGGCCGCGCCCCGAAGGGCGAGGAGAAGCCGAAGCCGAAGCAGACCACCGAGGAATCCGGCGGTCTCTTCGACGTCGACGAGCCGACCACCCGCCAGGCCGACAGCGCCGCGGACCCGGATAACCCCGAGGACCGTCCCGCCGACGAGACCGGTACGCCGGACATGTTCGCCGACGCCGAGGGCCGCGACACCAGTGACCTGCGCCCGGCCCAGATGCGCAACGCCGCCGAGCTGGAGGAGGGCGACCGGTACACCGACGCCGACGGCCGCACGCACACCGTGGCCGAACCGCCGGTCAAGACCCCCCGCGGCCGGACCCGCATCGTCACCAACGACGGCCAGGAGCGCTTCTACAACGCCGACGCCCAGGTGCGCCTGCGCTACCCGGACGAGGAGATCCCCGACACCGACAACGAGGAGCAGGCCCGCAGCGAGGCGCCCGACGCCGAGGAAGGAACTGACCAAACGCCGAGCACGGCCCCGGAGTCGGTCGACGAGTTCGCCGCGGTACGGCAGCGCTACGACGGCGACATGATTCCGGCGTCCGAGATCCGGGCCGAGGACTGGGTGCACACCGTCTCTGCTGACCCCGTCTACAACGAGCCGATGCACATGGTGGGACGCGTCATCGGTGTCACGCCGGTGCTCAGCAATGGGCAGGTCCGCGTCGAGGTCGAGGCGCAGGTAACGCTCAACGGCAAGGACACCGTCCGGACCGAGTTCGCGATGATCCGCGGCACTGACCTGGTGGAGCGGCTTCAGGAGGGCAACCCAGGGCGAGAGGACTCCTCCGACCTGGCACGCCGGATCGAGGGCGAACTCGGTCGGCATCATGCGGCCAAGGTCCGTGTGCCAGAGGGTTGGCAGGCCGTTGACGGCTCCCAGATTCAGCCCCGTCCCGGCGACCGCTTCCGGATCGTCGCGCGCAGGGGCGGCGGCTCGGGCCCCAACGCGGGCCGCGAGCACATGAACGTCACGGTGGAGCGTCCGGCCGAGCGAGAGGGCTACTGGCGTGTTAAGGGCCAGCCGTTGAGCTTCCGCCCGAGCGACATCGTGGCCATCCCCGATGATGCAGATGCGCGCCACAGCGACGTCGACGAGCCCGAAGCCAGCAACGACCGCCGGGACGGCGACAACAGGGACGAGACCAACACTCCCGCGCCCGCGGCCGGAGACGCCGAAGAGGACCAGGACGAGGACCGCACGCAGGGGGACGAGACTGACAACGAGCGACGTCAGCAGCGCCGCGACGGGGACGCCGACGGCGGAGCCACGGGCCCGGAAGACTCCCCGAGCGGGGGTGGATCCGGTACCCCCGACGCTCCGGCCGACGACGAGGAGGGCAGCAACAGCCCTGACGGCACGCCGGACAACACCGACGACGAGCAGAGCGAGCCGGACGCTGAGGACGAGCAGGACGACCGCAACCGCCGCCGGCGTCGCCGACGCCGCAACGATGGTGGTGGCAACGGCGGTCCTGGTGGCCCCGGCGGGCCCGGCCTGCCGCACCTGAACCTGCCCGACTTCACCATGCCGGACGCCAGTGGCGACGGGGACGGCAGCGCTGCGCGCGGCCGCGCCCGTACCCCGGCACGGCACCGCGACGTCGATTCGCTGCGCCGCGCCTGGAAGAACGGCGATGGACTCACCTCCGCCGAGGACACCCCGGAACGACGTGCGGCCCTGGCCCAGGCCGCCGAACGGGACGGCATGGTGCTGTCCCCCGGCGGCGGCCTGGTGGCATGGCCGGAACGGCAGGAGGACGGCACCACCCTGTGGCGCTTCGCGCAGGCCCGAAACGGCACCAACCTGCCCGGCCTGACCCTGGCGACCGAAGACTCGGAGGAGGCCCGCGCACTGGCCGGCCGCTTCGAGGGGATCGCCGGCAGCGATGGACAGCCCTTCGACTGGAACCAGCCCTGGGGCCCGAGCACCGTGGCGCAGTGGCGCGACGGGGAGGGCCGCAACCTGCAGCGCGCCCTGCACGCTGCTCGCGACGACTTCGAGCAGCAGCGCGCCGCCAACACCGAGCCGGAGCGGAAGCCGCTGCCTGACGACCTCACCGGCCTGGATGACGACGAGCTGGTCGACGCGTGGAGCAGCGACCTCACTCCCGAGGACCAGGCGCGCCTTATGGCGGAGATGGACCGCCGCGACGGCTACACCGACCAGCGTGTTCGCGACGTGCTTCCGGACACCCCGCCGGCCGACGCCGAAGAGGCCGAGCGCCGCTCCAAGGCCGTAGATGAAGCCCTGGGGTTCGCGGGTACCGACGCTCCCCGAGTGCGTCGCACCCGCGAGGACATCATCCGCGCGGAGTTCGCCGACTTCGACGAGGCCCGCTACCAGCAGGCGATCGAGGCGACGAACGCCTACTTCTTCAACCGCAAGCACAAGTACGGCAACGACCGCCCGAGCGAGCGAGAACTGTTCTCCGGCGGTGAGCTCGCCAAGTTCGGACGCTGGAAGGAGTACGCCAGCGAGGAACTGGTCAACTGGTACAACGCCAACGGCGGACGCATCACCTACAACCAGTTCCGTCAGCAGTACCGCGACCGCGACCGCATCGACCGGGAACAGTTCGAGGAGGAGCAGCGCCAGCAGGCGGCCGCCGAGCAGACCGAGACCGGCAGTGATGGCGCTGACGTGTCGGAAATCGCCACGGAACTCCCGCGCTTCGCCAACGTCGACGAGATCCGTGACCGGCTGCGCCGCAGTGAGCTGGACCCGCCGAGCCACCCCTCGGCGGTCGGGGAGCGGTTCCACGCGCGGTACGCGGACAATGCCACGCTGGAGATGTCCGAGGGCGGCCGTCTCGCGATCATGGAGGCATACCCGGACCCCATCGCAGCGAACTGGTACGTCATGGCCCCCGGGTCGATGGAGATGCTGGCCCGGACCTACGACCGTGACGAAGCGCTCGCCTACGCCCGGGTACTTGAGGGCATTCGCGACGCTGACGGGAATCCCTTCCCGTGGGATGCACCCGACGCAGCGGACCGTGCTCTTGCGTTCCGTGGATCTGGTGGGGACACCCTCGGCGAGGCCGTTGCCAAGCGGCTGATCGCCCACGGACAGGCTGAAGGCGTGCGTGACCACTGGGTGGGAAAGGCGCAGAGGTATCTGGCCTGGGAGAACGCTCTGGATGGGTACTACGACGAATGGCGTGCCCAGCAGGCAGCAGATGGCTACACGATCCCCGTCGACGTGCGGGACGCCCTGGCCGGTGACGACATCACCGCGATCAGCGTCGGCGACATGGACCGCCCGGTAACTGAACGCGGCCGACTTTCGAAGCCCCTAATCGTCCGTCAGATGAACCGCACTGGGACTTGGCCCTTCACCAACGGCTCGGACTACACGGCGGACCTCGAATCCCGGGTGCAGGAGATTGACCCCGCTCGCGGGGAGGGGCAGATCCGCGAGACTCCGTTCCGCTCGTTCCACTTCCGCAACACCCCGGACCGTCCGACCGCCTTCCGCCGACCGCGTCCTGGCGAGGAGGAGCAGAGCGACCGCGCGGACACGCCGCAGCCGGAGCCGTCGAGCACCCCGGCTCCCGCCAGACGCCAGCAACCCGCTCCGGACGGCGCCCCCGCGGAGCCGAAGCCCGCCGCACCCTCCGCGCCGGACGACGAGCCGCAGGGCGAACCCGAGCCTGTCGGCGGCCAGCCCGCGCACTGGGCCCGAGTCCGCGACCTGGTCCAGGGCGACATGGTCCGCATGGACGGCCGGACGAGGAATGGCCGCGCCGTCACGCGATCCGGGTACGTCTTCACCGGCCCGGTTGAGGTGGAGGCCACCCGCAACGGCCGCACCGAGCGCATGTGGCGTACGTACGTCACGGCGAACCCGGACGGCACCGGCAAGCGCGGCAACGTCTTCACGCCGCTGAACGCCACGGCGGCGCGCGCCCAGGCGCCCGACGACGTGGTGCCCGGCTCGCCGGCCAGCGGCGCCCAGAGCGCCGTACAGGCAGGCACCCTGCCCGACGTGATCCCCGCGGACCGTAACGGCCGTGGCTTGTTCCCGGGCAGCACCGTCACCGGTGTTGACGGCCTGCGCACCCGCGAAGGCACCGTCACCGGCGCCACGAACACCACCGTGTCCGTGCGCTGGGACAACGACGACACCGCCGACGGCCTGTCGCCGAACACCCTCACAGTGACGGGCGGCGACCGCCCCGACGGCTGGACCGCGTCCGGGCAGCGCGTGACCCCGCGGCACATCGTGACCGACACCGACGGCGCCCTGCTCGGGCCCGTCGACGAGGTCAACGGGGACCGCGTCACCATCACCACCGCCGAAGGCACGATCACGCGCAG
The DNA here is from genome assembly GCF_002891435.1 of Streptomyces cahuitamycinicus. Taxonomy (GTDB): domain Bacteria; phylum Actinomycetota; class Actinomycetes; order Streptomycetales; family Streptomycetaceae; genus Streptomyces; species Streptomyces cahuitamycinicus. The sequence goes on from NZ_POUC01000211.1 coordinate 12,457, forward strand.
CGCGGGAGACCTCCGCGTCTCTGGCGAAGTCCGCGACGACGTCCCCGACACCGACCCCGTGACCGGCATCGACAACCCCGCGGCCGCGGACCTCAAGGAGAACGACATCGTGGTCCTGGACCTCGACGGCACTCTCACCACCGTGGCCGTCACCGGCACCAGCCGGGACGGCGACCGCGTCACCATCGACTTCGCCGACACCACCACGGGCGAGATCGGCCAGATGGACATGGACGCCTCCGCGGTCGTCCCCCGGGCCCAGAGCGCCGACAACACCGCGCCCGAACTGGGGCCGGACGATGCTCCGGAAGCCCCGGACGACCTGACCGTGCACGAGCCGCCTCACCGCATCGAGCCGGTCAACAGCCCGACCGTCGACCCGGAGCTGACCACGGGCGACCGGGACGTCATCAGTGACCACGCCGACGGCCCGGACGACGACCCCGACGCCCAGCAGGCAGCCGTCCGTATCGCCGCGGACCTGCCCGTCACTCAAGACCAGGCCGCCGCTCTGGCCGCCCAACTCCGAGCGTCAGCAGACCCGTCTACATTCGAGGGGCGTGCCGCGTTGCGCGCCGCCGATCACCTCGACCGCGCGGCAGGCCACACTCCGCCGGCCGGTATCGACCGGCCGCGGCCGTCGAACGCAGCCCAGATCGGCGAAGGCGACATGATCGCGATGCCGGACGAACGCCGCGGTGACCAGGTGCGAGTCTTCCGCGTCCTCGACGCCGAGAACGGGCCTGGTGGCGTGCGGAGCTTCCTCCTTGAGGACGAGAACAATCAGTGGCTGCGCCGAGTCGTCCACGGGGCAATGCCCGTGTGGCAGCTCCCCGAGCCGACCCCGGACACC
>NZ_POUC01000212.1 GCF_002891435.1 Streptomyces cahuitamycinicus
TATAAGAGCCAGGCCCCTCGCCCTCCGCCGCTCCCTCCGCGCCCGCCGCCGCGACCCTCGGCGTGCAGGTCATGGACGCCCGGAAGCCGGGGGCCGTGGTCGTGGGGCTGCACGTCCCCGGGCCGGCCCAGGCCGCCGGGCTGGTGCGCGGCGACGTCCTCCTCGCCTTCGGCACGACCCGGATCGACACGGCCGCCGATCTGGTCCGGGCCGTCGCCCGCGCCCGCCCGGGGTCCGAGGTCAGGCTGACCGTCCGCCACCGCAGCGGCGGCTACGAGCAGCTGATTGTCGTACCGGCCGTCGCCGCCTGAGGCACGCCCGCACGGGCACGACCCGGAACCCCGTGACGGCCCTCAGCCGGGCCCCGATGGAAAAACCGCCACCGGGCATGACCACGGACGCGCGAGCAGCCCTCCGTCGTCAGGCAGGTTGCCCGGGTGAATGCCCGCAGACGGCTCGCGCCGCCCCCTCCGGCCGGGCAGGATGCTGCCCGTAGCCCCTTCGCCCGTCCTGGGAGGCCCGGATGACCGGAAGCACGGCCGCGACCTTCACCGCCGACGACTACGGGGCCCGCATGGAGCGCGCCGCGCGGACGGCCGCCGAGGCCGGTCTCGCGGGTCTGCTGGTGGCCCCGGGGCCGGACCTGGTGTGGCTCACCGGCTACACACCCCCGGCGGTCACCGAGCGGCTCACCCTGCTGGTCCTCGCCGCCGGGCAGGACCCCGTCCTCGTCGTCCCCGCCCTGGAGGCCCCGGACGCACACCGGGCGGCCGGCGCGGCCGCACTGACCCTGCGCGACTGGACCGACGGCAAGGACCCCTACGCCGCCACCGCCGCCCTCCTCGACGCCTCCGGCCGGTTCGGCATCAGCGACAACGCCTGGGCCCTGCACCTGCTGGCCCTCCAGCAGGCCCTGCCCGGCAGCTCCTACGCCTCGCTCACCGAGGCCCTGCCGATGCTGCGCGCCGTCAAGGACGCGGCCGAGCTGGACCTCATGGCGGCCGCGGGAGCCGCCGCCGACGCGACGTTCGAGGAGATCCGGAACGTCCCCTTCGCCGGCCGCCGGGAGTCCGACGTGGCCGCGGACCTCGACCGGCTGCTGCGCCGACACGGACACGAGCAGGTCGACTTCACCATCGTCGCCTCCGGCCCCAACGGCGCCAACCCACACCACGAGGCGGGCGACCGGGTGATCGCCCGCGGCGACATGATCGTCCTCGACTTCGGCGGTCTGCGGGACGGCTACGGCTCCGACACCTCGCGCACGGTCCACGTCGGCGAGCCCACCGACGAGGAACGCCGCGTGCACGACATCGTGCGCGAGGCCCAGGAGGCCGGCTTCCGCGCGGTGCGGCCCGGGGCCGCCTGCCAGGACGTGGACCGGGCCGCCCGCCGGGTCATTGCCGACGCCGGCTACGGCGAGCACTTCATCCACCGCACCGGACACGGCATCGGCGTCACCACCCACGAGCCGCCCTACATGATCGAGGGCGAGGGAGGGCCCCTCGTGCCCGGCATGTGCTTCTCCGTGGAACCCGGCATCTATCTGCCCGGCCGGTTCGGAGTCCGCATCGAGGACATCGTGACCGTCACCGAGGACGGCGGGCGGCGCCTGAACACCACCACGCGTGAGCTGGTCATAGTGGAGTGAGGCCCCGATGTCCCCTGCCCGCCTCCCGAACGGCAACGGCGCGACCATGACCCAGGCACCCACACCCACCGCGGACACCGTCCGCCGGCTGGTCCTGTCCCTCCTCAAGGACGCCAAGGACGCCAAGGACGGCAAGGACGCCGGAGACGACCCGGGCGGCCGGGGCGGACGTAAGGCCCGGCAGGGCGAGAGCGGCCCCGACGTCCGGCCCGCCACCGATGACGCCGAACCCGTCACCTGGTGGGTCGGCTCCCGCCACGTACTGCGCCTCGCCCCCGACCGCGAGGCCACCCTGCGCCAGCGCCGCGAACTGCGTCTGCGCGACCTGGTCCGCCAGCACGTCCCGACGGCCGTGCCGGTGAGCGTCGCACACGGCGAGTGGGCCCCCGGCCTCGGCTACACGCTGGACACCAAGGTGCCCGGCGGCTCGGGGGAGGAGCACGACGTGTCCGCCGTCGGCGAGGCCGATCTCGCCGGGCTCCTGACGGGTCTGCGCGAGGTGCCGGTCCGGCAGGCCGAGACGCTCGGTCTGCCGCGCGCCGCACCCCGCTCCCTGGAGGCGCTGCGCCGTTCCGCCGTACGCGCCGCCGAACGCCTCGTCAGGGCCGACGAGTTCGACGCCGCACGCCTGAACCAGCTCACCCCGCCCGCAGCGTCCCAGCTCGCCGCCCAGCCCGGCTCCGCGGTCCTCACCCACCACGCCCTTACGGGCGGCCATCTCGTGGTCAGCGCCGACGGCCGGGTGCGCGGTGTCCTCGGCTGGGCCGGCGCCGTCGTCGGTGATCCGGCCGAGGACATCGCGGGCCTCGCGCTCGCCGTCGGATCGCCCGCCGCCGTACGCGCCGCCACCCTCGCCGGTTATGGTGCCCGCCCCTGCCTGCGCGGCCTGTGGCTCGCCCGCTGCGACACCGTCGTCCGCCTGGCCGAGGACCTCACCGGCAAGAACGCCATGCTCCTGCGGACCCGGCTGCGCCGTGCCTGGGAGCCGATCCTGCTGGAACGGGTGACGGACCTGGGGGACGCGGACGACGCCCTGTAGCGGGCACCGTCCTGCTCCACGGGGACGCCATCCGTCCGCGCCGCCGGTGGGCGGCGCCCGCATCGCGAGGCCGGCGCTCCTCGCGCCCGTCCTTGAGGCGGGGTGCAGGACGCGAAACCGCGCTGAGCACGCCCGGCCCTCAGTCCTGGGCCAGCACCACGGCCGACTCCCCGGGCAGCCGCACCGCACCGTCCGCCCCGGGCGTCTCCACCGGCTCCCACGCGGCCAGCACCCGCGCGTGAGGCACGCCGAGCGGCAGTACGGCCGGTTCGGAGGCCAGGTTCACCGCCACGAGCACGTCCCCGCGCCGGAAGGCGATCCAGCGGAGCTCCTCATCGTAGGCCACCTTGGTGTCGGCGAGGTCAGGATCGGTCAGGTCCGGCTGCCCGTGGCGCAGGGCGAGGAGCTGCCGGTACCAGGCCAGCACGCGCGCGTGGGGCTCGCGCTCCGGCTCGGACCAGTCGAGGCAGGAACGGTCCCGGGTCGCCGGATCCTGCGGGTCGGGCACGTCCTCCTCCTTCCAGCCGTGCTCGGCGAACTCCCGCCGCCTGCCCCGCCGTACGGCGTCGGCCAGCTCGGGATCGGTGTGGTCGGTGAAGAACTGCCAGGGTGTGCCCGCCGCCCACTCCTCGCCCATGAACAGCATCGGTGTGAAGGGCGCCGTCAGGATCAGCGTGGCCGCGCAGGCGGCCAGCCCCGGGGAGACGAGGGCCGAAAGCCGGTCCCCCTGGGCCCGGTTGCCGACCTGGTCGTGGGTCTGGCCGTAACCGAGCAGCCGGTGCCCGGCCACCCGCGTCCGGTCCAGCGGGCGCCCGTGGCGGCGCTGACGGAAGCTGGAGTACGACCCGTCGTGGAACCAGCCGCCGGTCAGGGTCTTGGCGAGCCCGCCGAGCGAAGCACGCGCGAAGTCGGCGTAGTAGCCCTGCGACTCGCCGGTCAGCGTGGTGTGCAGGGCGTGGTGGAAGTCGTCGTTCCACTGCGCGTGCAGCCCGAGGCCGCCCTCGGTGCGGGAGGTGATGAGGCGCGGGTCGTTCAGGTCCGACTCGGCGACCAGGAACAGCGGCCGGCCCGTCTCGGCGGCCAGGGCGTCCACGGCCGTCGACAGCTCCTCCAGGAAGTGGAGCGCGCGGGTGTCCACCAGCGCGTGCACCGCGTCCAGGCGCAGCCCGTCGATCCGGTAGTCGCGCAGCCACGCCAGCGCGCTGCCGAGCAGGTACGCGCGCACCTCGTCCGAGCCGGGCGCGTCCAGATTGACCGCGGCGCCCCAGGGGGTGTGGTGGGTGTCCGTGAGGTACGGGCCGAAGACGGGCAGGTAGTTGCCGGACGGACCGAAGTGGTTGTGCACCACGTCGAGCACCACGCCCAGGCCGAGTTCGTGGGCCCGGTCGACGAAGCGCTTCAGCGCCTCGGGCCCGCCGTACGGCTCGTGCACCGCCCACAGCGAGACACCCTCGTAGCCCCACCCGTGGGTGCCCGGGAAGGGGCACAGCGGCATCAGCTGCACGTGCGTGACGCCCAGTTCGGCGAGGTGACCGAGCCGCTCGGCGGCCGCGTCCAGGGTGCCCTCGGGCGTGTAGGTCCCCACGTGCAGCTCGTACAGCACCGCACCGGGCAGCGGCCCTCCCCGCCACGCCGCGCGCCACGCGTAGCGCTCGTGGTCGACGACCGCGCTCAGCCCGTCCGGGCCGTCCGGTTGCCGCCGCGAGCGCGGATCGGGCCGCACGGGCCCGTCGTCCAGGGCGAAGCCGTACCGGGATCCTTCGCGTGCCTCGGCCTCGCCCCGCCACCACCCTGCGCGTTCCGGATCGCGCTCCAACGCGTGTGTGACGTCGTCGCACCGGAGCGTCACTCGGCCGGCCTGTGGTGCCCACACCTCGAACTGCACGGACGGTTCCCCTTCGTCTGCTCACCGTGATGTAGCCCGTCCATGGTGCGGCAAACGCGATCAATCCGCTGGCGCATCCACCCATTTGCGGCGGGTCTCCCCGGCTACGCGCGTGTGGCGGCTGATTTCCCGTTTTCTGGACAGCCCGGCCGCGCTGCCCGACAATCACCCAGTGACGTCGTCCTTCGAGTTCAACACGTTCCCCGCGCGGCTCTCCGACGCGGAGCGCGACCGGGTGCTGAAGGTGCTCCGCGACGGCGTCGCCGTGGGCCGGCTGTCCCACGACACGTTCGTCCGCCGCATGGAGCTGGCGCTCGCCGCCCGCCGCCCGGACGAACTCGCCGCGCTCACCGCCGACCTGCGCACGGAGAGCCGGTTCGCGCGCCTGGTGTTCGGCACGGTCGAGGCCGTCTCCGGGTTCTCCGTACGGCTGCGCCGGGCCTGGCACGCCGAGCGGCTGCCCAAGCTGCAGCTGCCCCACCCGTCGCACGACCATCCGCTGCGCATAGGCCGCGACCCCGGCAGCGGACTGCGCCTCAACCACGAGACCGTCTCCCGCGTACACGCCGAACTCCGTCACCAGGGCGGCCTGTGGGTCCTGCGCGACCTCGGCTCCACCAACGGCACGACGGTGAACGGACGGCGCGTGGTCGGCGCGGCCGTCGTCCGCGAGGGCGACCAGGTGGGCTTCGGCCGGATGACGTTCCGGCTGTCGGCGGGCTGAGGTTCCGGCTGTCGGTCGGCTGAGGTTCCGGCTGTCGGCGGGCTGACGTGCCGGCTGACCGGAAACACAGCCACACCTCAGCTCTGGCCTGGGCATTACCGAAAGTCCGTGCGTTGAGGGTGGCTGAAATCCCTGTGTCGTCCACGGTGTTGACGTACCCCCGAAGTCGTGACTCACTGTGCGTACGCCATCTACACCTGGTGAACCGGCGGTAACCACAGGGGAGGTGTGTCCTGCCACCCCTCCTGCGCTACCCGAGCGTCGACGAACTGTGCGCCGGGGCCGCCGCCCTCGTCGCCCGCCACCCCCGTGACGCCCGGCTGTGCCGGGTGGGCACCTCCCGCGCGGGCACCCCCATGTGGCTCCTCTCCGTGGGACACGGCAGCCGTCAGGCCCTGGTCGTCGCCGGTCCGCACGCCAACGAACCGGTCGGCGGTGCCACGGTGCTGCGCCTGGCCGAACGCGCCCTGGCCGACCCGCGCCTCACCGAGGGCGCCGACGCCACCTGGAACCTGCTGTTGTGCCTCGACCCGGACGGGTCGCGCCGCAACGAGGGCTGGCTGCCGGGCCCGTACACGCTCGGCCGGTACATCCGGAACTTCTTCCGGCCCGGCTTCCTGGAGCAGCCCGAGTGGCTGCCCGACGGCGCGGCCGGCGCAGCCCTGCCGGAGACCCGCGCCCTGCTCGACCTCCAGGACGAACTGCGCCCGTTCCTCCAGTGCTCCCTGCACGGCGTCGACATCGGCGGCGGCTTCGTCGAGCTCACCCACGACCTGCCGGGCTTCGACCGGCGCCTCGCCCACATCGCCGCCCGGCTCGGTATTCCCCGCGAACTCGGCGCGTACGACGCCCTGTACTGGCCCGGTCTCGGCCCCGCCGTCTACCGGATCCCGCCGCCGCGCCGCGCCGACCTGGCCGCCGCCATAACAGAGGCCGCCGTCGAGTCCACGTGGTTCCACCCGTACCGGCACGGCACCGTCACCGCGGTCGTCGAGGCGCCGATGTGGGGCGTGACGGCCGTGGCGGACGGCTCCCCGCCCGCGGACCGGGACGCCGAGCTGCGGGCCGTCAGCCGCACCCTGCGCCATGACACGGACCTCCTGCGGCACCTGCTGGCCAGGATCCGGCCGCACCTCGCCATCGTTCCCGACGCGGCCCGCCTGCTCGCCCCGGTCGACGACTACCTCCTGGTGTGCCCCGGCCTCGCCGACGCCTGGGACCCCGACACCGGCGACAACCCGGCCCACCCGCTGCCGCCCCTGAGCACCGCCCACCTGGTCGCCCTGCGCATTTCCGGGCGCCGGCTGGCGCTGCGCACGGCGGGGCTGCTGCACCAGCTGGTACGGGCCGCCGGCCGCGACCCGGCCGGGGCGCTGCCGGAGCTGGACCACCTGATCGACCAGTGGTGCGCCGACTACCGCGACGACTGCGGGGCGCGCTGGATCCCGGTGGCCCGCCAGGCCGAATACCAGACCCGCGTGGTGCTCGCCGCGTTCGAACTGGCAGGGCGCCGCCCGCGAGCCCGCTCCGGCTCGGGCGAGCCGGTGCCGATGCAGTTGGACTAGAAGGCTGACGAACCCAACATTTTCATCAGCCTTCTAGCACGCCCTCTCGCGCGCGTGCAGCGCCGCCGCGACGACCGTGCGGGACTGGTGCTCCACCTGGTGCTCCAAGGGCACCCAGCGGGCGCGGAAGCGCTCCGCGAAGGCGTCGCTCCAGGTCGAGACGAGCTCCTCCAGCTGCTTCGCCGCCTCGTCGTCGGTCCCGCGCAGCACCCGCAGCAGCATGGCCGCCGCCCGCAGCGGCACGCGGCGGGCGAACGCGTCCACGCTGCCGACGTACGCCCGGGTGAGGTCGGCGGGCGGGGTGTGGGCCAGGTCGGAGGCCAGACCCGGCACCAGCTCCAGCCCCCAGCGGACGGCCCGCAGCAACGGCCCGTCCAGCTCCGCCAGCCGGGGCAGCACACTGTCGAGCACCCGCGTCACCTCCAGCGCATCGCGCTGGAGCCGGCCCGCCAGCCGCCCGATCGCCGCCGCCGGAGCCGGATGCGGAGCCGGGTCGTCCACCAGGTCGCTGGCCCACATCGGCACCTCGACCACCGCTGTCAGCCCGCCGTACCGGTGGGCGTGGTACCAGGTGCTGTGCCGCGCGTCGTCCGGCAGGCTCGGGTACGCCGGCCCCACCCCCGGCGCGGGCATGACATGCACGCCCGGCCCTGACGCGGGCCAGCCCGCGGCGTCCGACGCGCCGGTCTCCACCGGGATGTGCAGCTCCGCCGCGGACTTCGCGAACGGCTCGGCGAGTCCCGGCACGTCCTTCGTCAGCTGCACCCAGCTGCCGCCCAGGTCCGTGCCGTGCAGGGTGACCTGCAGATAGGGGCGCAGCTCGTCGATGACGCCCGTCAGGGCCCGGGTCTCGGGCGGCAGCCGGTCCGGCGGCAGCACGGACGGCGCCCACTCGGGCTGCTCCGGGCCCGCGGGCCGGAAGAACCCGAGGTGGTAGTCGTACAGACTGCGCGGCGCCGGCGTGACGTGCAGGCTCGCCCCGTCGGGGTCCGCGCACAGCAGGAAGTGCCAGGAGATGCCGTCACGCAGCTCCCGCTGCTCCAGCACCCGCCGGGCCAGCGCGAGCAGGGTGCAGGAGCCGGTCGGCTCGTTGGCGTGGGCACCGGCCACCACCAGTACGGCGCGGTGGGCGCGGCCCACGGACAGCAGGTGCAGGGGCCTGCCCGCACGCGAGGCACCCACCTGCCGCAGGGTGCACACGCCGGGACGCTGGGCGGTCAACGCCCGGGCAGCGCAGACCTGTTCGGTCACCGTCGGGTAGCGCAGCTCCGGCAGGACACTCACCCCCGTCACATCCGCCCGAGTTCGCCATCGCAGTACCCCACGGCCATGGTGCGGTGTCAAGGGCGCGGCGGGGGAGGCTCCAGGGGGCGCCCGGAAGCATGGCCCGCCCTCAGCCGTCCACCCTCTCCAGCAACGCCACCGGCACCCTGGCGAACAGCTCCTCCACGCGCGCGTGCCCCGTGAACTCCCGCCCCGGATCCAGCGCGTCCGCCCAGCGGCCCGGTGGCAGCGGCAGCCGTGTGTCCCGCCACCCGCCCGACTCCGTGAGCCTCAGGGACAGGCGGGTCACGGCCGTCAGTACCGCGCCGGAGCGGACGAACGCCAGGCAGTGGGCCGCCGCCGGGCCCTCGGCCGGCAGGGCCGCGTACGTCGCCGTGTCGCCGAAGACGCCGGGCCGCCGGGCCCGCAGCCCCAGCGCCGCCCGGGTCACCGCCGCCTTCTCCCCGGACGTGCCGCCGGACTCCGCGGACGGGAAGTCCACCGCCCGCCGGTTGTCCGGATCGACCAGCGCACGGTACTCGGCCTCCGTGCCCTGGTAGACGTCCGGCACGCCCGGCATCGTCAGCTGCACCAGGGCCGTGCCCAGCACGTTGGCCCGGATGTGCGGCGCCAGCGACTGACGGAACGCGGCGACCCGCTCGCCCGGCGCCCCGCACGGCCCGGCCGCCACGAACCGCTCCACCGCCTCCTCGTACGGCGGCTCCTGCTCGGTCCAGCTCGTGTACAGGCCCGCCTCACGCACGTGCTTCAGCAGCGCCCCCTGCACCCGCTCCCGCGCCCCGGACGCCGGGCCGAGGCCGAACACCGTCTGCCAGGCCGCCCACGCCAGCTGGGCGTCCGGCACACCCTCCCCGGTGCGGGTCACCTCCGCGAGGACGTCCGCCCAGCGCTCCGGGCACTCGGTGAGCACCTGCAGCGCCGCCCGTACGTCGGCACTGCGCTTGGTGTCGTGCGTGGTGGCCACCGTCCCGGTGGCGGGCCAGTCCCGCTGCACGCGCGCGCAGTACGCGTGGAACTCCTCCGGCGACAGCGCGGGAGCGCCCGGGTTGCCGCCCACCTCGGTCGCCGACAGCAGCGGCACGTACCGGTAGAACGCCGTGTCCTCCACCGACTTGGCCCGCAACGCCGACGAGGTCTGCGCGAACCGCGTGCGGAACTCCAGCTGCGCGGGCCCGTCGCCGTACCGCCCCAGCACCAGGTCCCGGACGACGTCCACCGCACCGGCCTCCTCGGGCACGGCGAAGGCCTGCCGGGCCTCGGCCGCTGCCTCCTGAGTGACCACGGACGCGGCGTCCACGGACTCGTACGGCCGGTAGACCTCCAGGCGGACCAGGAGCTCCTGGAGCGCGGTGCGCAGCGCCCAGGGCGCGCGGTCGCGCAGCGCCGGCTCGGGCGAGGTCGCGCACAGCCGGGCCGCCACCCGCGTCAGGCGTTCCGTCTCGGTCGCCAGCTCATGCGTGAGGACCTTGTACGCCGCCCGCCGCACCGTCGCGTCCCACTGCCCGCCCCGGTCCGTCTGCGGAGCCGCGAAACGCCGGTAGCGCCCCAGCAGGTCCCCGAACCCGGCGGGGTCCGTGAAGACCCCGTCCACCTGCCGCAGGGCGTCGTAGCCGGTGGTTCCCGCGACGGGCCAGGATGCCGGCAGGTGCTCACCGTCGGCCAGGATCTTCTCCACGACCGTCCAGCGCCCCCCGGTCGCCTCGTGCAGTCGCCGGAGGTAGCCGTCGGGGTCGGCGAGCCCGTCGGGGTGGTCGATGCGCAGCCCGTCGATCACGCCCTCGTGCAGCAGTTCGAGGATCTTGTCGTGGGTGGCCTCGAACACCTCCGGGTCCTCCACCCGCACCCCGATGAGCTCGGAGATGCTGAAGAACCGCCGGTAGTTGAGCTCGGTCCGGGCCAGCCGCCACCACACCGGGCGGTACCACTGGGCGTCCAGCAGTTGTGGCAGCGGCAGGTCCTCGGTGCCCTCGCGCAGCGGGAGGACGTGGTCGTAGTAGCGCAGTACGGCACCGTCGACGCGCAGCTCGTCGAGCACCTCGCCCAGGGGCCCACCGAGGATCGGCAGCAGCACCTGACCGTCCTGTGCCTCCCAGTCGATGTCGAACCACCGCGCGTACGGCGACTTCGGGCCCTCGCGCAGCACCTCCCACAGCGCGCGGTTGTGGCGCGGGGCCATCGCCATGTGGTTCGGGACGATGTCCACCACCAGCCCCAGCCCGTGCTCGCCCGCGGTGCGCGCCAGCGCCCGCAGCCCCTCCTCGCCGCCCAGCTCCTCGCGCACGCGCGCGTGGTCGACGACGTCGTAGCCGTGCGCCGAGCCCGGCACCGCCTCCAGGACCGGGGACAGATGCAGGTGCGAGACGCCGAGCGAGGCCAGGTACGGCACGACGGCCGCGGCTGCTCCGAACGGGAAGTCGGGCTGCAGCTGCAGCCGGTACGTGGCCGTGGGCACCACCGGGTCAAGTCGCTCAGGTGTCATGGAACGTACGTACCCGCCCCGCCGCCGTTCGTGTCATCACCCGCGCCGGCTGCGCCGCGCGTCGCCCGGACGGGTGGCTTCCGGGCGACGCGCACGCGCCGGGCGGTCAGACGGGCCGCTGGAGGACCGTCATGCTCCGGTCCGTCCAGCCGGGCGGGCGGTCAGACGGGCCGCTGGAGGACCGTCATGCTCCGGTCCGTCAGGGTCAGCCGGTCCCCGGCCTGCACCTTCGGGCCGGTGCCCGAGGGCACACCCTCGGGGAGCGCCGTGTCGACCACGACCTCCCACTGCCGCCCGTGATCGACCGGAACCACGAACTGCAACGGCTTCGGCGAGGCGTTGAACATCAGCAGGAACGAGTCGTCGGTGATGCGCTCCCCGCGGGCGCCCGGCTCGGAAATCGCGTTGCCGTTGAGGAACACCGTCAGCGCGGACGCCCGAGCCGAGTCCCAGTCCCGCTGGGTCATCTCCCGGCCGCCCGGGGTGAACCAGGCGATGTCGGACAGGTCGTCGTGCGTGCCCTCCACGGGCCGGCCGTGGAAGAAGCGCCGGCGGCGGAAGACCGGGTGGTTGCGGCGCAGCCAGACCATCGCACGGGTGAAGGCCAGCAGCTGCCTGTCCGGGCCTTCCCCGGTGTCCTCTCCCTCCTGGGGCCACTCCACCCAGGCCAGCTCGTTGTCCTGGCAGTAGGCGTTGTTGTTGCCGCCCTGGGTGCGGGCGAACTCGTCGCCGTGGCTGATCATGGGCACGCCCTGGGACAGCATCAGCGTCGCGATGAAGTTCCGCATCTGCCGAGCCCGGAGCCGCAGCACGTCCGGGTCGTCGGTCTCGCCCTCGACGCCGCAGTTCCAGGACCGGTTGTGGCTCTCGCCGTCCCGGTTGTCCTCGCCGTTGGCCTCGTTGTGCTTGTCGTTGTAGGCCACCAGGTCGTGCAGGGGGAAGCCGTCGTGGCAGGTCACGAAGTTGATCGAGGCCAGCGGGCGGCGCCCGTCGTCCTGGTACAGGTCGGACGAGCCGGTCAGCCGCGAGGCGAACTCCGCGAGGGTGCGCTGCTCGCCCCGCCACAGGTCGCGCACGGTGTCCCGGTACTTGCCGTTCCACTCGGTCCACAGCGGCGGGAAGTTGCCCACCTGGTAGCCGCCCTCGCCCACGTCCCACGGCTCGGCGATCAGCTTCACCTGCGAGACCACCGGGTCCTGCTGCACCAGGTCGAAGAACGACGACAGCCGGTCCACCTCGTGGAACTGCCGGGCGAGCGTCGCCGCCAGGTCGAAGCGGAAGCCGTCGACGTGCATGTCCGTGACCCAGTACCGCAGCGAGTCCATGATCAGCTGGAGCACGTGCGGGGACCGCATGAGCAGGGAGTTTCCGGTCCCTGTCGTGTCCATGTAGTAGCGGGGGTCGTCCGTCAGCCGGTAGTAGCGCGAGTTGTCCAGGCCCTTGAACGACAGGGTCGGGCCCAGGTGGTTGCCCTCGGCGGTGTGGTTGTAGACCACGTCGAGGATCACCTCGATCCCGGCCTCGTGCAGCGCCTTGACGGCCGACTTGAACTCCAGCACCTGCTGGCCCCGGTCGCCCCAGGACGCGTAGGCGTTGTGCGGGGCGAAGAAGCCGATGGTGTTGTAGCCCCAGTAGTTGTTCAGGCCCATGTCGACCAGCCGGTGATCGTTCACGAACTGGTGTACGGGCATCATCTCCAGGGCGGTCACGCCAAGCTCGGTGAGGTGCTCGATGATCGCCGGGTGCGCGAGGGCCGCGTAGGTGCCGCGCAGCTCCTCCGGGAGCCCCGGGTGGCGCATGGTGAGGCCCTTGACGTGGGCCTCGTAGATCACCGTGTGGTGGTACTCGGTGCGCGGGCGCCGGTCGTCGCCCCAGTCGAAGTAGGGGTTGACCACGACCGACGTCATCGTGTGCGGCGCGGAGTCGAGATCGTTGCGCCGGTCGGGGTCGTCGAAGTGGTAGCCGTAGACCTCCTCGCCCCAGCTGATCGAACCGCTGATCGCACGCGCGTACGGGTCGAGCAGCAGTTTCGCGGAGTTGCAGCGCAGCCCGCGCTCCGGGGCGTACGGGCCGTGCACCCGGAACCCGTACCGCTGCCCCGGCATGATGCCCGGCACGTACGCGTGCCGCACGAACGCGTCGCTCTCCCGGAGCTCGATCGCCGTCTCCGAGCCGTCGTCGTGGAGCAGACACAGCTCTACTCGGTCCGCGGCCTCCGAGAAGACCGCGAAGTTGGTACCGGCGCCGTCGTACGTGGCACCGAGTGGATACGCCTCGCCAGGCCAGACCTGCATGTATACGACTCTTTCAGGTTGTGCGGCGCCGGTGGGGACGCCTTGGTCCCGAGTCTCCCCGAAAGTGAGGGAACCTCCTATGACTTATCTCCCTCTTACCGATTGACCAGTGCATACGCGGTATGCCGAACTCTTGGGGCAAACAGATACTCCCGGGGCTGTTGGGGGAGTAGGGGGAAGACGTGCGCAACATAGTGCACCGCCACCTGGGCAAGGTGGTGGCCGGTACGGCCATCGCGGTGGCGGGGACCGCCGTGATGGTGGCGGTGACCCTGCCGGGCACGGCGGGGGCGGACGACACCGGGACCCGGGCGGGGCAGTCCGT
>NZ_POUC01000213.1 GCF_002891435.1 Streptomyces cahuitamycinicus
GTCCTGGTCGGGGAGGTGGGCGAGGCGGGTGGCGAAGCCGTCGGCGAGCGGGTCACCCGGGGGCAGGGTGACGAACCAGCCCCGGCGCAGGTCGGCGATCGTGCGACGAGGGCTGCGGCCCTGGCCGAGACCGGTGAAGCGGGCCTGCCCGGCCGAGGCCAGGCCGTGTGCCGCGGCGCAGGACTCGACGTCCGCCGCCGCGTCCCGGACCGGGCCGGGCGGCCGGGAGGACAGGACGACATCGATGTCACTGCCCACGTTGTGGGAGGCGGCCTTGTCGACCGTGGTGACGTAGATCCCGCCGGGCCGCAGCACCCGGGCGCATTCGCCGACAATGGCCCGCACCTCGGCGGGCCCGGCGGCCAGGTGCAGCAGCCACACGCTGCACACGGCGTCGAACTGCCCGTCCCGGAAGGGCAGCCGGCGGCTGTCGGCGCGTACGACGGCACCGGGGAGCCGGGTGGAGGCCTGCCGGGCCATCGCCGGGGAGAGGTCGACGCCGGTCACCCGCAGGCCGTCGCGGGCGGCCGCGAGCCGGCGGGTCACGATGCCGGTGCCGCAGGCGACGTCGAGCAGACGGCGCGAGTCCGGCGGTACGAGGCTCAGCACCGCTTCCGCGGCGGCCGCCGCCCGGGGCTCACCGCCGCGTGAGGCGTCGTACCGCTCCGCTTCCTTGTCGTAGTCGAGCACCTCGTCAGTGTGCCCCGTGCCCGGGGGCCAGGTCCTCCACCCTGCGGGCGAGCTCGAAGTCCTTCTCGGTCACGGCGCCGCCCGCGCTGTGCGTGTGCACGGCCAGGGAGACGGTGTTGTAGCCGAGCGTGAGGTCGGAGTGGTGGTTCAGCTCTTCCTGGACCTGGGCGATGTGCACGACCATCGCCGTCGCCGCGAAGTGAGAGCCGAGCCGGTAGGCGCGGATGAGGTGGTCCCTGTCGAGCGACCAGCCCGGCAGCTCGGCCAGCCGGTCCTCGACCTCCTTCTGCGACAGCGGTTCGACGGGCATGGGCCGCGCTCCTTCCCTGGCTGCTGGTCCTCCCAGCCTGCCACAGCGGGGCGGCCGGGGCCCTGGTCACCGGGGTGTGCCTGTCCGGCACGACCGGTTCTCGACTACGGTCCGGGCATGACCACTCACCCGTCCACCGCCGAGAAGGGCGCGGGCCCGCTGCTGCGGGCCTGGCGGGAGCAGCGGCGGATCAGCCAGCTGGAGCTGGCCCTGCGCGCGGACTCCTCGGCCCGGCACATCAGCTTCGTCGAGACCGGCCGCTCCCGGCCCAGCGAGGAGATGGTGCTGCGGCTGGCCGAGCACCTGGACGTCCCCGTGCGGGAGCGCAACGCGCTGCTGCTGGCGGCCGGTTACGCGCCCCGCTACCCGGAGACACCGCTGGACGACCCGGCGCTGGGCGCGCTGCGGGAGGGCATCGAGCGGCTGATCGGCGGCTACGAGCCGTATCCGGCGCTGGTGGTGGACGCCCTGTACAACGTGGTGGCGGCCAACCGGGGGGTGATGACGCTGGTCGACGGGGTCGGCGAGGCGCTGCTCGAACCGCCGCTGAACGCGATGCGGCTGGCCCTGCACCCGCAGGGCCTCGCGCCCCGCATCCGCAATCTGCGCGCCTGGCGTGGGCATCTGCTGGAGCAGATGGAGCGGCAGATCGCGCTGCACCGCTCGGAGCCGCTGCGGGCGCTGTACGAGGAGGTGGCGGCGTATCCGGTGCCCGACGCGGCTCCGGCGGACGAGCCGTCGGAGCCGGTGCCGTACTTCGCGCTGCCGCTGCGCATCGAGCACGAGGGTCGGACGCTGTCGTTCGTCTCCTCGATCTCCACGTTCAACACGCCGATGGACGTGACGGTCGCCGAGCTGGCCATCGAGACGCTGCTCCCGGCCGACCCGGCGACGGCCAAGTACCTTCAGGCCTCGCTGCCCTGACGGGCCCTCAGAGCCAGCTGCTGGAGGACGGCGAATCCGGCCACGACCAGGGCCTGGAGCACCGTCCACACGGCGCCCGGTGTGCTCGGCGTGAGCCACAGCGCCAGGGCCGCGAGGCTCACCGCCGCCCAGGCGAGGTTGGCCTCGGCGACGGCCCACACGCCGGGCGCCGGGGGCCGCCTGCGGGCGGCCAGCAGCGCCACGCCCGCCGAGTAGAGGGCGAGGAACGCGCCGAGGGCGAGCAGCAGCGTGGCGTCGACCCCGAGGAACCTCCCGAGCGGGCCGGAGAACGCCAGGTAGGCGAGCGCGTTGGTGCCGGTGACGACGGCGTCCAGGGCGAGGAAGCGGCGCAGCATCGACTGCGGTTCCACGGTCCGGGCGAGTGCGGCGAGCTGGATCGCGGACATGGGGAATCACCTTCCGTGGGGTTGTGGTGCGGCGGCTTGGGCCGGGTCCCGGGCCGGAGTGCGCCGGCCCGGGACCCGGTGCGTTCACGATCCCGGGCCGGCTGCGTCCGGTCGATTACCCGCGGGGTAATGCCCCGCCTCGCTTCCGCTTCCGGCGATCTCCTCGGTGCGAGCCCTGTGATGCGGCCGCCCGGGCGTGACAGACTGATCACAGGCTTGGGCACGTGGGGAGGCGTGGCGTGAGTGAACGGCGGGCCGCACCCACGGTGGGCCAGGTGGTCCTGGGCAAGCGGCTGCAGGAGCTGCGCGAGGCCGCGGGCCTCAGTCGCGACGAGGCCGCCAAGGTGCTGCGGGTCGCCCCGGCGACCGTCCGGCGCATGGAGACCGCCGACGTCGCGCTGAAGATCCCGTACGCGCAGATCCTGCTGACGGCCTACGGCGTGGCCGAGGACGAGGTGACCGCGTTCGTCGACCTCGCCGAGGAGGCGAACCGGCCGGGCTGGTGGCAGCGGTTCCACGACGTGCTGCCGGAGTGGTTCAGCCTGTACGTGAGCCTGGAGGGCGCCGCGCGGATCATCCGGTCGTACGAGCCGCACTTCGTGCCGGGGCTGCTGCAGACCGAGGGGTACGCGCGGGCCGTGCTGCGGGCCGGGACCATCGCGAACGCCGGGCCGGAGGCCGTGGAGCGGCATGTGTCGCTGCGGATGGAGCGGCAGCGGCTCCTGGACCGCCCCGATCCCCCGCACCTGTGGGTGATCATGGACGAGACGGTGCTGCGCCGCCCGGTGAGCGTCGACGGCCGGGTGATGCGCGACCAGCTGGACAAGCTGCTGGAGTACGCCGCGCGCGACCGGGTCACGCTCCAGATCGCCGAGTTCGCGGACGGCCCTCATCCGGGGACGTACGCGCCGTTCTCGCTGTTCCGCTTCGCCGAGCCGGAACTGCCCGACATGGTCTTCACCGAGTATCTGACCGGAGCGCTGTACCTGGATTCCCGCAAGGAGGTCTCGGCGCATCTGGAGGTGCTGGACCACATGACGGCCGGGGCGGGCTCGGCGCAGCGTACGGACGAGCTGCTGCGGGAGTACCGGGAGCGGTACTGAGCCCCTCGCTCCCGCCCTGACGTCATGGCACGGGTTCTGACCCGTACGGGCGCCGTCGGCGGGTGCGCTCCCCGGCCCGGCCCTAGCGTCGGGATGGCGGGCAGGCAGGCCGGCGCACGCGAAGGAGGTCCGATGCCCGGATTCGAGGTGCTGTACCAGGCGGCCGCGTTGTGCCTGATGTACCCCGACGACGACTTCCGCGCCCGGCTGCCGCTGCTGCGCGAAGCCGCCCCGCAGCTGCGGGAGTTCGCCGACCACGCGGCCGTCACCCCGCCGATGGAGCTGGCCGCGCACTACGTCGAGGTGTTCGAGGCGGGGCAGGAGCACAGCCTGTATCTGAGCGCCTGGCGCGAGGCCGCCCCGGCGCCCTCCGAGGAGCTCTACCGCGCGCACGGCCTGGAGACCACCGGTGAGGAGCCGCCGGACTTCCTGCCCGCGGTTCTGGAGTTCGCGGCCCGCACAGGCACCACGGAGCTGCTGGTGGACCACCGCGACGGTCTGGACCAGCTCCGGTGCGGCCTCACCGACTTCGGCACGCCGTACGCGACGGTCCTGGACGCGGTGTGCGCGACGCTGCCGCCCGCGCACACCGCGCTCTAGGAGCCCGCCGACCAGGTCGGCACGGGCACGGCTACGTGCCCGTGCCCAGCCGCCAGATGTCGTCCTCGGCGAAGGCACCCGCGAACGCCTGCACCTCGTCCACGTCACCGTGCAGGTATTCGCCCCACGCGTCACCGCTCCGGCCCCGGCCGATCTGAAGCGGGCCGGAGCCTCGCCAGCCGTTCGGGAGATCCGCGGTCGCGTCCGTGCCGGCCCTGCCGTCGAGGTAGAGCTTGATCTGGTCGGTGGCGTCGTCGTAGACGACGGCGAGCCGGTGGCCGACGCCCTCGCCGCCGTCCGCCATCTCCGTCTGGGCCACCACCGTTTCGGGAGCACCCCGCTCGTCCTTGTGCGGCATCACCAGCTGCCAGGCGTGCTGCGCGGGCTGGTAGCGCACCCTGAAGGCGTCGGTGTGCTCACCGGGCAGCGACAGCACCGTCATGGGGCCCTCGGGCTCCGCGTCCGCCAGGCGTGCGACCACGCCGATGGTGAAACTGTCCGAGGTATCGACGACAGGCCCCTCCGCCACCGCGTGGCCGGACCTGCCGTCCAGGGACAGATGCCCGTCGCCGACGAGCGCGTAGGACACCGCGGGGCAGTCCGGGTCGAGCTCCGGGAGACACGAGCCGTCCGGGCCGCGGTGGATCGTCGCACCGGGCGCCAGTTTCAGGGGCGCGCCGCCGTTCCGCTCGGGGCTGGCGCCGTCCCGGGCCGTCTCCAGTGACCAGTGGCCGCGCGACGACGGATTGCGGTACGCCAGTTCCGACACCTCGTCGGGCACGACCACCCGGTCGTGGACCCTGACGCCGCCCAGTCCGCCGTGCCAGCGGTCGTGGTAGCCGTTTCCGTCGCGGACCCGGCCGATCTGGAAGGCTCCGGCGGTGGCGGCGGGCTTGGCCTCGGCCCTGGTGCCGGCCTCATGGCCGTTGACGTACAGCTGCGCCTTGCCCGTCTCGGCGTCGTACACGCCCAGCAGGTGAGCCCATTCGCCGGTCTCCGGAGCGCCGCCCGACACCGTCGCGCCGCCGACGGTGAACGACCAGTCCGGAGCCTCGCCCCGGGCGCTCAGGCCGAGGGTGAACGCGGCCGACTCCCCCGCGTCCTGGCCGGCGACGGTCATGTTCCGGTCGGTCTCGGCCGGGCGTGCCCAGGCGCTGACCGCGAAGCTCTTGCGGGGGTCGGCGACGGCCGGGGCGCCCGGGGTGAGGTAGCCGTGGCTGCTGCCGTCCAGGGTCGCCGACGCGGTGAGCTTCGTGCGCGCGGGGGCCGGGGCTCCGAAGGTGACGCCGGAGCCGGCGATCGCGTCGGTGCCCGCCTCGGCGTCGGCGGACGTGGCTCCCTTCGCGTCGGCCAGGGGCCAGTGGGCCACGGGCGGGCGGCCGGACTTCACGTAGAAGTCGTACGACGACTGGCCGCTGCTGCGTCCGGCACGGTCGATGGCCCGGACGGTCAGGCTCTCGGGGCCCGAGTCGAGGGGCAGGAAGGGGATGGTCGCCGGCCCGCCGGGCCACTCGGGGCGGACGGTTCCGTAGGGGCCGCCGATGAAGCCGTAGGTGTAGGACACGACATCGTCGGAAGGCGAGTCCATGGTGAAGTGGCCGTAGACGCCCACTCCGTCCACCCAGAACAGGTTCGCCGGGTACTCGGGCGAGGAGATCGTCGCCTCCTCCGGGTTCTCGTCGTCGTAGACGAACTCGCAGGCGGAGCCGTCACCCTCGGAGCTCCAGGGGGAGGTCGCCTTGCCGTCGTTCGCGCGGACCCGCCAGGAGATGACGGTGTTCGGCGGGACGGAGCCCTCCGGCATGTGCCACCGCTGCGGACTGCCCGAGAGCGTCGCGGACCTCGTGTGCGTGAGGCGCTGTTCCACCCCGTCGGCGTCCGTCCACCACGCCTCGAACTCGCCCTTGACCAGGTTGGCCTCGGCGGGGTGGTTGTCCTCCTCCGGGTCGTACAGGACCGCGCTCAGGACTGGCGGCTCGGAGACGTACGCCCTCTCGTCCCCCGTCGCGCACGCCTTGTACCCCGTCTGCAGGTCTTGGACGAGCGGCTGCTTCGGCGGCAGGTTGTCCGCGGCCTGTGCCACGCCGGTGCCGGTCGTCATCACGGCCGCCACCGCACACCCCACCGCCAGCAGTCTGTGTCCGCCGGATCTCTTCAGTGCGTCCAACTGTCCCTCCCCTGTGAACTTCCCTCGGCCCGCCGGTCACACGGGCTGCTGGAGGTTAACAGGGGGCACTGACGTCGCAGTAAGGGTTTTCCCCGTCCCTCGCGGGGAGTTGGGCTAGGCGGCGCCGCCCTTCTCGTCCCGTCCGTTCCTCTCGTCGTCCACGATCTCCGCGTCCACCACTGCCTCCTCGTCCTGCGGTGCGGTGGGGGGCTCCTCCGTGGGGGCCTGCTGGGGCTGGGCGTACATCGCCTGGCCCATCTTCTGGCTGACGGAGGCGAGTTTCTCGACGGCGGCGCGCAGGGCGGTGGTGTCCGCCTGCTGTGCCAGTCCCTCCTTCACCTCGGCGACGGCCGACTCGACCTCGGACTTCGTGTCGGCCGGGACGCGGTCGCCGTTCTCGCGCAGGAAGTTCTCGGTCTGGTAGACGAGTTGCTCGGCCTGGTTGCGGGTCTCGGCGGCCTCGCGGCGTTTGCTGTCCTCCTCGGCGTACTGGTCGGCCTCGCGCATCATCCGGTCGATGTCGTCCTTGGGCAGGGCCGAGCCGCCGGTGACGGTCATCTTCTGCTCGCGGCCGGTCGCCAGGTCCTTGGCGGAGACGTGCATGATGCCGTTGGCGTCGATGTCGAAGGCGACCTCGATCTGCGGGACGCCGCGCGGGGCCGGCGGCAGACCGGTGAGGTCGAAGACGCCGAGCTTCTTGTTGTACGCGGCGATCTCCCGTTCGCCCTGGTAGACCTGGATGCCGACGGAGGGCTGGTTGTCGGCCGCCGTCGTGAAGATCTCCGAACGCCGCGTCGGAATGGTCGTGTTGCGCTCGATGAGCTTCGTCATGATGCCGCCCTTGGTCTCGATGCCCAGGGACAGCGGGGTGACGTCGAGCAGCAGGACGTCCTTGACGTCACCGCGGATGACGCCCGCTTGGAGCGCGGCGCCGACGGCCACGACCTCGTCGGGGTTGACGCCCTTGTGCGGATCCTTGCCGGTGAGTTCCTTCACCAGGTCGGTCACCGCGGGCATCCGGGTCGAGCCGCCGACGAGGATCACGTGGTCGACCGCCGAGAGCTGCACCCCGGCATCCTGGACGGCCTGGTGGAAGGGGGTCTTGCAGCGGTCCAGCAGATCGGCGGTGAGCTCCTGGAACTGGGCCCGGGTCAGCTTCTCGTCGAGATGCAGCGGCCCTGCGGCGGAGGCCGTGATGTAGGGCAGGTTGATGGTCGTCTCGGTGGAGCTGGAAAGCTCGATCTTGGCCCGCTCGGCGCCCTCGCGAAGCCGCTGTACCGCCATCTTGTCGCCCGCGAGGTCGACACCGTTCTGGCCCTTGAAGCGCTTGATCAGGTACTCGACGATCCGCTGGTCCCAGTCGTCGCCGCCGAGGTGGGTGTCGCCGTTGGTGGCCTTCACCTCGATGACGCCGTCGCCCATCTCCAGCAGTGACACGTCGAAGGTGCCGCCGCCGAGGTCGAAGACGAGCACCGTCTGGTCGTTCTCCTTGTCCAGGCCGTAGGCGAGCGCCGCGGCCGTCGGCTCGTTGATGATCCGCAGGACCTTCAGGCCCGCGATCTCACCGGCCTCCTTGGTGGCCTGCCGCTGGGTGTCGTCGAAGTAGGCGGGGACGGTGATCACCGCGTCGGTGACGTCCTCACCGAGGTAGGACTCCGCGTCCCGCTTCAGCTTCTGCAGCACTCGCGCGGACAGTTCCTGCGCCCGGTAGCGGGTGCCGTCCACATCGCCCTCGGCGGGGAAGCGCCAGTGCGCGTCGCCCATGTACCGCTTGACCGAGCGGGCGGTGCGGTCCACGTTCGTCACGGCCTGCCGTTTGGCCACTTCTCCGACCAGCACCTCGCCGTTCTTGGCGAACGCCACGACGGAGGGTGTGGTTCTGGCCCCCTCCGCGTTGGCGATGACGGTGGACTCGCCGCCTTCCAGCACGGCGACCACCGAGTTCGTGGTTCCGAGGTCGATCCCGACCGCTCGTCCCATCGCTGTCCCCTTCCGCCAGGGCGACGACACGTCCCACCATCCAGCACAAAACTTGAGTGCGCTGTTGTCAATGCCGCGATGGGGTGAGCGGTCCGCGCAGGGCCACCGCGCGCCGGGGCCGGTCGGTGACGAGCACATCGACGCGCGGGTGGGCGAGGAAGGCCCGCATCAGGGTGTCGTCGTTGACGGTCCAGACCATGGTGAACAGGCCGTGCCGGGTTGCCTCGCGCAGCACGTTGGTCCTGGCCAGCCGCTGGTGGACGGCGACGCCGTGCGCTCCGCAGGCCCGGATGCGGCGGGCCGGGAACAGCTCGCTGAGCCGCGTCCCGGGCAGCCGGGCCAGGGCCAGCTCCCTGCGGTCGCGCCCGAGGGACAGGGCGGTGCGCACCGCGGGGAACGCGTGGGTCACGGCGGCGACGGAACGGTCCTCCAGCGTCGTCACGACGAGCCCGTCCGTGCCGAGCAGTGCGACCGCCCGGTCGATCACCTCCCGCTCGTAGCCGACCTCCTTGAGGTCGAGGTGGGCCACGAGTTTCCCGGCGATCAGCGCCATGACCTCGTCCACCACGGGTACGGCGTATCCGGCACGCTCGCACAGCTCGGCGTGGGTGAGCGCGGACAGCGGCGGCCCGGCGGGGCCGACCCGGGGGTCGTGGTAGACGGCGAGGACCCCGTCCCGGGTGCGGCGGATGTCGAACTCGACGTACTCCGCGCCGGACTCGATCGCGTCCTCGTACGCCTCCCAGGTGGCGGGGCCGGCGCGCTCGGAGCCGCCGCGGTGGGCGGAGACGGCGGGGTGTGGCGTCATGGTCGTCGGTTCCCGGAGGGCGAGCGGGGCGGTGGGACGGGGGCGAAGGCGTCGTCGGGCGCGGGCAGCAGCGAGCCGGAGCGGGTGCTGACCCGTCTGAGCAGGACCCAGCCGATCACGACCAGGACGACGAAGGGCAGCCAGGCCAGCGCGTAGGCGGTGCCGTAGGCGCGCAGGTCGAGGATGGAGCGCTGGTCGTCGACGTTCGTGCCGTTCACACCGAAGAAGGCCAGCAGCAGGGTCGGCGGGAGCGCGATGAGAGTGGCCGCGGCCACCAGGCCGGAGACCGTGCGGTCGCGGCGGTCGTCGCGTTCGGCGAGTTCGGCGTCCAGGGCGGCGGAACGGGTGCTGATCACCGAGGTCAGGCGCTCGACCATACGGGCCGAGTTCTCCAGGCTGTCGCGGATGCCGAGGGCGTCACCCAGCGAGGACTGGAACGCCTCCGTGACCATCTCGGGGATCAGCAGGCTGTCGACGTAGGCCTCGACGCCGAAGGCCAGGTCGAGCTGGAGTTCGTTGACACCGGCGGAGAGGCGGGAGATCAGGGAGCGGATCTCGGTGGGCGAGTCGGTCAGGGCCTGCTCGTTGGCCTTCATCATGGCGAAGGCCGCCAGCCGGGTGCGCTGGAGCACGGACAGGGCGGAGATCATGCCGACGGCGACGAGGGCCAGGCCGTTCTCCACGTGCGGGGCCCAGCCGGTCTGGACGGAGACGCCCCGGCCGAGGGCGGAGAGGGTGAGGCCGTGGTTCCTGACGTGGGGCGCGAGGCTCGCGTCGTAGGGGGTGGCGGGGTTCCACGGCATCCGGCCGCGGTAGACGATCTCGTTGAGCAGGATCGCCTTGCGGGCCTCGTCGGCGCTGAGCAGTTCGCGCTGTAACCGGCCGCCGGGGAAGACGAGTTGGTGCACGTTCTGGCCGAGGGCGAGCGGCCGGCCGCCGAGCTGTGCGGCCAGCGTCTGCAGGATCGGGCGGTCGTCGAGCTCGATCCGCTCCCGGTCGAAGCAGGTGGAGGCCAGCCAGACGGCGAGGTCGCCGGCGGTTGTCTCGCCCGCGAAGGCGCAGTCCACGACGAGGGCGGCGTCGCCGCGCGGGGTGGTGACGACGAGGATCCGCAAGGATGCGAGGCCGAGACCGTGGTCGCCGTGTGGCAGCCGCAGCCGCCGGGGCGCGACCCGCTCGTCGAGGACCGGGAGGGGCAGCACGTCCTGGCTGGTCATCAGGTGGGGGGCGAAGCGGCCGTAGTCGTAGCGGTCGACCAGGGCGCCGAGGGCGGTGTCGCGGGGGCGGAGCCGTCCGGAGAGGCTGAACAGCAGCAGGACGCGGGTCCGCTCACGCGTGGCGGAGTCGAGCACCGTCGCGTTCGTGGACGTTCCCGGCTGCATCGCGTTCCTTCCGGCCCGGCGGTTCGAGGCGTCTGTTTCCTACCCCGGCCGGGGGTGGTGAACCGACGACGACGCGCGGGCCGCCCTTGCCGGGCGGGCCCGCGCGGCGGGGGTGACGCAGGTCAGGCGAGCTTGGCGGTCAGCGTGATGGGCGTGGCCTTGAGGGCCTGGCTCACCGGGCAGCCGACCTTGGCCTCGTCGGCGGCGGCCTGGAAGGCCGCCTCGTCGATGCCGGGGACCGTGCCCTCGACGGTGAGGTGGATGCCGGTGATGCCCTCGCCGGGCTGGAAGGAGACGTCGGCCGAGGTGATGAGCTTGGTGGGCGGCGTCCCGGCCTTGTTGAGGATGTTGGAGAAGGCCATGGAGAAGCAGCTGGAGTGGGCGGCCGCGATCAGCTCCTCGGGGCTGGTCTTGCCGTTCGCCTCCTCGGCGCGCGACGCCCACGTGACCGGCTGCTCGCCGATGGCGCCGGAGGAGTCGAAGGTGACGACACCGTTGCCCTCGAGCAGGTTGCCTTCCCAGACGGTGTGTGCGGAGCGCGTGGTAGCCACGAGTTCTTCCTTTCGCGTACGGACTCGCCTGTGGGCCCGTCTCCGGGCCCCGTGCCCCCCATCCGATCACACTACGGCTCGACTCACGCGAAAGACCTCCCCTCCGGCGGTGAACGGCAGCCGCCTGCCCGCGGGATCACACGGCCCGTGGACGCGGCCGGAGGTCAGGCTGCGCGCTCCTCCTCCGCTGCCTCCAGCGGCACCTGCGGCCCGTCCGACTCGCGCAGCCAGCGCCGCAGCACCCGGTGCACCTGCTCGGCTCCCACGAGTTCCTCGCCCTCTCCGGCCGGTGCGGAGACGCCGAGCGGGGACAGCAGGAAGGGTCTGCCCTGGGCGCCGCCGAGGCCGCCGTGGGAGCCGATCTGCTCCTCGAAGGCGAGGACTTCGCCGTCGGCCGGGTCGTGGAGGGAGTTGACCATGATGTCGGCGGTGTGCGGGAAGGAGTGCGTACGGCGCACCGCGTCGGCGGCGCCCGGACCGAACGGGGCGAGCGGGCCCGGGTTGTCGTCGAGGTCGGCCAGCGGGATCTCGGCGCCGTACGCGCCGAGGACGACACCGCCGTGTTCGTCGCTGCGGACCAGCAGGAAGCCGATGCCGGGGTGGTTGGCGAGGGTCGGCAGCAGCGCGGGATGGCGGGCGTCGATCTCCTCCTTGCTCATCCGGTGTGTGACGTCCGGGAAGGAGATCAGGCCGAGGTTGCCGGAGGCGAGCACGATCGGCTCCTCGCGGCGCCCGGGGCGGTGCTGCTCGCCTGCCTCCTCCACGGGGATGCGCAGCGCGGCGCGGACGGCGGCGCGGGCCTCCGCCCCGCTGCGGGTGCGCTCCGCCTTGCGCGGCACGGGCAGGCCGCACCCGGCCCGCACCAGGTCGCCGAGGGTGAGGCCGTAGCGGGAGCGGAAGGTCTCGCCGGGGCTCTGGCCGTGGTCGGAGAGCACGACGATCCGGTAGGGCCGCGGGGCGTGCTCGGCGACGTTCGCGATCAGGGCGAGCGAGCGGTCGAGGCGCTCCAGGACCAGCTGCGCGTCGCGGCTCGCGGGGCCGGAGTGGTGGGCGACCTCGTCGTAGGCGACCAGGTCGGCGTAGACGGCGGTGCGGCCGGCGAGCATGTCGCCCGTCACGGCGGCGACGACGACGTCCCGCTCGACGACGGTCGCGAAGGCGCGGACCAGGGGATAGAGGCCGCCGCGGGAGACGCGCGGGCGTTGTCTGTGCAGGCTCGCCCGGGTGGACTGGCCGATCTCCCGGCCCACCTCCGCGATGAAGGAGAGCGCGGTGCGCACGGCGTTGGCCGGGTCGGAGAAGTAGGCGAAGTAGCCGTCCCGGGAGCGGTTCTCCCTGCTGCGGCGGCGGGCGGCGATGGACAGCACGAGGGCCTGCTGCTCGGCGCCGCCGCTGAACAGGTTGCCGCGGCTGGCGCCGTCGACGGTGAGCAGCCCGCCGTGCCCGGCGTACTCGACGGCACGGCGCTGGAGTTCGGCGGCGCTGGTCGGGCGGTTGCAGACGACCACTTCGCGGGTGTCCTTCTCGTACCAGCGGAAGGCGGGGACGTCGTGGTTGCTGCCGTGCAGGATGCCGAGCTGGCTGGCGCCGGTCTGGCTGGACCAGTCGGTGCGCCAGGGAGTGAGGCGGTGGGTGGGGCGGCCGCCGTCGCCTATGTCGAGCCAGCGGGCGACGGTGGGCATCAGGCCCTTGCCGACCGCGTCCAGCAGGGTGTCGTGGCCGACGCCGTCCAGTTGCAGGAAGACGGTGCCGGGGCTCTGCGGGCAGGGTGGTCCGGACCGGCGGCGGCGGTCGGAGAGCCGGTACAGCCTGCGGCGGTAGGCGTCGTCGTCCCGCACGGCCAGGGCGGCTCCGGTCGCCGACGCCACGGCCGACATCACGGCGGCGACCACGACGGCGGTCTCCGGGGCGGCGGCGCCGCGCTCGGCCGGGTTGAGGCGCAGGGCGACCAGCAGCAGCGCCCCGTTCAGGAAGAACACCAGCAGCCCCAGCACGAGCGCCGGGACGAGGAGCAGGAGCCGGACGAGCAACGGCCACACCAGGGCGGACAGCAGGCCGAAGGCGCCTGCGCCGAAGGCCGCCGTGACGGCGATGTCGGTCGCGCTGTCGCCGTTCTCCGAGCGGAGCCGGAAGTCCGGGAGGATTCCGGCGAGCACGAGCATGGTGGCGGTGGAGACCGCCCACACGGCGGCGCTCCTCCCCACCTGACTGGCGGCCCGCCGCCACCGCACGCCCCGCACGCCC
>NZ_POUC01000214.1 GCF_002891435.1 Streptomyces cahuitamycinicus
CCGTCACCTCGATCGTGATCCCCCTCCCCACGTCACGGAACGTCTCCCCGGGTGTGAACGGCGCGTCCGACAGTTCCGCGTGGACGTTCGGCGCGCGTGTGCAGCCGCCGCTGTCGCGGCGGGAGTCGACGACGGTGACCGGGCCCATGCCCGTGTCCACCTCCGCGTCGACCTGGTAGATCAGGACGCCCGGGCGGCACACCGCCTCGTCGTTGCCGGCGCGGGTGCGCAGTTCGACGGCGTAGCCGGTTCTGCCGTCCAGGGGGACGAAGACCAGCTTGGAGCCGCCGGCGAGGGCCAGGGGCGTCAGGGTGTACTCCGTGGTGCCGGGGGACGCCGCGCAGTGGACCTGGGCGGCGTCGAGCCAGCCCAGCTTCCATTTGTGCCAGCCGAGGAAGTCGTTGTTGGCCCCCCAGTCCTCGCTCATGATGTCCCAGTGGCCGACCGCCCCCCCGCCCTCCGCGGTGTACAGGTCGGGCAGGCCGAAGACATGGCCGTTCTCGTGGGGGAGGACGCGGTAGCCGGTGCGGCCGTAGGAACCGGAGCCGTCGTCCTGGCGGGAGTAGACGAAGGAGGCGTTGGCCACGGGTATGCCGTCGGCCCTGGGCGCCTCCGGGTTGCCCGCGAAGGTGACGGACAGGACCGTGTCCAGGGCGGAGGGGCCGGCGTTCGGAGTGACCAGGACGTTCAGCAGGTCGTACTCGCCGAAGTCCACCTTCGGGTCGGCCGTGGCGACCAGGTCCTCGACCAGGGCGCGGTAGCCGGGCTCGAACGGAGCCCCCCGCTCTATGCCGTAGTCGCGGAACGACTTCGGCATCCGCAGCCATCCCGGGACCGGGGTCTCGGGGCGGTAGTCGAGGCGGCCGTAGGAGCTGGTGCGGAACCAGTCCCGGGTCTGCGGGAAGAACTCGTGGAAGCGGTCCAGGGCCTCGCCCTCGCCGGGGGCGTCGGAGAAGTCGATCATGAGGGTGAGGGCGCGGACGGTGCCGGTGGAGCGGGTGTAGCCGGCGGAGGTGGGGATGCCCTCGGACATCTGGACCTCGCGGGCGCCGCGGAT
Source organism: Streptomyces cahuitamycinicus (assembly GCF_002891435.1). Classification (GTDB taxonomy): domain Bacteria; phylum Actinomycetota; class Actinomycetes; order Streptomycetales; family Streptomycetaceae; genus Streptomyces; species Streptomyces cahuitamycinicus. Next base: position 1,058 of record NZ_POUC01000214.1, read on the forward strand.
CATGCAGGGGCCGTGTGCGGAGGTGTGGGACAGGGTGATGGGCCCTGCTCCCGCCGTGCCGGCGCCCGGGGCGAGTCGGCCCGTGCCCGCCGAGGTGCTGACCGTGAAGGTCAGGGCGGTCACGCAGGCCAGGGCGGCCAGACGGCGCCTGGGTATCCGGTGGCCGGTCGCGCAGCCCGGCCCCGTGCCGTCCGGACGGAGACGCCGGGGCCGCGGCTGCCTGCAAGGGACCTGCAAGGGACCTCCCGCGCCACGGCAGCCGCCGGTCTCCGGCTGCACTCTTGCGATCACCCTGCGTCGCGGGGTGGGGGGACGCGCGCTGGAAGAGACCGATCGTGGGTTTCCCGTCGGTAAGGGACGGAGGTGCTTGTGAGGCAGGTCACAAACAATTTCCGCTGGAGCGGGAAATACCGGGGACCCACTCCCCGTTTAGCCATGTGTCCGACCGAAACGGGGATGCAGTCCCCGGATCGCCTCACTCACCAGGAGTACGCCGTGCAGACCGCAACCCCCGAAGCGCGCAAGGTGCCCCGGCCCCGCGCCGACGCCCTGCGCAACCGGGAGCGGATCGTCACCGCCGCCCGGGAGATGTTCGTCGAGCACGGCCCCGAGGTGCCGCTCGACGAGATCGCCCGCCGGGCCGGCGTCGGCAACGCCACGGTGTACCGCAACTTCCCGGACCGTGACGCGCTCGTCCGCGAGGTCGTCTGCTCCGTCATGGACCGTACGGCCGCGGCCGCGGAGGCCGCGCTCACCGAGACCGGCGACGCGTTCGAGGCGCTGGAGCGCTTCGTGCACGCCGCCGCCGACGAGCGGATCAGCGCGCTGTGCCCGATGGTCTCCAGCACGTTCGACAAGCACCACCCGGATCTGGAGGCCGCGCGGGAACGGGTCGAACGGCTGGTCGCCGAGGTCATGGACCGCGCCAGGGAGGCCGGGCAGCTCCGGTCCGACGTGGACGTCGGAGACGTCATGATCACCGTGGCCCAGCTCAGCCGGCCCCCGGCCGGCACGGACTGCTTCCGGGCCGACCGCTTCGTCCACCGCCATCTTCAGCTGTTCCTGGACGGGCTGCGGGCTCCCGCCCGCTCCGCCCTCCCGGGCACGGCCGTGACTCTGGAAGACCTGCGCCGGCCCTGACCCGTCCGTCCGGTCCGATGCGTCCAGTCCGATGCCTCAGTCCATACCTCCAGTCCGATGCCCCAGTCCATGCCTCCAGTCCGATGCCTCGTCCGATCGCTTCCGTCCGATGCCTCGTCCGATCGTTTCCGCCCTAAGTTTCAGGCCGCCCCACCGGTCTGAACCCTGAACGACAGTCCCAGCGGCCGTCCCCGCACGAGCCGTGCCTTTCGTCACCCTTTTCCATCACGAAGTCCCGAAGTGGGTATCCCCATGTCTGAAACAGCCTCGAAGAGCCTCGGCGCACCGGCCGGAGAGCCGGACGCCGGCCGCTGGAAAGCGCTCGTCTTCATCGCGCTCGCCCAGCTGATGGTCGTCCTGGACGCCACCATCGTGAACATCGCCCTGCCCTCCGCCCAGCAGGACCTGGGCATCTCCGACGGCAACCGGCAGTGGGTCGTCACGGCCTACGCGCTCGCCTTCGGCGGTCTGCTCCTGTTCGGCGGCCGGATAGCGGACCTGTGGGGCCGCAAGAAGGCCTTCGTCGTCGGTCTGGGCGGTTTCGCCGTGGCCTCCGCGCTCGGCGGCGCGGCCACCAACGAGGCGATGATGTTCGGCGCCCGCGCCCTCCAGGGCGTCTTCGGAGCCCTGCTCGCGCCCGCCGCGCTCTCCCTGCTGGCCGTGATGTTCACGGACGCCAAGGAGCGTGCCAAGGCGTTCGGCATCTACGGCGCGATCGCCGGTGGTGGCGGTGCGGTCGGTCTGATCCTCGGCGGTTTCCTCACCGAGTACCTGGACTGGCGCTGGACGTTCTTCGTGAACATCCCGTTCGCCATCGTCGCCGCGGCCGGTGCGTACTTCGTCATCCGTGAGCCGGAGGGCGGCCGCAACCGCTCGCCGCTCGACCTTCCCGGTGTGGTCCTGTCCACCCTCGGCCTGGTCGCCCTGGTCTACGGCTTCACCCGCGCCGAGTCCGACGGCTGGAGCGACTCCGTCACCGTCGGCATGTTCGTCGCCTCGGCCGTGCTGCTCGCGACCTTCGTGCTCGTTGAGTCCAAGGTGAAGGCCCCGCTGCTGCCGCTGCGGGTGATCACCGAGCGCAACCGCGGCGGGATCTACCTCTCCCTCGGTCTCGCGATCATCGCGATGTTCGGCCTGTTCCTCTTCCTCACCTACTACCTGCAGATCGTGAAGGGCTACTCGCCGGTCAAGACCGGGTTCGCCTTCCTGCCGATGATCGTGGGCATGATCACCGGTTCCACCCAGATCGGCACCCGCCTGATGACCCGGGTCGCGCCGCGCCTGCTGATGGGCCCGGGCTTCCTGGTCGCCGCGCTGGGCATGCTGCTGCTGACCCAGCTGGAGATCGGCTCCTCGTACGCCGCTCTGCTGCTGCCGGCGATGCTGCTGCTCGGTCTCGGCATGGGTACGGCGTTCATGCCGGCCATGTCGCTGGCCACCCAGGGCGTCGAGCCGCGGGACTCCGGTGTCGCCTCCGCGATGGTCAACACCTCGCAGCAGGTGGGCGGCGCGATCGGCACGGCCCTGCTGAACACCATCGCCGCCTCGGCGACGACGGCGTACGTCGCCGACCACATCGCCGGCGCGACCAGCCGGTCCCAGCAGCAGCTGGTTCAGCTGGAGGCCATGGTGCAGGGCTACACCAGTGCCATCTGGTTCGCCGTCGGCATCCTCGTGGTGGCCGCCGCGATCGCCATGACCTTCGTCAACGCCGGCCGCCCGGGCGGTACGACGGCGGCGTCCTCCGAGGAGGGCGCGGCGGACGAGGTGCAGATTCCGGTCGTCGCCCACTGACACCCGCGCACCGAACCCCTTCGGGCCATCCGTAGGCGCGGGGAAGGGGACGCCTCGCACCTACGGAATCCAGGACCTGCCCGGTTCCCGCGTCAGCGGAGCCAGGGCAGGTCCGCACCCGCTTCGGCCGGCTGAAGTCCCTCGGCGACGATCCGCATGATCTCGCCGAGGGACTTCTGCTGTTGTGGGGTCAGCCGGTCGAAGACCGCCTGGCGTACGGCCTCCACATGGCCCGGCGCGGTCTGTCGCAGCACGTCGTAGCCCTCGTCCGTGAGGACGGCGAACTGGCCCCGCTTGTCGTCGGGGCAGTCCTCCCGGTGCACCCAGCCGTTCTTCTCCAGACGCGCGATGGCGTGCGAGAGCCGGGACCGGGTGATCTTCGCCAGCATCGCGAGCTCGGTCATCCGCAGCCGTCGCCGCGGCGCTTCGGCCAGCTTGACCAGAAGGCCGTAGTAGACGTGCGGCATGCCCGCGTCGCGCTGCAGCTGACGGTCGAGATGGTCGTCGAGGAGGGTGACGCCCTCCATGAAGGAACGCCAGACGTGCTGTTCCTCGTCGGTGAGCCAGCGCGGTTCCTGGGGCGCCTGGGCTGTGCCCGATGTCGATGCGGGTGCCTTCATACGTTCCACTTTACGCGGCTCCTCCTTGAACTTTAAACAAATGGTCCGTACAGTTTTGTAGGGAACCACGTTTTGGAAGGAGCCGCAGCATGTCCACCGTCGCCCAGGAGCGCATGCCCGCTCTGTACCTCAGCCATGGCGCCCCGCCCCTGGCGGACGACCCTGTCTGGCCCGGTGAACTGGCCGCCTGGTCCGCCGGACTGCCGCGCCCCAAGGCCGTCCTGATCGTCTCCGCCCACTGGGAGGAGGCCCCGCTCGCCCTCGGCGCCACCGAGACCGTCCCGCTCGTCTACGACTTCTGGGGCTTCCCGGAGCACTACTACCGGGTGAAGTACGACGCCCCGGGCGCACCGGAGCTCGCGGAGTCCGTACGCAAGCTGCTGCGCGCCCCCGGCATCCCCGTCCAGGACGTCCCCGACCGCGGTCTCGACCACGGCGCGTACGTGCCGCTGGTCGAGATGTACCCGGAGGCCGACCTCCCGGTCCTCCAGGTCTCCATGCCGACGCTCGACCCGGTACGGCTCATGGAGATCGGCCGCAAGCTCGCCCCCCTGCGGGACGAGGGCGTGCTCATCGTCGGCTCCGGCTTCTTCACCCACAACCTGGCCGCACTGCGGCAGGCGGGCACCCCCGCCTGGTCGGCCGAGTTCGACGACTGGGGCCGGCGGGCGCTGGAGTCACGTGACGTGGACGCCCTGCTCGACTTCACCCGCAAGTCCCCCGCCGGGCAGCTGGCCCACCCGCGCACCGAGCACTTCGCCCCGCTCTTTGTGACGATGGGCGCGGCCGACGCGGCCGGTGAGCTGGACGCGCAGAAGTCGGTGATCGACGGGTTCTGGATGGGGCTGGCGAAGCGGTCGGTGCAGTTCGGCTGAAACGGGCCCGGTGGGCGTGCCCGCGAGGGTGTTCTTGTGAACGGGCCCAGATGGGCCGCCCGCGAGGGTGCCTGCAGTGAACGGACTCCGGTGGGCCTGCCCGCAAGGGTGTTCCCGGCGCTCATGCGAACCCCCGGCGGGCTGCCGCGAGGGTGCTCCTACAGCGGCTTCTCGTGCCAGGCCACGTCCCAGTACCGGCCGAACTTGCGGCCCACCTCCCGGTACGTGCCGACGTGCCGGAAGCCGAAGCGCTCGTGCAGCCGGGCCGACGCCTCGTTCGGCAGTGCGATGCCCGCGTAGGCGCGGTGCAGATCCTCGCCCGACAGGGACTCGAAGAGGGCCGTGTAGAGGAGCGTGCCGACGCCGCGCCGGCCGGCGCCCGGAGCCACGTACACGGTCGTCTCCACCGAGGTGGCATAGGCGGGCTTCATTCGGAAAGGGCTGGATGTGGCGTAGCCAAGGCTCTCCTGTGTGTCGGGCTCCGTGGCAACCATCAGGCGGTGCGGCCCGTCTTCAGGGTGGGAGAGCAGCCAAGGGCGGCGCTCCTCCGGAGTGAAGATCGCGGTATCGAATGTGATCGGCGTCTCATGAACATAGTGGTTGTAGAGGGCCGTGAGGGCTTCGAGGTCACCCTCGACCCCCGGCCTGACCTGCACCTCTGTACGTTCCGACCGCACCGCGCCTCCCTATGTGGCCGGACAGGGTACTGCATGATCAGAAAAATCGGGGGACGGGTTGGGAATTCTGTCCTGATTCCAGTCGTTGTTTCCATCGGATGCAGGGCACCCGAGGAGAGTCCGGAGAGTCCCGGAAGACGGAGTCCAGCGTCCGAAGGACCACCCGCTGACCTCACCATCGCAAGGGAGCTCGCATGGCAACCCGTGCCGTCGCCCGTCGTCAGTCCGCCACCGGCGAGACGGCCGACGCGGCAAGCAGTGTTCGCACCCATGGCGGCGAGATCGCCGACCGCGACCTGGTCGGCATGTACCTCGACGAGATCGCGCGCACACCGCTGCTCGACGCCGCCAAGGAGGTCGAGCTGTCGCAGATCATCGAAGCGGGTGTGTTCGCACAGCAGATCCTCGACGGCCAGGAGGAGAACAAGGCCGGGGCCTCGCCCGAGGAGCTGCAGGCCCTGGTCGACGCGAGCGAGCGGGCCAAGGACGTCTTCATCCGCTCCAACCTGCGCCTGGTCGTCGCGGTCGCCCGCCGCTACCCCCGCAGCGGGCTGCCGCTGCTGGACCTGATCCAGGAGGGCAACGCCGGCCTGGTGCGCGCGGTCGAGAAGTTCGACTACCGCAAGGGCTTCAAGTTCTCCACGTACGCCACGTGGTGGATCCGCCAGGCCATCACCCGGTCGATAGCCGACCAGTCCCGTACGATCCGCCTGCCCGTCCACCTCGTGGAGGAGCTCGGCCGGATCCGCCGTGTGCAGCGCGAGTTCAACCGTGAGCACGGCCGGGATCCGGAGCCCGCGGAGATCGCGGCCGAGCTCGGCTCGAACCCGGAGCGCGTCACCGACGTCCTGGACTGGGCCCGTGACCCGGTCTCGCTGAACATGTCGGTGGACGACGAGGGCGAGACCCAGTTCGGCGACCTCCTGGAGGACACCTCGGCGGTGTCGCCCGAGCAGTCGGTCCTCACCCTGCTGCGCAGCGAGGAGCTCGACGACCTGATCGGCCGGCTCGACCAGCGCACGGCCTCCATCATCAAGATGCGCTACGGCATCGAGGACGGCCGGGAGCGCACGCTGACCGAGGTCGGCAAGGAGCACGGCCTGACCCGCGAGCGCATCCGCCAGATCGAGAAGCACGCGCTGCTGGAGCTGAAGAAGCTGGCCCGCAGTACCGGGTTCGACGCGGCGGCGTGACGCCTCGGTCCGCGCGGCGGGGCAACACCCCTTCGCCGGCGGCCCGACCGGTGACTGCGGTGTGCGTCCGGGCGTACGACTCGTCCCCGCGGCCAGTGGGTGACGGACCGTGTGCGCCCGGGGGGCACCGCGTACGCCGGGTGGCGAAAGACCGCGCAAACATGGCGATGTAACGCCGCTTCAACCCGCGGACTCAGGGAACAAGACTTCTGGGTCCACCAGTTCGACCCGGGTCACACCCCCTGACCCCCGAAAGCCACGTCCCGTCGCACTCCCCCCGGCGCCGGGACATTCCCCGAGGCCGGGCTTCGGCGTCCTTCCCCCCGGACGTCGGAGCCCGGCTCTCTCGCTGGGGGGCGGGGCACCCCGTACCTGAACCACGGGGTGGCCCGCCAGATGGCAGATTGTGTCACATGGGCATAGCCTGCCGGGCGTGAGCAGTACCACCCCGACCCCGCCTTCGCCCTCGCTGACCGAGCGGCGGAAGGCAGAGACGCGCATGGAGATCGCCCGGGCGGCGGCCGGCCTCTTCGTGCGGCATGGCCTGCGTGCCACCCGCGCGGAGGACATCGCCCAGGCCGCGGGCATCGCCCCGCGCACCTTCTACCGGTACTTCGCCACCAAGGAGGAGGCCGTCGCCCCGCTCTACGCGGCCGGCTCCCAGCGCTGGGTGGAGGCGGTGCGCGCGGCCCCCGCCGACGCCGGGGTCCTCCGGGCCCTGGAGCAGGGAGTGCGCCACACCCTGACACCGGGCGTCGGCGTCTCCGCGTCCTCCTGGGAGTGGGTCCGCACGCTCCTGCGCCTGGCAGAGGCGACCCCGTCCCTGCGCAGGGTGTGGGCGGAGGTGTGCCAGGCGTCCGAGCGGCTGCTGGGGGAGGTGCTGGCGCAACGGGTGACACGTGCAGGCGGGCCAGGGGGGCCCGCAGAGGCCGGGGCGCCCGGCCGAGACGCCGACGCCCCGGGTGGGGGTGGCGACAACGTTGCCGCCACCGGCGAACCACCCGCGATCACCCCTGAGCTGCGCTTCGCCGCCGCCGTGGCGAGCGCCGCCGTCCGTGCCGCGCTGGAGGCCTGGGCCGCGGGCGACGAGCCCGTCGAGGGTCCGGACGGGCCGGCGGAGCTCGCCCTGCGTAATCTCAGGGCTTTGCGGGACTTCCCGTGGGGGCCGTGACGCTACGGCTCACACCCCGCCCGCGTCCCGCGCGCCGGCCGCCCTGCTCAACCGCGCCCCCAACTCCCTTAGCGCCGTTACGAGTTCTGCCGGCTCGTGCACCACGAAGTCGCACTCCAGCATCGCCAGCCGGAACGCCACCCACTGCACCGCGTCCCCGGCGGACCCCCGCAGCCGGCAGCTGCCGTCGTCCAACGGCTCGGGCGTGCCCAGCCAGTGGGGCACCCGGGCGGCGACGAACTCGGCCGGTGCGGAGAACGTGACGTCGAAGTCGTAGGACCGCTGCTGTCGTTGCATCGAGCGCCGCAGGTACTCGGCCGCGCTCCCCGTCGGCAGTTCGCGCGGTGCGAACCGGGCCCCGGTGGCGAACGGCTCGCTGACCCGGTCGACGCGGAACGTGCGCCAGTCGTCCCGGTCGATGTCGTACACGACGAGGTACCAGCGGCGTCCCGTCGACACCAGCCGGTACGGCTCCGTCAGGCGCCGCGATTCGGTGCCGTCAGCGGCCCGGTAGGCGAACCGCAGCCGCTCGTGGCCGGCCACCGTCGAGGCCATGACGGTCAGCGTCTCGGGCGCGATGCTCGGCCCGTCCCCGCTGGTCAGTGGTGTGGTCGCGGCCTGGAGGGTGGTCACGCGGTGGCGCAGCCGGCCCGGCAGGACCTGCTCCAGCTTGGCCAGCGCCCGCACCGAGGCCTCGTCCAGGCCCTCCACCGCGTGTCCCGCCCCGGCGCGCAGCCCGACCGCGATGGCCACGGCCTCCTCGTCGTCGAGCACGAGCGGCGGCATGGCCTTGCCGGCGACCAGACGGTAGCCGCCGTCGGCGCCCATGGTCGCCTGCACGGGGTAGCCCAGTTCGCGCAGCCGGTCGATGTCCCGCCGGACCGTGCGGCGGGAGACCCCGAGCCGCTCGGAGAGCTCGCCGCCGGGCCATTCGCGGGGCGTCTGGAGGAGGGACAGGAGCGTCAGCAGCCGGGCCGGAGTGTCCGTCGTCATACCGAAGAGGATGCCGGACCAGTAGGACATGTTCTGACCTACTGGGGCTCTAACTTCGCACCATGAACTCCACCGACACCACCCTCGGCACGGCGGGCGGCGGGACCGACCGCCGGCGCTGGTTCGCCCTCGCGATCGTGATGACCGCGGCCTTCATGGACCTCGTCGACGTGACGATCGTCAACATCGCCATCCCCTCGATCCAGCGGGAGGCGGGCGCATCCTTCAGCCAGATCCAGTGGATCACCGCCGGTTACGCCCTCGCCTTCGCCGCCGGGCTGATCACGGGAGGGCGGCTCGGTGACATCCACGGCCGCAAGCGGGTCTTCCTCGTCGGCATCGGCGGGTTCACGGTCGCCTCCGCGCTCTGCGGTCTCGCGGTGAACCCGGAGATGCTGGTCGCCTCGCGGTTCCTGCAGGGCGGCATGGCGGCGCTGATGGTGCCGCAGGTGCTGTCGATCGTGCACGCGACCTTCCCGGCGCACGAGCGGGGCAAGGTGTTCGGGCTGTTCGGCGCGGTCGTCGGTCTCGGGGCGGTGTCCGGTCCGCTGCTGGGCGCGCTGCTGACCGAGTGGAACCTGTTCGGCTGGGAATGGCGGTCGATCTTCCTGATCAACCTGCCGGTGGGTGTCGTCGGCCTGATCCTCGGCAGCCGCTTCATCAGCGAGTCCAAGGCGCCGCGCGCCCTGAAGCTGGACCTGGTGGGTGTCGCGCTCGTGACGCTGGGCCTGCTGATGCTGCTCTACCCGCTCATTCGCGGCCGCGAGCTGGGCTGGCCGGTGTGGGGATACGTCTCGATGGCCGGGTCGCTCGTCGTCCTCGCGGTGCTGGTGGCGTACGAGAGGCGCAAGACCGCGCGGGACGGTTCCCCGCTGGTCGAGCTCTCGCTGTTCAAGGTCAAGAGCTTCGCGGCCGGGATCGCCGTGCAGACCGTCTTCGGTGTGGCGCTCGGTGTGTTCTTCCTGGTGTGGACGCTGTACATGCAGTTCGGGCTGGGCTGGAGCCCGCTGAAGGCCGGGCTGACCGGAGTGCCGTTCTCGATCGCCGTGTCGGTGGCGGCCGGGATGTCGGTGCAGAAGCTGGTCCCGCGCTTCGGGCGCAGGGTGCTCCAGGCGGGCGCGCTGGTGATGGCGGCCGGAGTGCTGCTCTACATGTGGGAGGCCGGGCACTACGGTCTCGCCATAGCGCCCTGGCAGATGGCCCTCCCGCTCGTCGTGATGGGCGTGGGCATGGGGCTGATCGTCGCTCCGCTGACCGACGCGATCCTCTCGGAGGTGCCGCGCGAGCACGCCGGTTCGGCGTCGGGGCTGCTCAACACCGTGCAGCAGATGGGGAACGCGCTGGGGCTCGGCCTGGTGTCGGTGGTGTTCTTCGGCACGATCTCCGAGCACCTGCGGCCGGAGCAGACCGGACCGGCCTACGCGGACGCCTTCCAGAACGCGCTCGGCTGGGTCGCCGCGGTGATGGGCGTCATCTTCCTGCTGATGTTCGCGTTGCCGAAGCGCCCCGCGCAGCACGTGGAGGGCGAGCAGGTGCCGGTGGGGGAGAAGGAACCTGCTCGCGGCCCCGCGCTGGTCTGACCGCGGGAAACGGGCCCGGCACCTCGATGCCGGGCCCGTTCGCGTTCCCGTTCGCGTTCCGCCCGATGTCCGCGCGCAGTGCTGCCCCCGATGTCCGCCCGCGATGCTGCTCCAGATGGCCGCCCACGGGTCTCCCCCCGATGTCCACCCACACTGCTGCTCCCGGTTTCTGCTCATGCCCGATTGGGTCCGAACCTGTTTACTTTGCGGAAAACTCGGCGTAGCCTCCCGCGGAAACCACACGTTCGGGCATGAGGTGGAGGCGAACGGACATGTACGCACCGGAGCGGCAGCAGGAGATCCTCCGGCTCGCCCGTGACGGCGGCCGAGTGGATGTCGTGTCGCTGGCCGAGGAGTTCCAGGTGACGGCGGAGACGATCCGCCGGGACCTGAAGGCCCTCGACCGCGCGGGTCTCGTCCGCCGGGTGCACGGCGGGGCCATCCCGGCCGGGCGCCTCGACTTCGAGCCGGACCTCGCCGAGCGCGAGACGACCGCCGCCGACGAGAAGGACGGCATCGCCAAGGCGGCCCTCGCGGAACTGCCCGGTGCGGGCACGGTCATCCTCGACGCCGGGACGACGGTGGCCCGGATGGCCGCCGCCCTCCCGCTGGAGGCCTCCCTTACCGTCGTCACGCACAGCCTCCCCATCGCCGCCCGCCTCGCCGACCACCCCGGCATCCAGCTCCACCTCATCGGAGGGCGCGTACGGCACCGTACGCGCGCCGCCGTGGACGCCTGGGCGCTCAGGGCGTACGGCGAGATCCGCGCCGACGTGCTGTTCGTGGCCGCCAACGGCTTCTCCGCCGAACACGGTCTGACCACCCCCGACCTCGCCGAGGCCGCGGTCAAGCGCGCGGCCGTGGCCGCCGCCCGCCGTGTGGTGCTGCTCGCCGACTCCTCCAAGCACGGCCAGGAGCACTTCGCCCGCTTCGGCGACCTGAGCGATGTGGACCTGCTGATCACCGACAGCGGGCTGAGCCCCGAAGACGCCGTCGCGATCGAGCGCGGCGGCACGGAAGTAGTGCGCGCATGATCCTCACCGTCACCCCCAATCCGTCCCTGGACCGCACCTACGAGGTGCCGTCCCTCGACCGTGGCGAGGTCATCCGAGCCACCGGAGAGCGGATGGACCCGGGCGGCAAGGGCGTGAACGTCTCGCGCGCCGTCGCCGCGGCGGGGCAGCGCACGGTGGCGGTCCTGCCCCTGGGCGGCGCCCCGGGCGCCCTCGTCGCCGACCTGCTCGACCAGCAGGGCATCGAGGTCGCGCCCGTCCCGGTCGCCGGGGCCACCCGCTCCAACATCGCCCTCGCCGAGTCCGACGGCGTCCTGACGAAGATCAACGCGCCCGGCCCCGAACTCTCCGGCGCCGAGCGGGAACTGCTCCTGGAGACCGTGCGCCGGCAGTCCCGCGACGCCTCCTGGATCGCCTGCTGCGGCAGCCTGCCGCGCGGACTCGCCCCCTCCTGGTACGCCGAACTGGTCGCCCGCGCGCACGCCGCCGGTGCCCGGATCGCCCTGGACACCTCCGGGCCCGCGCTGCTCGCCGCCCTGCGTGAGCGGCCGGACGTGGTCAAGCCCAACGCCGAGGAACTCGCGGAGGCCGTCGGCCGCCCCCTGACCACCGTCGGCGACGCCGTCAAGGCCGCCGAGGAACTGCGCGAGATGGGCGCCCGGGCCGTCCTCGCGAGCCTCGGCGCCGACGGACAACTGCTCGTCTCCCACGAGGGCGCCTGGTTCGGCAGCGCCCGGGTGGCCGCGGTCCGCAGCAACGTGGGCGCCGGCGACTCCTCCCTCGCCGGCTTCCTGATCGCCGGCGGCAACGGCCCCGATGCCCTCGCCTCGGCGGTCGCCCACGGCGCGGCGGCCGTCCAGCTCCCCGGCAGCGTCATGCCGACACCGAGCGACCTGGACCCGGCGGCGGTGACGGTCACGGCCGAGGTCCCGGCGGACCGCGTGCTGAAGGAGCCGGTGTCATGACCTACGACGAGCAGCGCGGACCGAGGCACGAGCGGCGGGCCCCCTCCCCGTTACCCGCGGGC
>NZ_POUC01000215.1 GCF_002891435.1 Streptomyces cahuitamycinicus
GCGGTTGCGGGGGAGGGCATCGGCACCACTTCCTGGCGGTTGGCGGGGACGTTTTCGTGTCGCCATACCGTAGGAATCCGCAGGTCAGGCGCACATGTGGCGGGGCAACATAGTTCGAGGGTTGGCTATGCGTGTGGCCACCATGCCGACGTATGGGCGGCGGTGCAGGGGCTCGATGGCGGTCGAGACGAGTGCCGTCCGGGACGCGTAGGTCAGGGTGATTTGACGGTGCGGTGCTGACTCCCGTGCTGGTTTGGTGCTGACTAAAAGCCCACGTCATCACCCGTCCTCACCTGTCCCGTGCTGACTTGGTGCTGACTACGCTCCGTTGACTCGGGCATCTGGGGATGATCGGCTCAGAGGCGTTGCGTGGACTGAGAGACCGAGCCCGGCCGGATATGGCCGAGTGGCTCGGCCATCGTGATCCGAGGATCACCCATCAAACCTACGCGCATGTGATGCCGGACGCTCCGGAGCGGCTGAGGTCTCTGATGACGCGGTCTTCACGATGCAGACCGAGCTCAACCTGCCCCTCGAGTTCGAGGCAGAGGTCGAGGCGGCCTGATGCGAATCCGGGAAAGCGGGTGGCTGACGTAGTGGATGCGGAAGTGAGTGAGAACGTCAGGAGATCCCCAGAGGGTGAGCGCAGTCGTGCGAGGGTACAGCCACCCTTCGGGCGTCGGAGGTGCGGGCTGATGGCCGGGCAGTCGGCCACTGCCGGGATTCGATCCACTCCGTCCTGCACACGCGACGCCCTGACCCACCGCGGCCACCACGTCTCCGCCGCGCACTTGAGACGGGCCCTGCACGCCCGCTTCAAGTTGGTGGGGGCTCAGTGGCGCGCCGCGGTGCGCGCATCTGGTGCGCAATCCCGGATCCGCCCGGCGCGGTCAGTGCGCACTGACCGCGCCGGTGCACATCATCCGGGCACGCCGGAGCCCCGGCCGTGCGCGGCTGGTACGAGCGGTGTCTCCGACTGTGGCGAACGTCGTGCCTCTCCGACGGATCTGGTCGGCGGTCAACTCCAGGACCTCCAGGTCGGTGCGCAGGGCCGCGAGGTCAAGGCGGGGGGCATGCCTGTGGGCTCCGGATGCATCCGGAGCCCACAGGCATGTTGCTGTGTGGCGGGTTACCAGCGATACCAACGGCCCTTGCGACCGCCCGTGTCCGCTGAGCGCATGACGAAGCCCAGCAGCCAGACGACCAGCACGATGACGGCGATCCACCACAGTGCCTTCAGCGCGAAGCCCGCGCCGAAGAGGACCAGAGCCAGCAGAAGGACGAGAAGAAGGGGAACCATAGTTATCAACCTCCGTCGCTCCTCGTGCCCGGCCAATGCAAGAACACACGGTCGATTTCCCTGGTTTCTCCACTGCTCTTGCGGGCACCGAACCCGGATTCTCCACAGTGTTCACTCCACCGCCGGGCCGGTGGGCGGCTGTCGCCGCGCCAACGACGCGGCCGTCCGGCGAGTTCCACGCAGCGAGGTCTGCGTTACCGCTTGGGCTGCTTGCTGTCGCGGTAGGGGGTAGGCGTACAGGGAAGCCTTGCCCCTGTATGGAGACCAGCGTGACGACATCCCGCGTGCCACGGCCCTCGCCCCACGGCCCTCGTGGCGACGCCATGCACGCCCGCCTGGAACGGGAGAACGCGCAGCTGCGGCATGCGATCGACTCCCAAGCGACAGTGGACCAGGCCATCGGGGGTGCTCACCGCGATCCACCGGCTCTGTCGGGCGCCGGGTTCCAGGTGCTGCAGACTCGAGCGGTTTGTGGAGACGATTCCCCCTGCACCCGGCGGACGCATGAAGGAGTGGGTGCGGAATGAGGGGGTAGACGCTGCGTCGTCGGCCGCTTCGGCCGGCCGCGGCGGCGGGATCGGACTGGGAGAGGGGAACGGCATGGCGCCCATGAGCATGGCGGCAGCGCAGATGCGGACGGTCGAGCTGCCGGAGGTTGCTGACCCGTCCCGGGTGGCGCCCAAGGACGCCCGCGAACTTTCGAAGCTGTTCTTCCAGCAGCTGGCCGTGCTGGAGGAGGGCACCCCGGAGTACCAGTACGCGCGGAACACGCTGATCGAGATGAACATGTCCCTGGTCCGCTTCGCGGCCGGCCGGTTCCGCAGCCGCGGGCCGGAGGAGATGGAGGACATCGTCCAGGTCGGCATGATCGGGCTGATCAAGGCGATCGACCGCTTCGAGCTGTCCCGGGAGGCGGAGTTCACGTCCTTCGCCATCCCCTACATCGTGGGCGAGATCAAGCGGTTCTTCCGCGACACCACCTGGGCCGTGCACGTCCCGCGACGACTGCAGGAAGCCCGCGTCCAGCTGGCCCGCGCCACCGAGGAACTGCGCAGCCGACTGGGCCGCACCCCGACGGTGAAGGAGCTGTCGGAGCTCATGAGCCTGCCCGAGGACGAGGTCCGCGAGGCCCGCCTGGCCGCCAACGGCTACAACTCCGCCTCCCTGGACGCCACGATCAGCGGCAGCGAGGACGGCGAAGGCGCGTTGCAAGACTTCATCGGCACCCTGGACTCGGACCTGGAGCTGGTGGAGGACTTCCACGCCCTCGCCCCGCTGATCGCGGAACTCGACGAGCGCGACCGGCAGATCATCCACATGCGGTTCGTCGAGGAACTCACCCAGGCCCAGATCGGCGAACGCCTGGGCGTCTCCCAGATGCACGTCTCCCGGCTCCTGTCCCGCACCCTTGCCCGACTGCGTGAAGGCATGCTCACCACCCGCTGACGCCTGACGCCTGACGCCTGACGCCTGAGAGGGAGGACGGTCAGGCGGCGCGAACGCTGCCGGGGATCGAGGCGCGCTCGCCGTTCTTGAGAGTCGGCCGGGGCCGCTCTGCGCCGTGGGCGGGCACGGTGCAGGTACGCGGGCTGGTGCCACCGGGCGGAGGGCACCGGGGGACGAAGTCGACGGCGACCTCCAGCGACCTGTCTGAGCCCGTACACGCCCCTCGTCCGTGCGGCGCCCCCGGGACGGCAGGACGAGGCGAGGGTCGGGATCGAGGAGGATGCCGACGGGACCGACCTAGCCGGCTCGTCCACAGCAACCCCAGGAGAGCCCCATGAACGTCAGCTGCATGGGACTCGGCGACACCGCGCAGAAGGTCTGGCTGCCGGTGCTCGGGCTGCAGTCAGGGATCGACCTGCACTCCCACGACACTCCACCACGTCGCCGACAGCCTGCCCGTCCCGCGGGAGCGGCGGCACACCGAACCTCGACGCGCTGCTCGCGCAGGACCTCGACGCTGCGTTCGTGCCCGCGCCCACCGCCGTCCACCCCCGAACACAGCCAGGGCCTCGACCAGTTCGTCCGCACGATCACCCGCCGGTCGAGCTCGGTCTCCGCGGCCTCCAACCCCTCAGCCACCCGCGCGGTTTCTTCCCGCGGTCCTCCGCCCGCACGCGGGTGGTCGTTTCCCGCTCCTCCATCATTCCCAGCACCGACGCCACCGCGCACGCCTCGGTCCTGAAACGGCCAGTCAGGCAGCCCGTAGTCGCGCACTGATGCTGGTGCCTGACCTCGAACCGACGGCTGCCGGGGACGAGTCCAGGAACAACGCCCCCGCCAGCAGCCCCGCGCTCCCTCTCGGGCTCCACTCGAGCGCGTGCAGGCCGGCGTCGAAGGCGTGCAGGGCCTCGCGGCCGGCCTCCGTCGCCGTACCGCCGGTGTCGAGGACCCCGCGGGCGCCGGCCTGGACGTGCCGGAGACCAATGGGGCCCGCGGTGTGCAGGAGTTCGGTGTCCTGGAGGGTGGACATGACGGTGAGCAGGGCGTCCAGGCGGGCCTCGTTCTCGTCGGCGCCAGCCGAGCGGGCCGCGGCGAGGGCGTCCAACGCCCGCTGGACGTGCGGGAACCCGGCCCTTGCCTCGCCCCGCGCCCCGGCGGCGCCGTACTTCGCCGAGATCGAAGAGCCGCGCGAGGGCCGTCGCGGGGCCCTGCGATCGGGGTGGGCGGCGATGTGCTTGGCGGACGCGGCCACGTCCTTCGTCCCGGCACGCGGGTCGAGGGCGGCAGCGGCGACCAGCAGGCCGAGCACCCACAGGGCGCCTCGGTGGCCGCCGCCGGCCAGGGCCACCGAGTGCTCGGTGCCGCGGCCGATCGCTCCGAGTTCCATACGGAGCGGGGGAGTGGGCTCGCCCGTGCGGCGGGCCGCGGCGGCCATCGCCGCGAGGCCGGGCGCGAGCGCATTCGCAGACCAGAGCAGGGCGCTGTGGTCCATCCGGGTCCTACGGGCGGCGAGGTCGCGCGGATCGGGCAGGCCGGGCTTGGGGGCGAGCGCCAGCTGTCCGGTCAGCGCGGTCACGGCGGCCTGCGCCAATGCCTCGTCCTCGCGGCTGGTCATGGCCGTCCCTCAGGAGGACGCCGCGGCTGACGGGGAGGCTCTGCCGCTCGGCGGCGTGCCCGTGGGGGCGTCGCTCGGAGGCATACCGCCCTCGCCGCCACCCCCACCGCTGCCCGCGCCGGTGTTCTCCGCGGCGGGGTCGACGCCAAGGGTGAGGGAGCCCTTGTAGCCCTTGGAGGGGTCCTTCTTGTGCACGGCCTTGAGGGTGAGCAGACCGCTGGAGGCGCCGCCGCCGTCGTACACCATGTCGTTGTCGAGGGTGGTGTAGCTGCCGGAGTGCTGCGAGTAGGGCTCCAGCGTGAAGATCTCCTCGGCGATGTCGTCGGCGAAGAACAGTTGGCCGGTGTAGTTGACCTTGCCGCCCTCGTAGGTGCCGTCCTCCTTCTCACCGCCCGTGTGCACCTTCAGGTGGATGTGGCAGGTGCGCGGGGTGTACCAGCCCGGCAAGATCGTCTCGAACTTGACGACTCCGTTGGCGTTGGCGATCTGGTAGCCGCGCAGATAGGTGTTGTCGTTGGCGGTCGAACCGTCCTCGCTCTCCGCGGGCGCGGAGCCGCCGGGGTTGGCGGTGGTGTAGCCGGAGTAGTAGCCCCAGGCGTCGCAGTGCCAGATCTCCACGGCCGCGCCGGGGACCGGGGTACAGCCGTCGATGGCGTCGACGACGGTGAGACGCAGGGTCAGCGGGACACCGCTCTTGCCCTCGGTGATGTCCTTACGGACCAGGGCACCGTCCAGGTAGTACGGGCCCTCGGTGACACTCGACATCAGAGTCATGCACTCGCTGCCGGCGGAGGTCGCCGAGGCGCTTGCGGTGGCATCGGCGGTGGTCGTCGTCGCGTCATCGGCGAAGGCCGCCTGGTATCCGGCCACCGCGAGGCCGCCGGCCGTGACCGTGCCGCCGGTCACCGCGAGGGCGCGGCGCCTGGTGATCGAGGTGTCTTTGTGGTTTCCGGTCATGTCCATGAGCGTAGGGACGGCGTCTGTCAAGAGCCTGAGCTGTCGCTGTGCGCAAGCCGAGAATGCGTACGGCACCTCTTCAGGAAGGCGCGGCAGTCGGCGCGTTGGCGCTGCACCGCCATCAGCGGCGCGTCCTGCTCTCACATGGAGGATCAAATGGCGGAGGGGTGACCGGGGCGCGGCGAAAGCGCTGCGGACCGGGGAAAGCCACGCTCGGTACCAGCCTCGCCGACCTCCACCGCTCGGTTGTGTTCCTCAACCGCACGCAGACCCGGCAAGCCGCCGAGTTTCATCGAAGCCTATGGCGGGTGCAGTTGGGCGCTGGGGACGATCCGAAACCATATGAGCCTCGTCGGTACACGCCCTTGACCTCGTGCGGCCACCACCACATCACCTGCAACCCGCACCCGCCTCTTGGGGCCCTACCCCGACGTGGTGCTGATGGACATCCGCATGCCCACCCTGGACGGCCTCGAAGCAGCTCGGTGCATAGCCCAAAACGAGCAACTGGCGGCAGTGAAGGTGGTCATGCTGACGACTTTCGACCTCGACGAGTACGTGTACGGGGCGCTGCGCGTCGGCGCCACGGGCTTCCTCACGACCCTTTGCGGCGTTGCCGGGGGAGTCTGGCTCCCCCCTTGAGTCGGATGATCACAACGATGCCGCCGGGCATGACCGGGCAGGGAGCAGCTGCTGGGTGGAACGGAGGCGCGGTGATGGTCGGTGTCGCGGTGATCACCGTGATCCTCGCGGTGGTGTCCGTCGTGGTGAGTGAGCTGCCCAGGTGAGCGTGTATGCGCTGTTCGGGGAACCGGTGGTGCGCTGCCGGCGCGTCGCAGCTGGCCGGCAAACGGATGGGCCGCCGCCCCGCCCGGACGGGCGGGGGCGGCGGCCCCGTGCCCCGACGGCGCGTCCGCATCCGGGGGGCCCTAACCAGCCTTTGGGGAGCCGGTTCGGCTCCACCGTTCTCCGAGACCGGACCACGGCCTTGCCCATGCACCGCGTGCACCGCGTGCACCAAGCCCAGCAGATGGTGATCGACCCGGTGGTCTGCGCTGGGATCGATCAGCCGGTGTGTGCAGCCGCCTACCGGGTGAACCGTACGGGCAGGCTGCGCGGGCCGCGGATCATCATTCCCGGGCGCCAGGTGATCGCTGCGGGGTGGATGTCCAGGGTCAGGTCGGGGCAGCGTTCCAGCAGTGTCCTGACGGCGATGCGTGCTTCCAGGCGGGCCAGGGGTGCTCCCAGGCAGTGGTGAATGCCGTGGCCGAAGGCCAGATGGCCGCGGCTGTTGCGGGATATGTCGAAGCGGTCGGGTGCGGGGAAGCGGGCCGGGTCGCGGTTGGCGTCGGCCAGGGCGACAAGGACGAGTTCGCCGCCTCCGGGGATGAGCGTGTCGCCGATCGTGACCGGTTTGGTGGTGAAGCGGTAGGTGGGGGTCTCCAGGGGGCCTTCGTAGCGGAGCATCTCCTCGACCGCGGTGTCGACGGGGGAGAGGTCCGTGCGCAGGGCGGCCAGTTGCTGTGGGTGGGTGAGCAGGGCGAGGACGCCGTTGGAGATGAGGTTCACGGTGGTCTCGTGTCCGGCGACAAGCAGCAGCCAGGCCATGCCGAGGAGTTCGTCGTGGGAGAGCGTGTCGCCGTCGTCGTCTGTGCCGTGGATAAGCGCGCTCATGAGGTCGTCGCCGGGCCGCTGCCGCTTGCCCTGGACCAGCTCCGCCATGTAGCGGGCCATCGAGGTCGCCGCTGCCTTCCGCGCTTCGGGGTCGGTGGCGCCGAGGGCGTGGTTCGACCAGGTCCTGAAGGACTCGCGGTCCAGGTCCGGGACGCCGAGGAGTTCACAGATCACGGAGATGGGCAGCGGGAAGGACAGCGCTGCGACGAGGTCGGCGCGCCCGTCGGGTGCGGTGAGCATCCGGTCCAGCAGCGCGTCGGTGGTCTTCTGGATGCGCGGGGAGAGTTCCGCGACCCGGCGCGAGGTGAACTCCCGGGCGACGAGTTTGCGCAACCGCGTGTGGTCCGGCGGGTCGGCCCTGAGCGTGTGCGGGCCGGAATAGATGGCACCCAGCGGCAGCGACGGAGATGCCTTGTTCCAGTCCTTCGACAGCCTGGCATCCGCCAGTGCGGCACGCCCGGCCTCGTATTCCGACGACGAGCCACGCAAGAGTACCGCCCTCGGGCATGCGGATGCGGTGCACCGGGCCCTGAGCCCGTAATCGGCCGTACACGGGATAGGGGTCGCGGGTGAAGGACTCACCGAGCGCGGCGAGATCGATGATCTTCATGGAAGTGTCCACCTCGTTCTGGGGACGGATATCCGGTCGGGGAACATCACATTCGCCGGGCACCCGGGAGCCGGGGCCGGGGCCGGGGCCGGTGTGCGGCAGCGGCCCCGGCGTTGAGGGTCCGGAGGCGTGGCAGGGTGCGTCAAGCTCGTGGCTCATGTGCCGATCGCCGCCCCGAGCGTCGCTGAGCAGACGACACGCGCCGTCACATGGAGATAGGCCTCTTTTTGGGTCAGCTTCCGCTGTCGGCGGGGCGGCGCACCTTCAGGTCGTAGGCGAAGGCGGTCTCGCACGTCAGGTCGACCTGCTGTCCGAGCGCGTTTACGGCGACAACGGCCGACAGAGGCGTCTTCCACCCCTTCGAGACGACCTGGCCCCACGGCTCGTCGTATACCTCGCGAACCCACTGGCGTGGACCGGCGGCTGCGTAGGAGCCGTTGATGAGTACTGTCCGTGAGGATTCGGCTGTCTCTTCACGTGGTACGACGACCAGTCGGCGGGAGATCGTGCCGTTGTCGAACAGGCCGCCGTCCGTCTCACCGCCGCGCAGGTACTCGGTCTGTGCCGTCTGCACGGACACCTGAGCGTGGGTGCCGAAGGCGGAGTTCTCGTAGAGTTCGATATTCACCCGCACCCCGCCCTTCTCTCCGGCGCAGGCGAGCACGTGGCCTTTTTCCACGGTCCAGGTGTACGGCCCTGCGGCGTCGGGCGCGGCCGCGACGGCGGGCGTGGCCGCTAGGAGCGCCGTGGCGAGAGCGCCGGCCATGGGCAGATGGGCGCGGTAGGTCATAACTTCCCCCTGAATTGAGCTGGTTGGTGTGACAACGCTGCCGGAATAGGCAGCGCTCACCGCGGACGGGCTGTGCGTCCGTCACCATGCGGAACGGGCCGTGCAGGGCCGCCCACTGCAGCAGCATGATGGTCTTGGCGTCGGCGATCTCGCCGCTGCTGATCATGGCCGGCGCGGCACGGAAGGGCATGTCCACGACGGTGATGTCCTCTCCCTCCTCTGCGACGCCCCGCGGCGTCACCGAGGAGGGCGTGGCCTGATAGCCCGTTGACGGAGGCGGGCAAGCGGAACTGGCGGGGCAGCAGGACGGTTTCGCGGTCGGTGTCGTAGAGGAGGATGGCGCCGTCGCCGTCGCCGTCGCCGTCGCCGTCGCCGTCGCCTTCGCCGCGGGCGCAGGTCTCGCGCTGTTCGCGGCTCCAGTGGCCGTCCCTGTGCTGGTAGTCGAAGGTGGTCTTGCGTAAGACGTACCAGTCGCAGGAGAGGGCCTCGACGTCGACGATCCGCACCCGCGGTTGCCGGTCAGCCGGCGGCCATGCCGGTCCAGGCCGGTGAGGCCGCGCCGGTCCGGGGTGTCGATGCCCGCGGTCATCGGGCGGCCGGGACGTCGTCGAGGCTGGTGTATACGGCCTTGCCCCCGGCGCGTGCCTGGGCGGTCATCCGGTCGGCGCCCTCGGACGGGCCACCGATCCGCAGCACCGCGTCGCAGCGGGCCAGCAACTGCTCGGCGACGGGGTGGAAGATCTCCTCGTAGGCCGCGTCACCGGGGCCGGTACCGCCGGCGGTCTCCACTAGCGGCAGGGCGAGGGCCTCACCGGTGACTGCCAGGTGACCGGCGCGAAAGAGCTTCAGGGCGACCTCGTTCATGGCCCGGACGTTCGCCTCCAGCTTGTGCGGGTCGTCGCCGGTACCCGACCGGTACGGGCCGGCGACCAGGATCACCAGCGAGCGCGCTGCGGTAGGACAGAACTGCTCCCCGGTGAGAAGTGGATGTCGGGGTGTCAGACCAGGTGGGCCTCGACACCCGACTGCCGCAGGCTTTGAGGGTGGCCGGCCCGTTGGGGTGGGTTTGCGGGTCGTCGGCGGCGGCGTCGGTGATGAAGTGATCGGCGGCGTCGAGCGCAGCGACCTGGCTGAAGGCCCTCACGCCGAGTTTGGTGGCGTCCGCTACGGTGATCGTGCACGCGGACTGGGCGAGCCCGACCTGCTTGACGGCCGCGTCGTCCAGGGAGAACTCCGACCAGCCGTGCTCGGCGTGCACGCCGCCGATGGACATCACGAAGCAGTCGAAACTCAGTGACTCAAGCGTGCGCAGCGCCGGCGGCCCCACCAGCGAGCGTTCCCCGGGTCGGGAGCGTCCGCCCACGACCAGGAGGTCGATCCCCGGGCGGTCCGCCAGGGCGAGCGCCGTCTGCAGGCTCAGTACGGCGACCGTCAGCGGGGCGCGTTCGGCGAGGTGTTCCGCGACGTGCACGGTGGTGGTCCCGGCGTCCAGCAGCACGCGTGTGCCGGGCTCCACCATCGCCGCCACGGCCTCACCCAGACGGTCCTTGGTGGCGGTCTGCCACTGTTCCCGCGCGGCGAACCCTGCCCCCTGCTCGCGGGGACGGCCGGCTATCGCCCCGCCGTGCACCCGGCGTACCAGGCCCTGCCGCTCCAGAGCGTCCAGGTCACGGCGCACGGTCATCTCCGAGACCCCCATGCGCTGGGAGAGCTCGGACACGGACACCTGCCGGAGCCCTGCACCAACCGCAGGGTCAGGTCCAATCGATCGGCGACACCCATGACGCCTTTCTAACATGCCAATGTTTGAACATTGATTTGTGTGAACGATCTGTCGAAGGAGAACGGACCGCCAACGTCCAGGAACGGCTGCGGACCTGTGCCGTGAGACGGCGAGTACGAGGGCAGGAACGGCTTTCTTGTCGAGTTGTCCACCGCCTTGAGCGAGACCTGTAACGCCGTGCGACATCCTCGCGAGGCCGACCCACCGTCAACGCGGCAGCCGCCCTCGGTCGAAGGGCCTTCGCGCCGACGGGCGACCGCCGAGCGTGGCTAACACGTTCACTCGCGCTGGGAGCAACGCCTCCACGCGGACCGTTTTCGGACCAGCAGTCAACGGGATGGCTCTGCCTCGGCAGCTGCCGAACCTTCCCTGCCCATGTGCGCTCCGTCGCCAGAGCGGGGTGGTCTTGATGTCGGTGGCGTCGTCTAGGTTGTGCGCATGGCCACGTTCAAGGACTTCAATTTCAAGCTCATCGTCGTCGAGCAGCTGATGTTCATCGATGAGACGCTCACGCCTCAGTTCTGCCTCGCCGACCTTTTGAAGGAGAAGGGGCTCGGCGACGACCCCTGGGAGTACGCCCAGCAGCACGGTCTCGCGCACCAGGTTGTGCCCGAGGCGCGGACCTTCTTCGAAACACTGGAGATCAGCGACGAGCTCCTGGCCGACGTCGAGGAGCTGTGCATGGACGGTGGTAACCAGGTGTACCAAGAGTGCGCCCCGGTCTGGGACGGCGAGGACGACCTCTTCGACGTCGGTTCCCTCGACGACCTCGCGCTACTTCCCAACCTCCGGCGAGTTCTCGGCTCCGAGTTCCTGGGCCCGGAATTGCGGAACGTCCTCAGCGCCCGCGGCATAGTCGCCGACTAACGACGCCGGCGACCAGCCTCGACACCAAATGTGAGACCGAGTAGTAGCCAAGAAGGTCAAGGGGAGAGAGTACGGCGTGGAACAACCCAGAACATTGCACGGGCCGTTGACGAAGTCCTCAAGGCCAGTCAGAGAGGGGAGTCGTATCTGACGTGCCAGTACCCGCGGCCGTCCGCGTCGCGTACCGCGTGCATGAGCGGCCATCCCGGCCCTGCCCCGGGTGGGCGAGTCCTTCACCGGGCCACTGCAGCACGGTGTGGGCGATCGCAACAGCAGTGATCGACGGCCGCGCCCTGGCCCTCACCGGTAGCGGAAGCGTCGATGGGACGGTGCGCGTGCGGGACCTGCCACCCGCAATCTGATCGGACCGCCGTTGCTGCTTCCATCGGCGGTGCATGGTTTGGAAGCATCACCGGGGCTTGCCAGGCCCGCGGGGGTCGAGCGACCGGTACGCGGTAGGTGACCCCCGCACCATCCGTTCTCGCCTTGGACGAGGGTGCCCCCGCGAGCGCATTGTCGAGTTGGTTTCCGGCCAGTGGTCTCACCTCGTCCGTTGCAGTCTGGGGGGAAGAGGAGATCCTCCAGCGCGTCCATGGCAGAGAGGAAGGCCATCATCAGGGCGGGCACGAGCAGGGCGAGCAGGATGCCCGGCAGCGGTCGCGGCTTCGCAGGGCTCTCCGGCATCACGGCTGAGCGGAGAGCCGGATGCCGTCGTGGGCCGTCAGGGACGTGCCGGGCACGGACGGGGTAGTCGAAGCGCCACCGCTGGAGCCCGAGCCGCCGGTGCTCCGTCGGGCCGGCCGCCGCGCGGGCAGGCGGACCAGGTGCCAGGGCGAAATCCAGCAGTTGCTCCGCCAGCCCTTCACAGGGGGTCTGTAAAAGCCGTCTACCGGCGCCCTATGGTGTGAAAACGTCGATCATGCTGAGGATGACTCCCTGACATCTATTCATCACGGCCCGGGTTGGCAGCGCATGAGAGAGCAACGACCGCACCAGCGCCTGCTCACGGCAGCAGCGTGGCTGCTGTTCTGCGTACTGGCCACGACGGTCGCCGTCCACATCACGGCGGTCTGGGCCCGCGTCCTTTTGTTGGTCGTTTCTGCCGCTGCCCTGCTCGCGGCGCTGATGAGTGCCTGGCCGGCGGTGTACGCCGCCTTGCGTCGAGCCGGGCCGCACGCACCAGCCGTCCTGCTCCGGACCGGGAGGGCCGGCGCGTCCCCTGCGGGCAGGGTCAGAGGTCGCCTGACCGACCCACTCCCTGACCGCCCCTCGGCTATGGCAGGAGGTGACATGCCTGAGGGGGAGGGCGATGGGATGGGAGGCACAACTCCACTGCAGACCGCTGCAGCCCTGGAGGGGGACTTCTCCTGCATCGCTCAGGCGCGTGATCTGGCGGCCGACTTCCTGAGCCGCGCGCGGGCCGACCACGGCCTGCCGGTCTCCGCGCGTGCCATGGACGTGGCGCAGCTGGTGGTCAGTGAACTGGTGACCAATGCCCGCAAGTACGCTCCCGGGCCCGCTCTGTTGGAGCTCCGTGTTGCCGGTGCCAGGGTGGAAGTGTCGGTGTGGGACAGCGACTCGTCCCTGCCGGTGGCGCGGGCTGCGGAACCCGGCCGGGTCGGCCAGCACGGCCTGGAGATCGTCATGGCCGTCGTCCAGAGTTTCGAGGTACACCGCGAGCCGGTCGGCAAACGCATCACCGCCGGTATCGCTCTGTCCGACAACCCTGACGCAGAGCCAGCCATGTGGCGAAATGGCGGGGCTCGGTAGCCGGCAGAACGCAGGACAGGTCAACGTGCGGCACCACTGGACAACCGCGCGGAACACCGACCGGCACTCCGTACCCGGCCGACAACTGCACACCGGTCGGCTGGCGTCCGCGCACCAGGCGGGCTCGGGGTGCGGTTGCGGTGCGGTCAAGCACAGTGGTCGGCTATTCACTGAGCTTCTTCGAATTGGCCACCGATCGGGTGATGGGCCGTGAAGCGCAACGAGCGAGGCCCCCGGGCTGTTGATCGAGATGTCTGACGTCTCAATCACGTTGCTCGGGGGCCTCGTTGGTCATCCA
>NZ_POUC01000216.1 GCF_002891435.1 Streptomyces cahuitamycinicus
CGGTGGGGCGGCGGCCGGATCCCGAGGCGGAGCGCCGACTGGGTGAGGGCTCCCGGACCGTGTGAAGTCGTCGTGGAAGCGTTCACCTGCGTATCATCCTATGGACGTAAATCAGGTGATTTGCCTCCTCGGGTCGTCACCTGCCGTGGCCATCCTCGCCGGAGTGATCAATGTCCCGCACCGGCCCGACGGACGACGGCGACGAGCTGCTGACCAGGCTCGGGGCCCTGACGGCTCAGGCCCGTGCGCAGGCCGAGATGCAGCGGTCCCGGGTCGAGCTGGCGATCGCACTGCAGCGCGGCATGCTGCCGCGAGACCTGCCCGTCGCCCGTCGCCTGCACCTGGCCGTGCGCTACACACCCGCGTGCCAAGGCCTCAACGTGGGCGGCGACTGGTACGACGCCTTCACCCTGGGCGACGGCCGGATCGGTCTGGCCATCGGTGACGTACAGGGCCACAACATCGAGGCCGCGGCCTTCATGGGGCAGGTGCGGGCCGGGCTGCGGGCGCTGGCCTCCGTCACCGGTGAACCGGGCGAGGTGCTGGCCCGGACCAACGATCTGCTGCTGTCCCTGGGCTCCGACCTGTTCGCCACCTGCACGTTCATGAGGCTCGACCCGTGTGCGGGGGTGCTGGAGAGCGCGCGGGCCGGTCATCTGCCCTGCGTCTGGGCCACGGCCGACGGGAAGTCCGGCGTCACCGAGGACGAGGGCGGGCCGCCCCTCGGCGTGCAGGCGGGGATGCCGTACCCGGTGACGCGGTACGAGCTCACCACGGGCAGTGTGTTCGTCCTGCTCACGGACGGTGTCGTGGAGGGCCCGTCGGTGCGGCTGGAGGAGGGACTCGACCAGGTGACACGGCTCGCGGGCATCGCGGCGGTGGCGGGCATGGACGTGGACGCGCTCGCGGCTGCCGTGATCAAGGGAGCCGAGCGTGTGGGGCACGACGACGACGCCGCCGTCCTGGTGGTCGGCCTCGACGGGCCGGACGCTCAGCCATAGGGCCGCACGACACACAGTCCCACCTCGCCGGGGCGGCGGCCTCGGTGTCTCATGGCTGCTGTGGTGGGTAGCCAGGATCTGCGTACGCCGGTCGTCGTCGCTCTGCAGACGCTGGCCGTCGCCGCCTGCTACTACGGATCGGCGCAGCTGGGGCTGTTGCGGGAACTGGTCGTCGAGGGGGCGGTCGTCACCCCCATCTGGCCGCCCACCGGCCTCTCGGTGGCCTGCCTGCTGATCCTGGGGCTGCGTTGCTGGCCGGGGATCGCGCTGGGCGCCTGCTTCGTCATCCTGTCCCTCACCTCCCTGACGCCGTCGACTCTCTGCGTCCTGGCGGGCAACACGGCCGCCCCGGTCGTCGGGTACCTGCTGCTGCGGCGGGCCGGCTTCCGCACCGATCTCGCGCGGTTGCGGGACGGTCTCGCCCTGGTCTTCCTCGGCGCGTTCGCCACGATGCTGATCAGCGCGACCACCGGCGCCGGCACCCTGCTCGCCACGGACCAGATCGAACAGCCCGGCTTCTGGACGGTCTGGCTGGCCTGGTGGGTCGGTGACGCGATGGGCGTGCTCATCGTCACGCCGGTGCTGCTCCTGCTGTCCCGGGTGCGTCTGCCGCTGCCCTTGTCGCGCTGGAAGGAGGCCGTGGGGCTCGCGGTCATCGCCTGCTGCCTCGTCCCCCTGGCCGCGCACAGCTCCGTCAGTCTGCTGTTCCTGGTCTATCCCCTGCTGATCTGGGCGGCTCTGCGGTTCCAGCTGGCCGGCAGCCTGCTGTGCGCTCTGTTCGCCTCGGTCATGACCACGGTGGCGGCGACCGACCGGGTCGGACCGTTCGAACGGCTCGGCCGCGTCGAGGTGATGATGAAGCTGCAGGCCTTCAACGGGGCGATGGCACTCACCGCCCTGATCCTGTCCGCGGTGATCACCGAGCAGATCCACACACGGCGTTCCGTGGAGCGCGCCTGCCAGGAACTCGTCGAGGTCCTGGAGCACCTGACCGCGGGCGAGTCGGCGGACGGCCGGGCTCCGCTCGAGGACCGCGGACCCGGGCGGCGGGAGTGACGGGCTGAAGCCTCCGGGCCCTGTGCACCGCCCGGTCCCGCGCGGGGAGGGACATGGCCATCGACCCCGGCCGCGCAGCGGGCCCTGCGCGGCCGGGGCGGCGTGCGGTGCAGCCCCCTGAGCGACGGCGTACTCACGCTCGGCCCGGCCACGTTCCGGGGCGTGGCCGGGGCCGACGCGGCGTCGTGAAGCGCCCTCAGCCGCCCGACGACGGCGTACGGATGGCAGCGATGTCGAGCTGCAGGCGCACCTTCTCGCTCACCATCGCGCCGCCCTCGGCCAGCCTGCTGTTGTAGGTCAGGCCCCAGTCCGAGCGGTTGATGGTGGTGGTGCCGTCGAAGCCGACCCGGTCGTAGCCGAAGGGGTCGGTGACATTTCCGATGTAGGTCATATCGAGTACGAGGGGACGGGAAACCCCTTTGATGGTCAGTTCCCCCGACATGCTGAACAGGTCGGCGCCCGTCTGCTGCACCCCCGTGCTGGTGAAGCGCATACGCGGATAGGTCGCGGCGTCGAGGAAGTCACGGCCCACCAGGTGCGCGTCGCGTTGCTCCACCCCGGTATCCACGCTGGAGGTGAACAGAGTGATGTCGGCCCGTGACCGTGTGGGGTCGTACGCGTCGAAGTAGAGCCGGCTTTCGTACTCCAGGAAACAACCGCGCACGGTGGTCACCATGGCATGCCGGACGGAGAAGCCGATCCGGCTGTGCGCGGGGTCGACGACCCATTCACCGGACAGATCGGCCAGGTTGGGGTTCGGCAGCACGGCAGTGGACGATGCCGGTGCGCCGACGGGGCGCTGTGGGGGGAGCTGCGCCTGCCGGCGGGACGGCACAACGCGGTTGAACAGGTTCATGATTCATCTAGGTACTTGAGTTTGGTTATGGCCGCAAGCCCCCTCCCGATTTGCGGCCGTTGTGAACAAGGCCCTGACCCCTTTTGCGGCCGCTTTGCACAGAATCCACACACCGCTGTCGCGGCGCATCACCGAAACGACCATCCGAAACTCCAGGGATTTTCATTTCGGGCATTTCGGCGAATCGGTCTTACGTCACCTCTATCGCGAGGTCGTTGTCGACGGTGTAGTAAGGGCGGATGGCGGAACCGTCCGTCTCGGTCGCCGGGTAGACGTACACGTGCTTGCGGTCCGCCAGGTCGTCGAGCAGCCGGCCGACCCTGATCGGCGGTGCTCCGTCCGTGGGGTGGACGAAGGCGTCCCAGACGCGGATCGCTCCCCCGCCGTCGCCCGCCAGGTCCCTGGGGCCGACGGTGAAGGACAAGCCCCGGGCGTCGCCGTCGGTCCGGGGGCGGAGGGTCCGTACGGTGTCGGTGCCGCGCAGGCGCAGACGCACGGTGGCGTCCGCGTGGAGCTCGGCACCGTGCAGGCGGGCCGTGACCGTCACGCCCCGGTCCGTGACGTCGATGGCGCGGGCTTCCGCGTGGGCGGTGCGCCGCCATGCCCTCAGGGCCAGGAAGCCGTCCTTCGTGACGTACGGGATCCTGACCGCGACCGGCGCGGGACGGTCGCGCAGGTGGCCGTCGACGAGGCTGCGCAGATCCCGCAGGCCGGGGCGCAGTCGCATGCGCTCGGCACCGGGTTCCGGCAGCAGGTACAGGTCCCAGCGGCCCTCGTCGAGGACGGGGTGCGGCTCCAGTACGGCGTGCCGGTGACCGTCGGACCGGTCGGACTCCAGGTCTAGGAGGTGACGGGTCGTCTCCGGACGCCCCTTCTTCGGGCGCAGCCGCAGGAGCAGCCGGGGATGCGCGCCGTGCATCGGCGGCAGACGGAAGGTGATCCGGCCGTCGATGTCGATCGCGCAGTCGACGCGCAGATGAGAGCCGTGCTGCGGGCTCGTCTTTGTGGTTCGCGAACTGCTCGGCGTCGCCCCCCGACAGGGCACGCCCGGCATCACGTCCTCCTGCGGTGTGCCCGGCGGCACCTGCTGTGTGGCCGGCGTCACGCCCTCACGCGGCTCGCCCGGCGTCCTGTCCTCCGGTGTGCTCATCGGCTTCCCTTCCGTATCGAGCGCAGTACGCCGGCGGCGGCGGCGTGAGCGGCGTCGCGGGCGGCGTGGCCACGGCCGGCCAGGGCGCTCTGGGTGCGGTGGTGCCGCGGGGTGGCCGTCCGGCCGGCGATCCTGGCCGCGGCGGCGGCCTCCAGCAGGCGTTCGGCCTGGGCGACGACGGGGCCGGGAGCGAAGCGGCGCGCGTTGTCCAGGGCGGCCCGGCTCATGCGGCGGCGGCGCTCGTCGTCGCCGACGAGTTCCAGCAGGGCCGCGGCGAGCGCGTCACGGTCCCCGACCGGTACCAGCCTGCCGTCGGTGCCGTCCGCGATGATCTCGCCGGGGCCGTAGGGGCAGTCGGTGCTGACGACGGGCAGTCCGCAGCGCATCGCCTCGACGATGGTCATGCCGAACGGCTCGAAGTTCGACGCGGCCGCGCCGATCGAGCCCTTGGCCCATTCGGCCTCCATGGGGGTGGCCGCCCCCATCAGGAACACGTTGTTCCACATCCCGAGCCGTTCGATGAGCTCCCGCAGCCGCGGCTGCTCCTCGCCCTTGCCGTAGATGCGCAGCTGCCAGTCCGGGTGCGCGGCGGCGACCTGGGCGAACGCCTCGATGAGGAGGTCGTAGCGCTTGACCGGCACCAGGCGGCCCGCGGCGATCACCACCTTGGCGGTGCTGTCGGCGGGAAACAGGGCGGGGTCGGGGACGCTGTTGGGGAGCGACTCCACATGGACGCCGGGCAGCCACATCTTGCGCCGGTAGGCGGCGGCGTCCGCATCGGTGACGGTGGTGATCACATCGAGGCGGCGGTAGGCGCGGCGCAGGGCGGTGCGCAGCCGCGGCGAGTGGTTGTCGAGCGTGAGGTGCTCCTGGCCGACGCGCACGACGTGCTGCGGGGCCTGGCGGGCGATGTGCACGTTGAGGCCCGGGCGGGTGCCGATGACGACATCGGCGTCGAGCGCTGCGAGGCACTCGCCGATGCGCTGGTCGGTCAGCTCGCTGTACTGGTGGTGGCGGTACTCGGCGGGCGGGAACACCTTCGCCGGTCTCTGGTGCAGCGGATGGTCCGCCTCCTTGCGCAGGTCCACCAGCGCCCGCAGCCGCACGCGTGGATCCGGGACGAGGTTGGGGTGTTCCCGGTGGCGTAACGCGGAGACGATCTCCACGTCGTGCCGTTCGGCCAAGGCCCCGGCCAGGTTGAACGTGGTGGTGATCGTGCCTCCGATTCCGTAGGCGTTGTGAATCAGGAAAGAGATCTTCATGGTGGCCTAGACCGTGTCAACGACCGGACCGTTGTTCGTCGTTACCACTCTGTGCCCGTGCCCCGCGGCGGGCCGGTCCGGCCGGTTCCGGAATGATCTCGGACATAAGTGGTCTGGGCCATACCGGTTCGCCCCTGATGTGTGGATAACTTGATGTGTTTGCCCGCGCATCGTCGCGTCATCGGGTGCACCCTCGTATCGATCCTCTGGAGCCCCATGCGCCCCCGTACGGCCCTCGTCCCGCGCATCACCTCCCTCCCGCCCGTCGCCCTGGCCGGCGGCGCGCTGGCCGTGGGGGCCGGTGGTCTGTATCTCGCCGGACTGCTCCTCACGGGCGGCCAGATCGACTCGGGCACGACCGTGCGCGGGGTGGACATCGGAGGGCTGAGCCGCGCGGAGGCGGTGCGGAAGCTGGATCGGGAGCTGGGCGCGGCCGGCGCCCGGGAGCTGCCCGTCAAGGTCGGGGACCGAACGGGCAGTGTCGATCCGGAGCGCGCGGGCCTCTCCTACGACGTCGAGGGGACCGTCGACCGGGCGGCGCGCACCGGCGCCGATCCGGTCAGCGTGTTCGGTGGGCTCTTCCGCTCGGGCGGCGACATCGAGCCGGTCGTGAGCCTCGACGAGGACAAGGCCCGGGCAGCCCTCGGGCAGCTGGCGAAGGGCCTCGACCAGAAGGTCAGGGACGGCGGCGTCGCGTTCGACGACGGCCGGGTGAAGGCGGTCACGCCGCGGACGGGGCAATCGCTGGACGTGAACGCCGCGGTCCGGCCCCTGCGCGAGTCCTTCCTGCGCGGGGACACCCGCACGGCCACGGCCCTGCCCGCCCGCGAGACCCGGCCCGAGGTCACCGCCGACGAGGTGGAGCGGGCGGTACACACCTTCGCGGAACCGGCCATGTCGGGCCCCGTCACGCTCACCGCCGCCGGCCGGCGCTTCACCGTCGGCCAGGAGGCACTGGGCGAGCATCTGACCATGCGGCCGGACGGCGGCGGCACACTGAGACCGAAGCTCGACGTGAAGGGGTTGCGCACCGAGCCGTCCGTGGCCGGCCCCCTGGACGACATCACCACGACCGCCGAGAACGCCACGCTGCGGCCGGAGGGCGACGAGGCCGTGGTCGCCGAGGACGCCACGGTGGGCCGGTCGGTCACCGACAAGGCGCTGGGCAAGGCCGTGCTGCCACTGCTCACCGAGTCGGGCGCCGCCCGCAGTGGCGAGGTCGAGGTCCGCGAGACCCGGCCGGAGGTGACCCGCGAGAACGCCGCCGAGCTGGGGCTGACGGAGAAGATGTCCTCCTTCACCGTCGACTTCGAACCGGCCGAGTACCGCACGAAGAACATAGGCCGGGCGGTGGAGCTCATCAACGGCTCCGTCGTCATGCCGGACGAGACCTGGAGTTTCAACCGGACCGTCGGTGAGCGCACCGAGGCCAACGGCTTCATGGACGGCATCATCATCCTGGACGACAAGTTCACGAAGGCGTCCGGCGGCGGCGTCTCGTCCGTGGCGACGACGGTGTACAACGCGCTGTTCTTCGCCGGGCTCAAGCCCGTGGAGCACGGAGCGCACTCGTTCTACATCGAGCGCTACCCGGAGGGCCGCGAGGCGACGGTCGCCTGGGGCAGCCTGGACCTGCGGTTCGCCAACGACTCCGGCAACGCCGTCTACATCCAGGCCGAGTCGACGGACACTTCCGTCACCGTCTCCTTCCTCGGCACCCGCGAGTACGACGAGATCAAGTCGGTCACGGGCCCGCGCACCGAGGTGAAGAAGCCGCGGAAGAAGGTGAGCGACGACAAGGAGTGCGTCCCGCAGACACCGCTCGAAGGGTTCGACGTCACCGTGGAGCGGGTCTTCTACGACGACGGCCGGGAAGTGAAGCGGGAGCCGTACCGCACGCACTACACCCCGCGTGACGAGATCGTCTGCGAGTGATCCGCTCAGCGTTCGGCTTCCTCCCCCCTGGCGCCCCCTGACCAACCCTCCCTTCAGAGCAGAGCGTTGACCCGGCAGCGGAGCGCCAGCAGAATGAGCGCCCACTGGTTGAGAGCGCTCTCAAGGGAGATCCATGACTGGCAGACAAGGCCCGGCGCTCAGCCGGCGTTCGCTCATCGGTGCCGGACTCGGCATCAGTGCCGCGGGACTCACCGCCGCCGGCTCGGGGCAGGCCGTCGCGGCCGGTGCCGCCGGTGCCGCCGGTGCGCGCCCCGCATCGGCCCCGGCCCGGGGACTGGCCTTCCTCGCCGCCGCCATGGACGCCTACCCCGACCACGGTGCCCTTCGTCTGGCCCAGAGCTACACCGACCAGGCCGGCCTGTTCAGCACCGCGTTCACCTACGACAACGCCCTCGCGGTCCTCGCCCACCTCGCGGCCCGGACCTCAGCCGGCCTGGACAGGGCCAAGGCGCTGGGCGACGCGCTGCTCCATGCCCAGGGCCACGACCCGGCGTACGACGACGGCAGGCTCCGGCAGGCCTACAACGTCGGGCCGTACACCTTCTACGACGGCTCGCTCCAGCCGGACGGCTTCGTACGGGCGGACGGCACCGTCAACGTCGGGACGCAGTTCGGCTTCACCGGCACCGCCGTGGGTGACATGGCCTGGGCGGGCATCGCGCTGAGCGCTCTCGCCCGGCGTACCGGGGCGCGCCGCTTCCTGGTCGGTGCCGTGCGGATCGGCGAGTGGATCGAGCGGAACGGCCGGACCGACGAACCGCTCGGCGGCTTCAAGTTCGGGGTCGACGGGGCCGATCAGAAGCTGCCGTTCACCTCGACCGAGCACAACACCGACCTGGTCTGCCTGTTCGGCCGGCTCGCCCGGCTCACCGGCGACCGGGTGTGGCTGGAACGACGGGGGCGGGCCGAGGCGTTCGTGCGGCGGATGTGGGAGCCGGCCGGCGGCTTCTTCTACACCGGCACCAACGACGGTGTCACGGTCAACACCTCCCCGGTCCCGGAGGACACCCAGACCTGGACGCACCTCGCACTCGGCTCCCGCCGCCACGCCCGTTCGCTGGACTGGACCGCGGCCGAACTGGCCGTCACGGACCACTCCGGGCGTCCCAACAGCACGGTGCCCGCGGGGCAGTCGTACAAGGGTGTCACCTTCAGTTCGGCGAGCCTCCTCGCGAACGAGGACGCCCCGATCGGGGCCGGCCAGCCCAGGCCCGACCGCAACGGCGTGTGGTTCGAGGGGACGGCCCACCTCGCGCTCGCGCTGCGCGACAGGGGGGCGCGGGGCGACGAGGCGCGCGCCCGGCGGCTGATCGCGTCCACCGAACAGGCCCAGGATCTGCTGGGCGGCGGTCAGACCGTCGGCGGGAAGACGCTGCCCGAGCGCTGCGGGGTGGTGTCAGCGAGCAGTCCGCTGGACACCGGGTTCGGCTTCGGCTACTACCCGTACCGGCACACGGGCGCGACCGCCTGGTACCTGATGGCGGCGGCCCGGTACAACCCGCTGCGGGCGTGAGGCACGGCCCGGTCCGCTGCCGCGCAGCGGACCGGGCGGTGGTCAGGCCAGGCGGTGGACCGCCTGGGTGGTCAGTTCGTAGCGGGTACCGACGATCGCCAGCTCGCCCGTGCCGATCCTGGCGGCCAGTTCGGGTTCCGCGGCCAGCCGGGAGCGTACGAGCCGGACGTTGGCGCTCACGGTCGCGTCGATCCGGGCGTCCCCTTCCTTGCCGTGGTCGATGGCCGGCCCTATCTGGTCGACGAGGTACTGCATGTGGGCGGGCAGTCTCGTCCCGGACTCCTCCGCCTCGACGGCGGCCCGGACCGCGCCGCACGACTGGTGCCCGAGGACGACGACCAGGGGTATGGCGAGTTCGAGGACACCGTAGGCGACGCTGCCGAGGACGGCCTCGTCCAGCACCTCACCTGCGGTGCGCACGGTCATCAGGTCGCCGAGGCCCTGGTCGAAGACGAGCTCCGGGGGCACGCGCGAGTCGATGCAGCCGAGTACGACCGCGAAGGGGTGCTGGCCGGTGGCCAGCGTCCGGCGCAGGGTGGGGTCTTCGTGCGGGTGGCGTTCCCGGAAGGCGCGCCAGCGGCGGTTGCCCGCGGCCAGTTCCCGTAGGGCTTCCGCGGGGGTGACGGGCCTCGGAGGTGCGTCCCGGTTCGGGGTGGCGGCGGTTGCCGGCCGGGCGGCGCCGAGGCCCGCGCCGAGCGCTGCGGCCCCGGTCAGGGCGGTGCGCAGAAGGGTGCGGCGGACGGTACCGCCGGTGGTGGGCCGTGCGGCGGCGAAGGGGTGCGGCGCACGGCCGGCGCCTCTGTGGGCGGCGGAATCAGTGTTCACGACCCGAACGTATGCCCACCTCCGGGCGCGGTCGCGTTCCTTG
Organism: Streptomyces cahuitamycinicus; assembly: GCF_002891435.1. Lineage (GTDB taxonomy): Bacteria > Actinomycetota > Actinomycetes > Streptomycetales > Streptomycetaceae > Streptomyces > Streptomyces cahuitamycinicus. The sequence goes on from NZ_POUC01000216.1 coordinate 9,663, forward strand.
CCCTTTCATGGTGAGAGTTGGGTAAGTGATGTTCTTACCTTGAACGGTTGTTGACGGTCCCTCAGGCAACGCCCTCCCGAGGCGACGCGGGACGCCCCGGGCCGTCGGCCCGGGGCGTCCTGTCATGCGGAGGTGATCAGACCAGGTCGAACCGGTCCAGGTTCATGACCTTGACCCACGCCGCGACGAAGTCGTTGACGAACTTCTCCTTCGCGTCGTCGCTCGCGTAGACCTCGGCCAGGGCGCGCAGCTCGGAGTTCGAGCCGAAGACCAGGTCGGCGCGGGAGCCGGCCCACTTGACCTCGCCCGTGGCGGCGTCGCGGCCCTCGAACGTGGTCTGGTCCTCGGTCGTCGACTTCCACTCGACGCCCAGGTCGAGCAGGTTGACGAAGAAGTCGTTGGTCAGCGAGCCGGGCGTCTTGGTGAGGGCGCCGAGCTGGGACTGCTGGTAGTTGGCGCCCAGCACCCGCAGGCCGCCGACCAGGACGGTCATCTCCGGCGCGCTCAGGGTGAGCAGGTTCGCCCGGTCGAGCAGCAGGAACTCGGCCGGCAGGCGGTTGCCCTTGCCGTGGTAGTTCCGGAAGCCGTCGGCGGTCGGCTCCAGCGCCTCGAACGACTCGGCGTCGGTGTGCTCCTGCGTCGCGTCCACACGGCCGGCGGCGAAGGGGACCTGCACCTGGAAACCGGCTTCCTTGGCGGCCCTCTCGACGGCGGCGGTGCCGCCGAGGACGATCAGGTCGGCCAGGGAGACCTTCTTGGCGCCGGAGTTGAACTCCTGCTGGATGCCCTCCAGGACCCGCAGGACCTGCGCCAGCTCGTCGGGCTCGTTGACCTCCCAGCCGCGCTGCGGCTCGAGGCGGATCCGGGCGCCGTTGGCGCCGCCGCGCTTGTCACTGCCGCGGAAGGTGGACGCCGAGGCCCACGCCGTGGACACCAGCTGCGAGACGGACAGGCCCGACTCCAGGAGCTTGGCCTTGAGGGTCTCGATGTCGCCGGCGTCGATGGCCTCGCCCTCGGCCTCCGGCAGCGGGTCCTGCCACACCAGGGTCTCCGCCGGGACCTCCGGGCCGAGGTACAGCGACTTCGGGCCCATGTCACGGTGGGTCAGCTTGAACCAGGCGCGGGCGAACGCGTCCGCAAACTGCTCCGGGTTCTCGTAGAACCGGCGGGAGATGGGCTCGTAGATCGGGTCGAAGCGCAGCGCCAGGTCCGTGGTGAGCATCTTCGGCCGGTGCTTCTTCGCGGAGTCGTGCGCGTCCGGAACGATCTCCGGGGCGTCCTTGGCCACCCACTGGTTGGCGCCGGCCGGGCTCTGCTCGAGCTCGTACTCGAACTCGAAGAGGTTCTTGAAGAAGCCGTTGCTCCACTGGGTCGGCGTGCTCGTCCAGGTGACCTCCAGGCCGGAGGTGATGGCGTCGCCGCCCTTGCCGGTGCCGTAGGTGCTGCGCCAGCCCAGGCCCTGCTCCTCCATGGAGGCGGCCTCGGGGTCGTCGCCGACGTGGTCGGCCGGGCCGGCGCCGTGGGTCTTGCCGAAGGTGTGGCCGCCGGCGATCAGGGCGACGGTCTCCTCGTCGTTCATCGCCATGCGGCGGAACGTCTCACGGATGTCGCGGGCCGCGGCGAGCGGGTCCGGGTTGCCGTTGGGGCCCTCGGGGTTGACGTAGATGAGGCCCATCTGGACGGCGCCGAGCGGGTTCTCCAGCTCGCGGTCGCCCGTGTAGCGCTTGTCGTCGAGCCAGGTGGTCTCGGGGCCCCAGTACACGTCCTCCTCGGGCTCCCAGACGTCCTCGCGGCCGCCGGCGAAGCCGAAGGTCTCGAAGCCCATCTGCTCCAGGGCGACGTTGCCGGTGAGGATCATGAGGTCGGCCCAGGAGATGGACTGGCCGTACTTCTTCTTCACGGGCCACAGCAGACGGCGGGCCTTGTCGAGGTTGCCGTTGTCGGGCCAGCTGTTGAGCGGGGCGAACCGCTGCTGGCCGGCGCCGGCGCCGCCGCGGCCGTCGCTGATGCGGTAGGTGCCGGCGCTGTGCCAGGCCATACGGACCATCAGGGGGCCGTAGTTGCCGAAGTCGGCCGGCCACCAGTCCTGCGAGCTGGTGAGTACCTCGGCGATGTCGCTCTTCACGGCGGCGAGGTCGAGTGCCTGGAACGCCTCGGCGTAGTCGAAGTCCTCACCGAGGGGGTTGGCCACCTCGGGGTTCTTGGCGAGGATCTTCAGGTTGAGCCGCTCGGGCCACCACTGCCGGTTGCCGCCGCCCTGGGTCGGGTGCAGGGCGCGGCCGTGGGCCACGGGGCAGCCGCCTCCTGCCTCCTCCGACTTGGGGTCGGTGACGATCGCGTCGTGGTTCTCAGTCATGGAAATCCTTCCGGACGGGGTGGATCACGGTGCTCGGGTGGATCACGTGCTCAGGAACGCTCGGGTGGATCCCGCTCAGGAACTGCGAGCGGTGGAACAGGCGGGGCACAGGCCCCAGTAGATGACCTCGGCCTCGTCGACGGCGAAGCCGCGGTCGTCGGACGCGGTCAGGCAGGGAGCGTGGCCGACCGCGCAGTCGACATCGGCGACGGCTCCGCACGACCGGCACACGAGGTGGTGGTGGTTGTCGCCGACCCGCCCCTCGTAGAGGGCCGGGCTGCCGGGTGGGTCGAGGCGGCGTATCAGTCCCGCCGCGGTGAGTGCGTGCAGCCCCTCGTAGACGGCTTGGACGGAGATGTGGCCCACGCGGCCGCGCACCTCGGAGGCGATGGCCTCGGCGCCGAGGTGGTCACCGTCCCGTACGGCGTCGAGCAGCGCGACGCGGGCGGCCGTCACCCTCAGGCCGGCACCGCGCAGTTCCTCGGCGGTGGTCGGGTTCCCGGATGCGGTCATGCGGACAACCTAGCCACATAAACACGACCGGTTCAAGAAAACGAACGGTTCAATTTTGATGTCGTGCGTGTGCGGCCGTGCGGGACGGCCCGCCGAGGGGTGTGAGTTGAGTCACAGTCGGATGATGGCCCGTCGGGGGGCGTGAGGGGGTACGCACCGCCGCGCCGGTCCGTCGATCACGCGTCCGATGAGGTCAGGCGTTCGAGCTGGGCGGTGGCCGTCGCGGCCTTACGGCCGGCCTCACGGACCCGGCGGTCGGCCGTGCGCGCCCGCTCCCGGGCCGTCCGTTCGGCGAAGCGAGCCTGCTGGTGTTCGCTCCTGACCCGCTCCAGCTCGCCGGTCAGCTCCTCCACGCGCTGCTGGAGGGCGTCCACCTGCTGCTTCGCCTCTCCGGCCGCCCGTCCGGCGGCCGCGGCCTCGTCGCGCAGCTCCCGCAGCTCGCGCCCGGCCGCCTCGGCGTCCTTCCGGGCCCGGTCCAGTCGGCGTCGCTGCTGCTCTCTCGTCTTCTTGTCCGGGCGGG
>NZ_POUC01000217.1 GCF_002891435.1 Streptomyces cahuitamycinicus
GGCCCGCCCTGCCCGAGTACGTCCGGCAGCTGTGGGCCCGCCGCCACTTCATCACCGCGTTCGCCACCGCCAAGCTCACCGCCCAGTACAGCCAGGCGAAGCTCGGCCAGGTCTGGCAGGTGATGACCCCGCTGCTGAACGCGGCGGTCTACTACTTCATCTTCGGCGTACTGCTCGGCACCAAGCACGGCGTGCCCGACTACATCCCGTTCCTGGTCACGGGCGTGTTCATCTGGACGTTCACACAGAGCTCGATCATGGCGGGCACCCGCGCCATCTCCGGCAACCTCGGCCTGGTGCGCGCCCTGCACTTCCCGCGCGCCGCCCTGCCGATCTCCTTCTGCCTCCAGCAGCTCCAGCAGCTGATGTTCTCGATGGGCGCCCTGGTCGTCATCCTGCTCTGCTTCGGCGTGCCGGTCGGCGCGTCCTGGCTGCTGGCGCTGCCGGCCCTGCTGCTGCAGTTCACGTTCAACGCGGGTGTCTCCATGGTCATGGCCCGGATGGGCGCCAAGACCCCCGACATCGCCCAGCTGATGCCGTTCGTGCTGCGCACCTGGATGTATGTCTCGGGCGTCATGTGGAGCATCGACAAGCTGGCGCAGAAGGACAGCCTGCCCCAGGCCGTGACGATCGCGCTGGCGGCCAACCCGGCCGCCGTCTACATCGACCTGATGCGCTTCGCCCTGATCGACAGCTTCCACGCGAGCCAGCTCCCCGCGCACGTGTGGGCGCTCGCCATCGGCTGGGCGCTGGTCGCCGGCGTCGGCGGCTTCATCTATTTCTGGAAGGCTGAGGAGACGTACGGCCGTGGCTGAGCACCCGAGCGAGAAGATCCCCACCGTCGTCGCCGACGGCGTCGACATCGTCTACCGCGTCAACGGCACCGGCGCCGGACGCGGCTCCGCGACCGCCGCCCTCAACCGCATCGTGCGCCGCAAGCAGACCGACAAGGTCTCGGGCGTGCGCCGGGTGCACGCCGTGAGGAACGTGTCCTTCGTCGCCTACCGGGGCGAGGCGATCGGCCTGATCGGTACGAACGGCTCCGGCAAGTCGACCCTGCTGAAGGCCGTCGCCGGACTCCTGCCCGTGGAGAACGGCCGCATCTACACCGACGGCCAGCCCTCCCTGCTCGGCGTCAACGCCGCACTGATGAACGACCTGACCGGCGAACGCAACGTGCACCTCGGCGGCCTGGCCATGGGTATGTCCCGCGAGCAGGTCAAGGACCGCTATCAGGAGATCGTCGACTTCTCGGGCATCAACGAGAAGGGCGACTTCATCACCCTGCCGATGCGGACGTACTCCTCCGGCATGGCCGCGCGGCTGCGGTTCTCCATCGCCGCCGCCAAGGACCACGACGTACTGCTCATCGACGAGGCCCTGGCCACCGGCGACCGTTCCTTCCAGAAGCGCTCGGAGCAGCGCATCCGCGAGCTGCGCAAGCACGCGGGCACGGTGTTCCTGGTCAGCCACAACAACAAGTCGATCCGCGACACCTGCGACCGGGTGCTGTGGCTGGAGCGCGGCGAGCTGCGCATGGACGGGCCGACGGAGGACGTCCTCAAGGAGTACGAGGCGTTCACCGGAGACAAGGCAGACAAACCAAAGACGAACAAACCAAAGACGGACAAGCTGAAGGCGGGCTAGCTGAAGGCGGACAAACCGAAAGCGACGACCGCCGTTCCCTCGTGAGGCGCACCCGGTCGGCCCTTTTGTCTCATTGATGGCAGCATGACCGCATACCGTGCAGCTGCGAGAGGGGACCCCGTGATGGCCGAGCTCAGCGTCGTCGTCCACGGGCCTAACGTTCAGGACCATCTGACGGAACTCCTCGACTCCCTCGCCGCCCACCCCCTCCCGGACGCCGAGGTGATCGTGGCCGCGGTCGGCGACTGGGCCCGGGAGACCGCCGAGCGGCACACCCCGGAAGTCCAGGTCGTGCCGCTGCCGGACGGCACGGGGGACGCGGCGGCCCGGGCGGCTGGCGCGGCCCGGGCCTCCGGCCGCTGGCTGCACTTCGTCCACGCCAAGGACGGCCTCCCCGCCGGCACCCCGCGCATGGTCGCCGAGCGGGTGGCCGAGCTCCCCGGCGAGGTCGACGTCCTGCTTCTGGACCACGTCCGCAGCACCTGGCACGCCACCGGCCTGCCCTCACCGGACGGCCCGCTCCTCGCCCGGGCGGGCCGCGCCGACGTCCCCCTCGACGACTGTTCGCCCCTGCTGCGGCTGACCCCGCTGCTCGGCACCCGCGTCCTGCGCGCGGACTTCTGGAGGGCGCACGAACAGCGACTCACCACCGACGACGAGCCGTACGCCGCCCTGGCCGCCCTGCTGCTCGCCGACCGGGTCGCCTGCCTGCCGCACGTCGCCTACGAGGACCGCCGGCTGCGCCCCGCGAGCCTGCCCCCGGTCACGCCCGAGCAGCGCTACGGCCTCGTCGAGCGCTACGATTCCCTCCTCGACCTCACCCGCGACCGGCGCGGCGCCCACACCGTGCTCTACGACCTCATGGTCCGCGACTGTCTGCGCACCTTCGCGCGCGGCGGCATGGAGGAGGAGGTCGCGCGGGAGTTCTTCCGCCGGGCGTCCCTGGCCGCCCTGCGCCGCCGCCCCGAGGGCCACCGCCGCCCGGCCGGGCTCGAAGGCGTCCGCCGCTCCCTGCTGGAGGAGGGCGCCTACGCGAAGTACCGGGCCTTCCAGGCCGTCAACCGCACCCGCCGCTCCGCCAGATCGGCCGTGCGGACCCGCAGGCGCCAGGTGAGGGCCAGGCTCCGCGACCGCCAGTACCGCAGGGCGCTCGGCCGTCCCGTGAATCCGCACCTCGCGGTGTTCGCGGCTTACTGGAACCGCGGCGTCGCCTGCAACCCCGCAGCGATCGCCGCCAAGCTCGCCGAACTGGCCCCGCAGATCCACGCGGTGTGGGTGGTCACCGAGGAGAACGCGGCCCTGCTGCCGAGCGGCACCGACCACGTCGTGCCCGGCAGCCGCCGCTACTGGGAGGTGCTGGCGACCGCCAAGTACCTCGTCAACAACGTCAACTTCGAGAACGCCGTGGTCAAACGCCCGGACGCGATCCATGTCCAGACCCACCACGGCACGCCCCTGAAGCGCATGGGCATCGACCAGATGGCGTTCCCGGCCGCCGCGCAGGGCCTGGACTTCAAGGCGCTGCTGGCGCGCATCGACAAGTGGGACTTCAGCGTCTCGGCGAACAGCCACACCACCCGCATGTGGGAGCGTGCCTACCCGTCGCGCTACGTCTCCCTGGACCACGGCTATCCGCGCAACGACGTCTACTACACGGCCGGCGCCGGCGACATCCGCACGGTCCGCGACCGCCTCGGCATCGCCCCGGGCCGCCGTGCCGTCCTCTACGCACCCACGCACCGCGACTACGAGGCCGGGTGGACCCCGCGCCTGGACCTCGCCACCCTCGCCGACCGCCTGGGCGAGGACACCGTCCTGCTCGTGCGCGGCCACTACTTCTACGGCGGCACCGCCTCCCCGCTCACAGGCCTGCGCCGCACGGGCCGGATCATCGACGTCTCCTCCTACGACCCCGTCGAGGAGCTGTGCCTGGCGGCGGACGCCCTGGTCACGGACTACTCCTCGATCATGTTCGACTACGCCAACCTCGACCGGCCGATCGTGATCCACGCCGACGACTGGGAGACGTACCGCACCACCCGGGGCGTCTACTTCGACCTGATGGCGGACGCCCCGGGTCCGGTCGCCCGGACCCAGCAGGAGCTGACGGAGATCCTCACCACCGACGCCTGGCGCGACGAGAGCGCGGCGAAGACCAGGGCCGTCTTCCGGCGCCGGTTCTGCGAGTACGACGACGGGCGCGCCGCCGAACGCGTCGTCCGCCGGGTCTTCCTCGGCCAGGACGAACGGGACCTGCCGCCCGTGCTGCCGATCGAGGAACGCACGCCGGCCCCGACCCCACAGGAGGCGACCGCATGAGCACCCCCGACGTCACCGTGACGGTCATCGTCCACAACGACGCCGAGCGCCTCCCCCGCGCCGTCGAGTCGGTCCGCCGTCAGACCCACGTGAACCTCGACATCATCATCAGCGACGACCACTCCACCGACGCGACCCCCGCGGTGGCACAGCGGCTCGCGGCCGAGGACCCCCGTATCCGGCACCTCCGCCTGGAGCGGAACAGCGGCGGCTGCAGCGCCCCGCGCAACCGCGCCCTGCGGATCGCACGGGCGCCGTTCCTGATGTTCCTCGACAGCGACGACGAACTCCCCGACAACGCCGTCGAACTGCTGCTCGCCGCACACCGCGAGCGTGAGATCGACTTCGCGATGGGCGCGGTGCAGCGGGTCAGGGTGGACAACGGCCGCCGCTCGACGTGGATGCCGCACCTGGTCGCCGAGCGCCGCACCCTCGACGGCATCCAGGCCGACCCGCGCCTGCTCTTCGAGCACCTGGCCACCAGCAAGATGTACGCCCGCGCCTTCCTCGACCGGCACGACCTGCGCTTCCCCGAGGGCATCCACTACGAGGACCAGCTGTTCTCGGCGCAGGCGTACTGCCTGGCCAAGAGCTTCACGATCATCCCGGAACCGGTCTACCGCTGGTACGTGGCGCCCTTCGCGGCGTCCGAGGCCGCCTCGATATCCAACCAGCGGCACAAGCTCGCCAACGTCCGGGACCGGGTCCACGTCCAGCACCTCATCGACGCGTTCCTGGCCGAGAGCGGGCACGAGTCGCTGCGCGAGGACAAGGACCACAAGTTCCTCAAGCACGACTTCCGGATGTACGCCGGAGACCTGCCCTACCGGGACGACGCCTGGCTGACGTCCTTCGCGGACCTCGTCACCCCCTACCTGGACACGCTCACGCCGGGTGCGTTCGCCCGGCTCCCGCGCGCCGAACGCGTCGTCATCCAGCTGATCCGCGACCGGCGCCTGCCGGAGGCCCGGCTGGCGGCCCGAGGCCTGGGGCACGGGGTGGCGCCGAGGCGAGTGGCGGCCGACACGGAGGGCCGCACCTACTGGGGGGACCGGATCCCCGAGTCGGAGTGGTCCCGCCGCGAGCTGGACATCTCCGACCTGGAGCTGGAGACGCGCCCCTTCCCGAGCGCCCAGTTCCGACACGAGATCAAGGAGATCACCCGAGGCCCGGGCGCTTCGATCGACCTGGTGATCCGCACGTACGACCCGGGGCTGCGCCTCCCCGTCGGCCCCCGGCGCGCGACGCTCCTCATCGCCCCGGGCGGCCACCGGCTCCACGTCCACTTCCGCCTCTCCCCCGTCCGCCCCGGCATCTTCGAGGGCCACGCCCACCTCGACCTCGGGGCGGCCCGGCTCCCCCTCCAGGGCTTCGCGGGAATCCGTCACCCGATGCTCCGCCTCCAGCACCAGGGGCTGTCCCACACGGGCCTGCTGCTGGCGCCCCTGACCTTCCCGACGCTGACGACACGCGTCCCGTCCCACCACCTGACGGTCGAACCGGAGGGCCACGGCCCGGGCCGCCTCCAGGTCCGCTGGGAACCGGTGGGAGTGACGGCGAAGCTGATCCGCCCGACGGTACGCAGGATGGCCCGCCCGAGGGTGAAGAGAGCGGCACGCCTGGTGGCGAGCGCCCTGAACTAGAACCCACCGGACTGCGGACCGCGGCCCGTGCAGCCGCCCGCAGTAGCCCGTGAAGCCGCGCACCGCGGCCCGTGCAGCTGCGGGCCGTGGTCCGTGCAGCCGCCCGCCTTAGCCCCTGCGGCTGCGCACCGCGGCCCGTGCGGCTGCGGGCAATCGTGCCTCCCCCAGTGCCTTAAGAGCCTGGAAGGTACCCCCAGGGCGGCACGGGTGGGCGCAGCGGCACCTCGCTCCGCCGGGCTGCGGACCCACCCGGCCTGAGCCGCAACGCCGGGTGCGAGTCACCCCACCTCGCATCCAGGCACGCGCACCCCAAGCGCAGGCGCCCCGGGCCGATCCGGCCCGGGGCGCCCGTCACGCCGTACGCGCTACGAGTGCGTGCGCAGCAGCGTCCTCATCGTGCGCATCGCCACCGACAGGTTGGCGAGGTCGAACGCGTCGGAGCTCTGGATGTCCTCCAGCGTGGTGCGGGCCCGGCCGAGGATCGCCGCGTTCTTCTGCTCCCACGCCTTGAACCGCTGCTCGGGCGTCGCTCCGCCGTCGCCCACCGCCAGGACGTCGGCGGTCAGCGCCGCGTGCGCCGCGTACAGGTCCTCACGGATCGCCGCGCGGGCCATGGACTGCCAGCGGTCGGCGCGGGGCAGCTCGATGATGCGGTCCATGAGCTGGGTGATGCGCAGCCGGTCGGCCAGGTCGTAGTACACCTCGGCGACGTCCAGCGGCTCCCGGCCCATGCGGTCGGCGATCGAGACGATGTCGAGCGTCGGGAAGGCCGAGGAGAAGCCCGCCACGCGCGTGGCGAGTTCGTCCGGGACACCGACGCCGGTCAGCTCGTCGTGGATCTTCTGGTACCACTCCAGGTCGGCGCCGCGCAGGAGCTTCGGCAGCTGTCCCCAGACCTGCTCGACCCGGTCGGCGAAGAATTCGACCGTCCCGGCGAGCTCCAGCGGCTGCGGCCGGTTGTTGAGCAGCCAGCGCGTGCCGCGCTCCACCAGGCGGCGCGCATGCAGCCGGATGCGGGTCTGGACCTCGGCCTCGACCGTGTTGTCGAGCGCCTCGACCCCGTCCCACACCGGGGACTGGCGGAAGATCGCCCGGGCCGCGGTCTGCGCCCGCACGATCTCCTCCAGCGACGCGCCGGTCTCCTCGCGCAGCCGGTGCAGATACGTCGTACCGCCCGTGTTGACCGTGTCGTTGACCAGGACGGTCGTGGTGATCTCGCGGCGCAGCGGGTGGCCGTCGAGCCGGTCGGGGAACTGCTCGCGCAGCTCGGTCGGGAAGTACGCGTGCAGCAGACCCTTCAGGTACGGGTCGTCCGGCAGGGAGGTGTGCAACAGCTCCTCGGCGACCGTGATCTTCGTGTACGCCAGCAGTACGGCCGTCTCCGGGCCGGTCAGGCCCTGGCCCTGGGCGAGGCGTTCGCGGATCTGCCGGTCGGTGGGCAGGAACTCCAGCGCCCGGTCGAGGTGACCCTCCCTGACCAGGTGCTTCATGAAGCGCTGCTGGGCGTGGAGCATGGCGCTGGACTGGGCGAGGGCGTTGCCGATCGCCGTGTTCTGCGCGTAGTTGTTGCGCAGCACCAGGCGGCCGACCTCGTCGGTCATCTCGGCGAGCAGCTTGTTGCGCTGCTTGACGGTCATGTCGCCGTCCGTCACCAGGCCGTTGAGCAGGATCTTGATGTTCACCTCGTGGTCGGAGGTGTCCACGCCCGCGCTGTTGTCGATGGCGTCGGTGTTGATCCGGCCGCCGTGCAGAGCGAACTCGATCCGGCCCAGCTGCGTCAGGCCGAGGTTGCCGCCCTCGCCGACGACCTTGACGCGCAGGTCCTTGCCGTCGACGCGGATGGCGTCGTTGGCCTTGTCGCCGACGTCCGCGTTGGACTCGACCGACGACTTGACGTATGTGCCGATGCCGCCGTTCCACAGCAGGTCCACCGGCGCGTGCAGGATCGCCTTCATCAGGTCGGCGGGGGTCAGCTTGGCGACCTTGGCCTCGATGCCGAGGGCCTCGCGGATGTGCGCGTTGACCGGGATCGCCTTGGCCGTGCGCGGGAAGATGCCGCCGCCGGCCGACAGCAGCCCCTTGTCGTACTCCTCCCAGCTGGAGCGGGGCAGCTCGAACAGGCGGCGTCGCTCGGCGTAGGAGGTGGCCGCGTCCGGGTTGGGGTCGATGAAGATGTGCCGGTGGTCGAAGGCGGCGACCAGGCGGATGTGCTCGGAGAGCAGCATGCCGTTGCCGAACACGTCACCGGACATGTCGCCGATGCCGACGACCGTGAAGTCCTCGCTCTGGCTGTCCACACCCATGTCGCGGAAGTGCCGCTTGACGGACTCCCAGGCGCCGCGGGCGGTGATGCCCATGCCCTTGTGGTCGTAGCCGGCGGAGCCGCCGGAGGCGAAGGCGTCTCCGAGCCAGAAGTTGTACTGCTCGGCGACCCCGTTGGCGATGTCGGAGAAGGTCGCCGTGCCCTTGTCGGCGGCGACGACGAGGTAGGTGTCGTCCTCGTCGTGGCGGACGACGTCCGCCGGGGGCACGACCTCGCCCGCGACCATGTTGTCGGTGATGTCGAGCAGCGCCGAGATGAACGTCTTGTAGCTGGCGACGCCTTCGGCGAGCCATGCGTCCCGGTCCACGGACGGGTCCGGCAGCTGCTTGGCGACGAACCCGCCCTTGGCGCCGACCGGCACGATGACGGTGTTCTTCACCATCTGCGCCTTGACCAGGCCGAGGATCTCGGTGCGGAAGTCCTCACGCCGGTCGGACCAGCGCAGACCACCGCGTGCGACCTTGCCGAAGCGCAGGTGCACGCCCTCGACGCGCGGCGAGTACACCCAGATCTCGAACGCCGGGCGCGGTGCCGGCAGGTCGGGGATGGCCTGCGGGTCGAACTTCATGGAGACGTAGTCGTGCGGCTTGCCGCCCGCGGCCTCCTGGAAGAAGTTCGTCCGCAGCGTCGCCTTGATGACGGTCAGGAAGGACCTGAGGATCCGGTCCTCGTCGAGCGAGGCCACCTGGTCGAGGGCCGCGTCGACCTCCTCCAGCAGCGCGTCCACGATCTCGTGCCCCGCGCGCTGCCGGTCCGGCGACATCCGCGCCTCGAACAGGGAGACGAGCAGCCGGGTGGTGTGGACGTTGTTGCGGAGGGTGTCCTCCATGTAGTCCTGGCTGAACGTCGACGCCGCCTGGCGCAGGTACTTGGCGTACGCCCGCAGCACCGTCGCCTGCCGCCAACTCAGCCCGGCGCTCAGCACGAGGGCGTTGAAGCCGTCGTTCTCCGCCTTGCCGGTCCAGGTGGCGGCGAAGGCGTCCTGGAAGCGCTCGCGGGCGTCGTCGCCGAAGTGGTCCCCGCCGCTCGAGCGGGGCATGCGCAGACCGAAGTCGTAGATCCAGACCACGCTGCGGTCCGAGCAGCGCAGCTCGTAGGGCCGCTCGTCGACGACCTCGACGCCGAGCCGGTTGAGGACCGGCAGGACGGCCGAGAGGGAGATCGCGTCGCCCGTGCGGTAGATCTTGAAGCGGCGCTCCTCGGGGGCGGCGCCCACCGGCTCGTAGAGGCTGAGCGAGAAGTCCTTGTCCGCCTCGGCGTTCAGCTGCTCGAGGTGGACGAGGTCGGCGACCGCGGCACGCGGGTTGTGGTCGGCCTTGTAGCCCTCGGGGAAGGCGTGCGCGTAGCGGCGCATCGCTGCCGCCGCGTGCTCCTCGCCGAGCTCGGCGTTGAGCGCCTCGGCGAAGGCGTCCTCCCAGGAGCGGGCGGCCTCCACCAGGCGGGCCTCGATGCGCTCCTTGTCGGAGTCGGATAGCTCCGGCAGCTCGGTGCCCTGCGGGACCCGCACCACGAAGTGCAGCCGGGACAGGATCGACTCGGTGTTCCAGGCCGTGAAGTCGACGCTGATGCCGCCGAGCTCCTCCTTGAGGATCTCGATGATCCTCAGGCGCACGGCCGTGGTGTAGCGGTCGCGCGGGAGGTAGACGAGGGCGGAGTAGTAGCGCCCGTACTCGTCCTGGCGCAGGTACAGCCTGAGGCGCCTGCGCTCCTGGAGGTAGAGGACGGAGGTGACGATGGCCCGCAGCTCGTCGACCGGGGTCTGGAACAGCTCGTCGCGCGGGTACGTCTCCAGGATCTGTGTCAGGTCGCGGCCGTCGTGGCTGTTGGGCGAGAACCCGGCGCGCTGCAGGACCTCTTCGACCTTGCGTCGGATGACCGGGACCCGGCGCACGGACTCGGTGTAGGCGGCGGAGGAGAACAGCCCGAGGAAGCGCCGCTCGCCGACGACGTTGCCGTCCGCGTCGAACTTCTTGACGCCGATGTAGTCGAGGTACGACGGCCGGTGCACGGTCGCCCGGCTGTTGGCCTTGGTCAGTACGAGCAGCTTGTGCTCGCGCGCCTTGGCCCGGGCGTCGGCGGGCAGTCGCTCGAACGAGGGGCTGACCGGGTGGCTCTCCTCGGCCGCGTGGTGCGGGTCCGCGCGCAGTATGCCGAGCCCGGTGCCGGGCACGGCGGCCAGGGAGTCGTCGTCGCGCAGCTGGTACTCGCGGTAGCCGAGGAAGGTGAAGTGGTCGTCGGCGAGCCAGCGCAGCAGCTCGCGGGCCTCCTCGACCTGGGGTCCGGGCAGGTCGCCGGGGATGGGCTCGTCCGGCAGCCCCTCCGCCAGCCGGATGGCTGCCTCCCGCATCTTGCCCCAGTCCTCGACGGCCTCGCGGGCGTCGGACAGGACGCGCAGCAGGTCGGCGGTGATCTGCTTCAGGTCGGCCCGGTCGGTCTCGCGGTCGGTCTCGACATGGATCCAGGACTCGACGTGCGCGTCGTGCGGAAGGTCGCCGGTGGCCGGGGTCGACAGGACCTCGATGAGCTTGCCGGTGACATCACGTCGCACGACGAACTGGGGGTGGATGACGACGTGGATTCCACGCCCCTGGCGTGTCAGCTCATTGGTGACGGAGTCGACGAGGAAGGGCATGTCGTCGGTGACGACCTCGACCACGGAGTGGCTGCAGGTCCACCCGTTCTCTTCCACCGTGGGGGTGTGCACCCGCACGTTCGCCGTGCCCTGGGGGCGGTTCTCGGCCAGCCTGTAGTGCGATACGGCAGCTCCGAAGACGTCGACCGGGTCGCGGTCGGTGAGGTCCTCCGGGGCCGTGTGCAGGTAGTAACGCTGGAGGAACGTGAGGAGGGTCTCGCGGTCCGGGGCCTTCTGGGCGTCTGGGGTCTCCTCGCCCGTCGACCCGGTCGGTAGGTGCCCCCCGACCGGGCTGTTCTCAGCTACCCGGGCAGCCCTCTCGAGCAACTCGGCCTTGGCTTCGTCCAGCTTGGTCTGCATTGTCCTCTGGCTCCTGTCGCGCGCCGTTGCGTGACGTAGAAGGAAGTACGGCCTCTGCGCTTACGACCTCACGTCGTGACACGGGGTATCCGGTCTGTTCCGACGCTATGCCGCAAGGTGAGATGAGCGGGGGTGTCTGAGCCAATCTTGAGCTGCGCCACCGGTGTGACTCTGCTCTCTGCGACGCCCGGGTCCTGGTGATGTTCGGCGTCCCGGGAGTCCTGGATGGCACGTCCCGCCCGCGAAGACCAGCGACTGCCGCCCGGTCACGGATGTCGTCCGTGCTCTCCGGGCGCAGGGCAGGGACGACGACGTCCCCGCGAACTATCGCGCTGATCACGCCACCCAGGCTATCGCTCCTCACAGGGGCTCCGTCATGAGCCGTATGTGTACAAAACCAGCCCTGGAAGTTTGACGTTCTGCACAGTGCCGCTACGCCTTCCGGTCTGGGGCGCCGGTCAGGCCGCGAGCCGCTCCGCCTCTTCGACCGCTTCTTCCAGCGTGTCCACGACAGGAACGCCGACCGCTTCCAGGCTCACCCGGCTGTGCGACCCGCCGGTGTACAGCACGGCCCGGGCCCCTACATGCAGCGCGGCCACGGCGTCGTCCGCCGCGTCCCCGATCACCACGGTGCGCTCCGGGGCCACCCCGCTCAGCGACGCCAGGTGCCGCACCATGTGCTCGGCCTTGCTCCCCCCAGACGGCCCGGTCCGCCCGTCCACCCGTATGAAGTGCGGCTCGATGCCGAACCCCCGCACCAGGGGAACGAGCTCCTCGTGCACATACATGCTCAGGATCGACTGGCTGCGACCCGACGACCGCCACCCGGCCAGCAGCTCCACGGCCCCCATCGTCAGCCCGCACGCCGTGCGGTGCTCGGTGTAGTACCGGTGGAAGACGTCGTCCATCGCCTCCCATTCGGCCTCGGTCGGCAGCCGCCCCATCAGCCGCTCATAGAACTTCGGCACCGGCACGCAGTACAGCTCCCGGTACTTCTCAAGCGTCAGCGGCTCCAGCCCCAGCTCGGCGAAGGCCGCGTTCGTCGCCCCGATGATCGCGTCGATGTCGTGGAACAGCGTCCCGTTCCAGTCCCAGACAATGTGCGCGCCCGTCTTCATCCCCATGCCTGAAAACGTACCCGCCCCCACTGACAATCAAGAGGGCGGCGCCTCAACGCGCCCCCCGGGGGGGCGGTCCGCCTGGCCGTTTCAGTTCCCGCGCCCGACCAGGTTCGCGATCTCCTGCGTGGCGAACCACAGCAGCTCGTGGTCCTCCGCCCCGTCCACGACGGACTGCGCGTCGTCGTCCCCGCCGTCCGCCGCCGACAGCGCCTCGGCGGCCGCCGTCACAGCCGCCTGGGCGTCCGCCGCGTCGACATGCACCGCCGCCGCCTTGCCCAACGGCACCGCGCCCGCGACCCGTACCTCGCCCGGCGCCGCCGGATCGAGCCCCCGGCCGGGATCCGCGCTCACGGACCGGTCGGCCACATCGACGGCGATCACGACCCGGCGCCGCGGCGCCTCGGGCTCGGCCGCCAGCAGGCGCAGCGAGGCCAGCGCGGCCCGGCCGAGCGCCGCGTACTCCAGTTCCTCGGTGTCGTCGGAGCCGTACCACTCGCGCAGCCCCGGCGTCACGGCACAGGCGACGAACGGCCCGGCTCCCAGCTCGCCCGTCTGGTACGCCTCGGCGAGACCGGGGAGGGTCAGGGGGACGTAGACACGCATGGGCTGACCGCTTTCATGGTCGTGGTCGGGATCGTGATCGGGCGCCCCGAAGGGCTCCGGAAGACTCCGGAAGGCCTTCAGGATACGTGCGGGGCGTCCCCTTTCGAGTCCCGCCCCGTGACGCCCGATGCGTCCACCCTGGGCCCGGAATTCACCCGGCACACCTCCGTATTCACGGGCTCCACGCCTCTGGCATCACCCGGATAGGTGAACATTCCGGCGCCCGCGACCCGCATCGCGCTTCCTTGCCGCCGCCCCCGTGGGCACCGTACAAGATCACCACCCGAAGTTACTCTCCGGTACCCACCGGGCCCACGAAACGGGGACCCCCATGTACAAGGTCATGACCAGGACCCAGCACCGCCCCACCCGGAAC
>NZ_POUC01000218.1 GCF_002891435.1 Streptomyces cahuitamycinicus
GGCTCGGCGTCGGCTCGGTGGGCGGTTGGCTGGGCGTCGGCTCGGCGGGCGCGGGCTCGGCGGGCGGCTCGCTGGGCGTCGGCTCGGCGGGCGCGGGCTGGCTCGGCGCCTGCGGCGCTGGGGCCGTCGGTGAGGCAGGCGTGGGAGCTGTCGGCGGGGCGGGCGTGCCCGTGACGGGCTGTGTCACCGGGGCCACCGTGGATGCGTCACCCGCACCAGTCGGCGGCTTGGGCCCGATACCCATGGCGAGTGCCACGATGTCATCGCCGCGGGGGGCGACGAATGGCGGTGCTGTGTCGAGGCCCAGCACGAGCCGGGCCGCCACCATGACGGGGGCGCCCGCCCCTGCCGACGCGGGCCGGGCGATGATCTGGCTCACCTGCTCGCGGTCCAGTCCGAGCGTGCCCAGGGTGAGAGCTGCCAGCCGCGGCGGTAGCGGCGTCGCCCCGCCCATCGCAGTCGGGCCGGGCCCGCGGTCGGCCTGCTGCAGGAGGTCTGTGTACTCCCCGATCCGCTTGGGATCGGTACCCCACAGGACGTATCGGCCGTGGACGCGCATGTTCGGGTACAGCTCTCGCGACCCGTCCTGACGCGCCCACGTCTTCGCATAGGCGGCGTCGTAGAAGATGCGCAGACCGATGCGTTCGGAGCCGTACGAGAAGGTAAAGATCGTCGAGTCCGGACCGGTGGCGGCCTTGGTCGACATCACCATGCCGTCAGCGTCGGTGCACTCCGCTTCGAGGGTGCTTATCGGGTTGCACACGATCTGGCTGGACCCTGCGAAGAACTCGAACTTCTGGTCGTCGAACGGGGCGGTGACCGCGTCGGATCCGGCCGCGTCCATCGTCGAGTCCGGCGCGCTGGCCTTGGTTTGAGCGGGCGCAGGGTCGGCTGTGGTGTACCGGCCCAGCGCCCAGCTCGCGGCCAGGGCAGGCAGAAGCGCCGCGACGAGCACGGCCTGGCGCCGCCGCTCGCGGCGCGGTTGCTCCTTGTCGATCTCGTCCGCTGGATCCGCCGGCGGCCGCTCAACGCTCGGCGGGGCGGGATCAGTGAGCCCGAACAACTCGTCCCAGTCGGGGAACTCCGGGCACTCCTTACGGACCAACTCCTCGGCGGCCTCGTGGGGGATGCTCGGGATGAGGGTGCGTACCTGCCGCACTGCGCTGCTGAATGTCTGCGGCCGCAGGATCAAGGTGCGCACCCCGTTGACGTTCACCAGCCCGGCGTCGGTGGGGTACTTCGGCTTGACGACGATCTGCAGCTTCTCGGGGTGCGGTTTGCTCAACTCTGGTGGTCCTTCGATGACTGCTCAAGTATCTCGGCCGCCATCTCGAGGGCCTGCTCGATGCGTTCGGGGGTCAGCTCCTCCAGGTCGGAGAGTACGAGCTGGCCGCCGCCGGGGAGGTCGATCTCCTGGCGGTGAAGGTCGGTGTCGTCGAGGCCGTCGCCGGTGCCGGCGTCGTCGCGGGTCTCCAACGGGTTCAAGGTCCGTTGGAAGGCCGCCATCATCGCGTCGTGGGTCTGCTCGATCCGGGCTGGATTGCGGGTGTGGCCGGGGGCCAGGGCGCCCGCGGCCGCCAGGGCGCGGCGGGTGTCCGAGTCGTGTGGGGCCGGGCCGCCGTCGAGAGCACGCTCGAGGCGCTCGGCTCCCTTGTCAGCGCGTCGCAACATGAGGCGCCCTCTCCTGTGTCGTCTGCACCCGAACACCGACAACATTCCCTCTGCCCACTGCGATCGTCAGTAGCTCCTCCACCATGTCAGCAGAGGAGTCTCCCTGGGGGAGTATCTGGGCGAGCCGGCGCAAGGACCGTACCGTCAGGGTGCGGACCGCGGCGTTCGTCTTGCCCATGATCTGAGCAGTATCCGTTGGGCTGAGCCCGTCGAAGAAGCGAAGCCGCAGGCAGGTGCGCTGATCCGGCTTGAGCTTGTTCATGTGGGTGGCGATGGCTTCGGCGAGCTGCCGGCGCTCGGCCTGGTCCTGGACGCTGAGGCCCGGCCGCGGCCGGTCGAGCGCCAAGTGGTCGGCGTGGAGGACCTCGGTGGGGCGCCGCTGGACGGCGCGGAGGTGGTCGACGACGGTGTTGCGCGTGATGGTCATGAGCCAGCCCATGAGGTTCGTCCCGGGCCGGTAGCGCCCCACGTTCTGCGCCACTTTGATCCAGACCTCTTGGGCAAGGTCCTCGGCGGTGTGAGGGTCCCGTACGTACTGGCGGACCCAGCCGAAGACGGTGCCGTTGAGACGCGCGTAGAAGGCGCTCATGGCGGCCGCGGCGTCGTTGCCGCCTGCTGCTGCGATGGCGATGAGCTGGTCAACAGTCTCTGTGCGGTCGGTCACGGCGTGGAGTCCCCCCATGTGCCGGTGATCGCGCCTGACGTGCGTCAGGACGTACCAGTAATCCGGCGGGATTTCAGGAGGATCGTCTTCCGCAATGGCGCAGGTGAAGCATAACCGGCCACGTTTTACCCGTCACTGACTGGTTGTCGGTTGTTCAAGTCTCATGGCTGTACTGTAATCTCGCCGTCCTGCAGACGCGTCCGGGAGAGCACCCGGGCGGGCGTCTAGTCCCGAAGAGAAGGAGCGCCCCCGCGATGAGCACGCTCGCGTCACGGCCAGTCGACATCGCCGAGTTCTGGATGAAGATCCCGTACGGCTCGTGGATCCCGATGCAGGAAGCCGCTCAGCGCTTGCGCGAGGTAGGGCTGTCGGGGGAGGTCCTGACCGCGGCGGTGCGCAAGGGCCGGCGCCGCAGCGTCTTGCGGACGAAGGCCAGGCCCGAGGGAACCTACGTGATGCGGGTCCGCGAGGTGCAGCCCACTCCGGCTCACGCTTCCTGATCTTTTTGATAACGGGCCAGGGCGCCCCTCCCTCCTTGCCAGCCGCGCCGCCAGGCGCCGGGCTTGCGCGCGCGAAAAGCACCTAGGAGGAGGGGGCGCCCTGGCCCGTTATCAGGGATCCCAGCCGAGGGCAGGTGGGCGCCGGCGGGCCGCCCGCCCCTGCCTGTGCTGGGGCGGGCAGGGGCGTTCCCTGCCGCTGTCACCACGCCGGTTGCGGCGCGCGCGCATGCTGGGGACACCGGTCCCCCTCGGCTTCCACCGGGCGGCCGCACAGCCCTTCGTCCCCGTCGCACTCGTAGTGCCGCTTGACCACGACGTTCGCGGTGTACTGCCGAGGTGTCGGGGTCTCCGTCTCCCAGTGGTCGGCGCTGCCGTCTCCCCAGGCCCGCCGCTGGCCGGGCACAGGCGTGACGAGCAGCTCCTTCAACCGGCCCGCGATCACGGCACCCACCGTCTTCTTCAAGGGCTGGGGCAGCGGCCGGGCCAGCCAGGGCCACAGTGTCTCGACCTGCCACCCCAGGCGGAACAGCTCGTCGACGACCAGGCCCTGATCGGCCAGCACCTTGCCCGCCAACATCAGCTCCGGGCGCTCCTGTCCCAGTGCCTGCAGGAGCCGCACTCCCTCGGTGAGCTGAATCTCTTCCTGGGCGGGCTTGGTGCCGTCCGTCCTTCCCTCCGTGGGCGGGGCGTCCGTGGAACCTACGGAGGGACGGACGGTTCTCTGAGGGTTCTCTGGTGGATCACTGACGGTTAGTGGCTCAACTTGACCCCTCCCTGGGCTCAAGTTGGATACCTCCCCGGGCTCAGGTTGACCCGGGGTCGGGCTCATCTTGAGCCCAGGGCCGGGCTCATCTTGAGCCATCACCTGGTCAGAGGGGGTGCCTGGGTTGTCCACAGGGTCGGGCTCATCTTGAGCCATCACTTGGTCAGGAGCCTTCCCGGAGCCGCGGGGGGCCTTCCTCTTCTTGGTCGGCCGCGGAGCGGCAGCGTCGAAGGTGAGCCGTTCGATGACGTTGTCGTCGTACTCCTTGTCCGGCCGCTTCATGGAGGCCAGCAGTTCGAGGTTCACGCGCGTGAGGTTGGTGATGGGCTCACCCGTTTTCGGGTCGACGCGGCGCATCGAGGCGATCAGCTTCTTTTCGACCAGCTTCCTCTTGACGCGCTTGACCGTCGCCGGGGACGTCCCGCAGTCGTCGGCGAGGCGCTGCTGACCGGGCCAGCAGTACCCGTGATCGTCGGTCCTGTTGCAGTACGCGATCAGGAGCAGCTTCTCGGGTCCGTCCAGCCCTTCCGCCTCAAGCACCATGGAGATGTGCTTGATGGTCACGCCGGGCCCCCTTGGGTGCCTTCGTCTTCCTGGACGTCGACGGTCACGCGGTACGCGCTGGGCGCGGCCGCACCTGTAGTGGTGCTGCGGACGGTGCGCTCGACCAGGTGGAGGTCCCTCAGTCGGCGCAGCGTGCGCACGACGGTCGACGGGCTGATGTTCGCCGCCGAGGCGAGTCGGCCGACGGCCGGGAAGGCGATGCCGTCGGGGCCGGCGTCGCGGGCGAGTAGGACGAGGACAAGGCGCTCGGTGGGGCTGATGTCGGCCGGAGCGTCGAGAGCGAGGCCGAGGTGGGGAAGACTCATGTTGGACTCTCTCTGTTCAGACAGAGAGGCAGGAACTGCGCATCTCGAATACCACAGGCGGGGCGCGAATCGAGTGGTCCGCGCCGAACTGCCTGTATGCTCGGTGCAAAGCAGTGCCTACCCCCTTTGGCGAGGAACCGGGTAGGAAGTCGGGGCATCGACCGGGCCAGGTTGGTGCCCCTTCTGCATGTCTGCCGCTACTTTCGTGTTGGCGATCACACCTTACACCTCTGTCTTCCCAACGGTAGGATGGCTGTCATGACGACACCCCGAACGCCCGCGAGGAAGAAGGTCAGCATCACGCTGCCCCACGACCTCGAGGACCGGGCTCAGCACGCGGCCGGCAACAACTTCTCCGCCTATGTCGAGCAGGCCCTGGAGGAGAAGCTGATCAACGACGCGATGCTCGAGTACGCGCGGCTGCGGGCCCTGGACCCGGCTGACGACCTGTATGAGGCCGCAGAGGCGGACGCCGCGTGATCGAAATCCAGCGGGGTTCGGTGTGGCGCATCCCCACTGTGGGCCGCGAGCGCACTGTCCTGGTCATTGAGAACAACGCCGTGATCAGGCTGCACCCGGGCGGCATCCTGTGCGCTCTAATTCAGGAAGCCGAGGACGCGCGGGACACGCTCGTCACCGTCCCGATCAAAAGCCCGGTGATCGGTGTCGTCATGGCACCCGACATCTCGGGTTTCCGCCCGGAGCGCTTCGAGCAGGGCAAGCTCGAGGGCTACATCACCAGCGAGGACATGGAGCGCGTCAGCCGCGCCGTCCGGGCCGTCCTGGACCTGTAGTCGCCACACTCGGATTCCGCCCCCGCCGGCCAGCCCGGACGGGGGCGGCTTCATCTTCGGACCGCCACGGCCGCCCAGGTCACCCTGCCGCCGGCGTCGCCGTCGTGTTGACCTACTTCCTGCGCGGTGCCGTGCACCAGGTACAGGCCCGGCTCAACCTCCGGTGTGGGCAAGGAGCAGGACATGTCGCCCACGGACACGGTGACATGGAAGCCGTCGAATACGACCTTGCCGACCAGATCGGCACTGGCTCTGTGCCGGGTGGTGATGTCGACCAGCTCTGTGAGGACGGCGTGGACGTCGGCACACGCTTGCGCGGCGTCGGGCACCCCCTTGAGGAGGTTCGGCAGCGACATGGCCACCACGCTGTTGGCCGCATCCATCGCCTGGACGGGGCTGTACTCGGGGCCGATCGTGAAGCCGATGCTGCTCTCCTCGGTCAGCAGCTCCTCCGGTATCGCCAGGCGTCCGTTCGACGTCGCGACGATGGGGTTGTGGGGGGTTGCATCGGAGACCGTCATTCATCCCTCCGTCCGTCAGGCTCGAATACTAGTTCGACTCACTACGGCGTGCGCTGTGCGTGACGGACGGTCACACGACTGACACCGTTCTGTCGCCACTGTTGCTGTTTGGTGGCGACGCAGGGGGAAAGGGGCTCCTCTACTCTCGGTGCTACCGGCGGGTAAGCGGTTTCCTGAAACCGCCGGACCAGTCGCTTTCTGGTACCCCACTCTGCCTCTGTGTATCCGTATGAGTCAACTGAGATGGAAGTAAACCCCTGATACGATCCACCCCAGTTCAAAGGTTCCGACCAGAAAATGATCTTGAAATGAGGGAGGTGTGACATGACGGGAGCTGAATCCGCTGGACCTGATGAGCCGACCGACGCGGAGGAGGACACATTTGCGGCCAGACTCGACCGCCTCTTTAAGACCGTTCACCCGGCTGACAGAGGCCCGTGGACCAACTCGGAAGTCGCCAGAAAGATCGGCGTGTCGCCGACCTACATCGGCAACCTTCGCACCGGCAAGAGCGACAACCCGACTCTTATCCAGATGAAGCGGCTTGCTGAGGTCTTCGGCGTGGAGGCGACGTACTTCCTCGACGACGGGGAGGGCGCGAAGGACGTCGCTCTGCTGGGGGCACTCAAGGAGACCGGTGCGCGCCAGGTGGCGCTTCGCACCATCGCGTCCCTGACGGACGATGCGGTCGAATCGATCGTCCCCGTCCTCCAGCAACTCAAGGCGGCGCAGGGGAGTCGGCGGATGCCGTCGCGCCGTCCTGAAAAGCCCGGCCCGGATTCGTCTACGCCGTTATGACCACCGTCAGACCCGGCACAACAGGCGGGCGACCACCGCTTGGCCGGGCGACGAACACCACGGGGGACCTGTGCTTATTACGAGATGGAAGTGGCCAACCGGCCACGCAGGCGGTGACGGCATGAACGACGAGGAGCTGCGGCGGTACTGCGCCGGGATAGTCGAGGAGTTGGACATCCCGGAGGGGGCCGACGTCAACGCGCTGTGCGACCACTTGGAGCAGCGTTGGGGCCGTCCCATCTCGCTCATCGAGGTGCCCTTGCCCACCGGCGTGGGAAAGCCCTGCGGGCTGTGGGTGGCGACCGACGATGCCTATTACATCTGCTACCAGAAGTACACGGTCCGGGCTCACCAGGAGCACATCGTCCGCCATGAGATCGCACACGGCCTGTGCGGGCACGCGGCGACCGAGGTGATGCCGGACGAGATGCTGCGTCTCCTCATGCCCACCCTCTCCCCCGGACTCGTGCGGAGCGTGCTGGGACGCACGACGTACACCGTCATGGAGGAGAGGGCGGCCGAGCTGATCGCATCGCTGTTGCCGTTGAAGGCCGGCACCATGCGCCGGGCGTCGCCCCACGGGCCGGGGATGGGGAACCTCGTCTCCCACCTCGGACGTTCGCTCGAACGCTCCGGGCCTGCGTAACACTGGCTGAATGCTTCTCTTCAACCTCGTCTACGGCGTCCTGGCGGTGATCTCCTGGAGCGCGTTCTTCTACAAGCTGCGTGACCTGGCCCGTGACCCGGGCAACCGCGAACTCCGCTTGCTGTGCCTGGCGATAGCCACGTTCGCCACACCGTTCGTCATCGCCTCGCCGTGGATGTACGTCCGCATCGACCGCGCGCTCGGTGTCACGAACATCGCCACGCTGTTCATCTACACGTCTGTGGCCATCTGCCTTACGTCCTTCCTCGCCCTGCTCGTGAGCTGGTCGTCCGCGAAGGACCGCATCCGGTTGTGGCACCGGATCCTGGTCACCTACGCCGTCATCACCGTGGCCTCCATGGTCACCCTGTTCTGGCTCGGCGACGTGAGCGACGGCGAGCGCGTCATCGACTTCGACGTCCACTACGCCGACACGCCGTTCATCAGGGAGTTCCTGCTGATCTACACGGTGCTGTTCGTCGTCGGCATGGTCGGCCTGGCCTTCATGTGCTGGCGCTACGCCAAGGCCGTCGACCGGCCGTGGCTGCGCCGAGGACTCCGAACCGTTGCCGTCGGGGCCGTGTTCGGCCTGGGCTACAGCGTGCCCAAGGCCACCTCCCTGATCTGGGACATGCTCGGCACCTCCCCGCTGGACTTCGTCAACATCCACGTCGCGCCGATGTTCGCGAGCGTTGCCGCCTGGCTGTTCGCGGCCGGCTTCACCATGCCCGCCTGGGGCGTCGGCCTGCACAACGCCCGCGAACGCCTCCGCGAGTACCGCGCCTACCGGCGGCTCCATCCCCTGTGGAAGGCCCTCACCCACGCCCTCCCCGAAGTGGTGCTGCTCCCCCACATCCACCCGGACAACCCGCGGCGAGCCCTCCGCGAGGACGACCTGCCGTTCATGGTCAGCCGCCTGGTCTTCGAGATCCGAGACGCCCAACTGGCCCTCTGGCCCTACACCAACCCCGCCGTGGCCCAGAGCGCACGGGAGCTGTGCAAGACCCGGCAGGTGCCCGCAAAGAAGGTCGAAGCCCTCGTCGAAGCCACCCAGATCAAGGCCGCCCTGCGCGCCATGGAGGCCGGGGACGACTCCCACCACGCCGAGGCCGTCCCCCACGACCCCGCCGACGGCGACATGGACGCCGAACGGGACTGGCTGATCCGCGTAGCCGACGCCTTCCGGCGACGCTGGCTGACCCGCGTAGCCGACGCCTTCCAGGGACGCTCCGACCTCACCGAGGACGCCATCGCCCGCGCCCAGGCCGGCAACTCCCAGGACTCTGGAGCCCTTCGAGGATGAGCACCACCCCCACGCCCAACCTCTTCGGCGACACGCTCATGAGCGACCCCCACGGGGCCTACGCCCAGCTCCGGGAAACCGGCCCCGTCCACCGAACGACCACGCCCGACGGGGCCCCCGTGTGGCTGGTCACCCGCTACGAGGACGTACGCGCGGCCCTGGCGGATCCGCGGCTCTCCCTGAACAAGGCCAACGCCCACACCACCGGCCGCTACCAGTCGTCCATGCCGCCCGAGCTGGACGCCCACCTGCTGAACATGGACCCGCCCGACCACACGAGGCTGCGCCGCCTGGTCTCCAAGGCCTTCACCGCCCGCCGCATCGAGGGACTGCGGCAACGGGTCCAGGCCCGCACCGAGGAGCTGCTGGACGCCTTCACCCGCCCGCCCGTCGACCTCATGGCAGCGTTGGCCAACCCGCTGCCGATGGCCGTCATCTGCGAACTCCTCGGCGTCCCCCAGAATGCCCGCCACGACTTCCGCGCCTGGACGAACACGCTCCTCGCGCCGGCCCCGGACGCGGCCGCCGAGTCCAGGACCGCGATGCGCGAGATGCACCGCTTCCTCGTCGGCACCATCACAGCCAAGCGCAGCCACCCGACCGACGACCTCTTGTCGGCGATGATCGAGGCCCGCGACGAGCACGACAGCCTCACCGAGCCCGAGCTCCTGGCGATGGCGTTCCTGATCCTGTTCGCGGGCTACGACAACGCGGTGAACCTCATCGGGAACGCGGTCCTGGCGCTGCTGCTCCACCCTCACCACCTGGACGCCGTCCTCGACGGCCGTACGCCCGTACGCGACGTCGAGGAGGCTATGCGCTGGAACACGCCCTTCACCCTGGGAGTACGCCGCTTCGCGCTCGAGGACCTCACCATCGGCGACGTCACGATTCCCGCCGGCGGACGCGTCTGGGTGTCGCTGCTCTCGGCCAACCGCGACGGCACGCACTTCGAGGCACCCGACAGCTTCGACCCCAGCCGCACCCCCGCACACCTCGGCTTCGGCCACGGCATCCACTACTGCCTCGGCGCCCCCCTCGCACGGCTGGAGGCCGAGACGGCGATCACCAGCCTCCTCGATCGCCTGCCCACCCTCCGGCTGAGCGTGCCCGCCGACGAGCTGAGGTGGGTCCCCTCGTTCCACAAGCGCGCCCTGCAGGAGCTGCCGGTCACCTGGTGAACGGAGCCGGTCAAGATCTTCTTGCCCAATTGTGCAAGCGGCCGGGGCCCCGTACGAGTGACGCGCGGGGCCCTACCACGCGTGGTTCCCGCACCGATACGGGCTCGCTGCCCGATTCGAGACGCCGGTCTGACTATCGTCCCTCCCATGACAGAAACCACCACGGCGCCCACGATCGGCGCCCAAGGGGCCAGCGGGGAGCAGCCTCCCCAGGAGACCGAGCAGGAGCGGCAGGAACGCATCCGCGCGTTCCTGGAAGAGCACAGCCCCGACGAGCGGGCGCGCGTATACGCGTTCTGCAACCAGAAGGGCGGCGTCGGCAAGACCACAACCACCATCCAACTGGCCGGCTCCCTCGCCGAATACGGCCGCCGCGTCCTGGTCCTCGACGGCGACCCGCAGCGCAACGCGACCACCGGCTTCAAGGTCCGCCCGCCCGGCCCCAACGAACTGACGCAGGCAAAGGTCGTCCTCGACGTCCTCGACCCCCTGCCTCTCATTCGTGAGACCAAGGTGCCGGGCATCTACGTCCTCCCGGCCAGCATCGACATGGCCGGCCTGTCGACCGCCCTGCGCGACACGGGCGCCGGCCTGCGCCTCTACCGGATCATGATCGACAAGCTGCGGCCCTTCTTCGACGACATCCTGGTCGACCAGCGTCCTGCGCTGGACATGGACACCGACTCGCAACTGGTCGGGTGCGATGGCGCCATCATCATGACGGACGTCGATGAGTGGTCCATGGAAGGCCTCAAGATGCAGCTTGCACAGCAGAAGCGGGCCATGAAGCGCGCCGAGCGCGACGACTTCGACGTCCTAGGCCTGGTCATCGGCCGCGTCCAGAAGCCGATGGGGCACTTCGACGCCGCGGTCTACAAGATGCTGCAGAACCACCCCACGGTGCGCTGCCTCGGCGAGGTCCCCGTGCGGTCGGCCGACATCAAGGAAGGCCGTAACCAGGGCCTGCCCGTCTGCCAGTTCCGGCCGCGCACAGACACTGCTGACTTCTTCCGCACCATCGCGGCCAACGCAGGGCTGGTGAAGGCGGCGTGACCGAGAAGGCATTTGACCTCGGCTGGGGCGCTGAGGAGGAGCCCGACACGGCTGCGGACACCCTCACGGCTGTCGACAGCACCCGCGACGCCCAGCGCCAGCAGACCCAGGCCTCACTCATCGCCGACCACGTCGCGGCCGCCGTCGAGGAAGTCCGGCCCGGCTTGGACAAGATCCCCGACCCGGTCGAGCCCGCCGGGGAGGGCGAGCTGACCGCCGAGGAGCTGGAGCGCCTGGAGCTTTGCAACCAGGGCATCGCGCTCCACAAGACCGCGTGGTTCATGGCGGGCAAATCCCTGGACACCGTGGCCACCGGCAGGCTGTTCCGCCAGACGCCCCACAAGCTCGAACCCGATCGCTTCTACAACACGATCGAGGAGTGGGCCGAGGTCGAGAAGGGCATCAGCGTCTCCAAGTGCAACCAGTGGCGCGCGGCCTGGCCGATCGGCGAAGTCCTCATGGCCCGCGACTACGACACCAACCCGGGCCAGGTCCGCGAACTCGTCCCTGTGAGGAACGCGTACGGCCTGAACGCCGCGGTGGCCGTGTACGTCCTGGTCGCTGACACCTGGGGGAAGGACAAGGTCACCGCCAAGCGCCTGGAGGAGACCCGCAAGCTCATGCCGGGCGACCTCCAGCTCGAGGACGACGAGGACCCCGAGGTCCTCGCCAAGACGATCAAGGGCGTGCTCCTCGGAGAGCTGCCGGCGTCGGCTCCCTCGATCCCGCCCGCGGTGACACAGGCCGTCGATCGGAGGGCTGTCGACCTGGCCAACGTCTTCAACCGAGGGCGTATCCCGCGGTCGGAGGTGCAGCTCCACCTCCTGCAGGCGTTCGCCGACGAGAAGGACCCGACAGTCTTCAACGCCGTCCTCGAGCGCATGAAGGCAGAGGAGAGGGCCGCCAAGAAGCGGAAGTAGTCCACCGCACTGCGAATGCACTGAGCCCCGGCCATGAGAGGTGGCCGGGGCTCAGTGGGTGGTTCTGCGATGCACCTTACGGCAGTTCGGGCATGCCGTCATAGGCGGACAGGGCGGCCGCGACCGGCTGCGCCAGGCCGGCGCCGTCAGGGCTGCGCGATGGCCTCGCGGATCGTCTGCACGTCCGCGGCCGGGACGTCGAACGTGCGGCTCGGGTATCCGTTCGGCACCCGGGCCTCTCCCGCGGGGAACGCGAAGATCAGCTCGTCCGGCTGGTCAGGGGCGTAGCCCACCTCGTTGAACCACGGGTCGATCTCGGGGTGCGGGCCGTTCATGAAGCGCAGCTCTCGCCCCTGGTCCGCGAGGTCGGACAGCTCCACGCCGGGCACCGCGGCGCCGGCGCGGGCGCTCACGAGGACGACCTGCCCCATCAGCCCCTCGGCCTTCGCGAGCGCCTGGGACTCGGCGCGCGCCTCGGCCTTCTCCTGCTCCATCACCTTGTGCGCCTCCATGTCGGAGGGTTCCAGCTCGACGGACACGTCTCCGGGACGATCCGGCTCCGGAAGCCAGTCCACCGAGGTCACGGTGAACTTCCCCTCCTTCCACCACAGCGTCTCTCCCTGCCGCGGCACGGCGGGCAGCTCCACGGTCCAGTCCATGTGGGGGAAGTGCAGCATCATCGTGATCATCGTCGGTCCTTCCAGAAGGTGTCAGTGGTGGTACTGGGTGGCGTGCGCGCCGGGGGCGTCGGCCGTGGCGTCGTAGCAGTCGACGTCACACGCGGGGGTGCTGTCATTCCGAGGTGATGGGGGTCATGGTGCCGGGCGGTACTGACACCGCCCGGCCGGATCCGCGAACTGGGGCTCAGAACAGGCCGAACTGCCCGGCGTCCTCGAGGGCCTGCCGCTCCTCGGCGGCGCGCTGCTGTGCCTCGCCCTGCCGCAAGGCGGCCTTGAGCGGTGCCTGACGCGCCGCCTGGTCCACCGCGCGGGCCTGCAGCTCCGCGGACGTCGCCCACCGCACCATCACCTCGTGGTCGGCAACACCGGGCCCCTCGGCGATGACCGTGCACTTGATGTGCCGCTGCTCCAGGCGGCCGCTGAGTTCCGCCAGGGTCCGGAGCCAGTTCGGTCCGTACGCGCCGACGACGACGACGAGCGTCCCGCCCGTGTCCCTCTGCTGCCGCAGGGAAAACCCGTCGGCGTCCTGTCCGTCGGGGCCTGCCTTCTCCTCCTGCTCGGTGAGCCGGAGGTCGACGAGCCCCCCGTCGACGAGGTGACGGCGAATCGTGTGGGAGCGGGTGACACGGGGCATGGGGGCGTTCCTTCG
>NZ_POUC01000219.1 GCF_002891435.1 Streptomyces cahuitamycinicus
TCCCGGGGGCGGGCTGGGTGGATTTCTGAGCGGCCATGAGTCGAAGTTATCAGGTTGACAAGACGGAGCGTCTCGCGGACAGTAGCGGTACGCACGAGACGAACCGTCTCGTTGCGGAATCGGAGTCAGGGAAGGAGCCCGAGATGACCCGAGGCGGAGCCGGAAACATGCTGGGGGTCGGCGGATCGCGCAGGACCCTCGGCCGCGAGGAGCTGCGCGGCGGCGGCCGGGGCGGCCGGATCGGCGGCGGTCTCGACCCGCGGGCGCAGAAGCGCGAACTGCTGCGCAAGCTCCAGGAGAAACGACAGCAGCGGGAGGGACAGGAGGAGGACACGGCCGGCGAGGTGTCGTGAGCTCTCCCTCGCGCGAGGGAGAGCGGTCGACATCGACCGCTGGGTCCGGCGGCGCGGCATGGGCCGCTGTTCGTCTACGGCACCCAGGACCAGGCGGTGGCCGAGCGCTTCCGCCCCGAGGCCCGGACACACGGGTGCTGTGGGCGCCGGGCGGTGATCACGGGGCCGACCTCGCGGACCTGTCCCCGCCGACCGGACGGCGGCGGAGGACACGCCGGCCCGCTGGGCGGGTCAGGAGTACTTCACGCACACGTTGGGCACGTAGCCCACGGTGCCGCGGTAGTTGACCTTGCGCCAGTAGTGGTAGCTGTCGATCCCGCAGGTGTTCTTGTACGAGCCGCCGTCGACGCCCTTGATGTCGCAGCCCTTGGTGCCCTTGTACCAGAGGCGCAGGCTGGTGGACCGTGTGCTGGCCGACTTGCGGACGTGAACGGTCGACAGGGCCGTGAGGCTCTTGCACTTCGCCGTCGCGGCGACGGTGGCCATGTCGTCGCCCTTGGCGGTCGCCGCGCCGGAGGCGCTCGGCACGAGCCCGGTCACGGCCAGGGCCGCCGCCGCCAGCGGGGCGATCAGCAGTTTCTTCAAGGTTCCTCCCGTTTCGGTGGTACGCGTTGCTCACGCCCGAAGGCGCGAGTTGATCTTACGCGTACCTGACAGAAGCTCAGGAGGGCGGCCAGGCGTCTCCCCAGTCGGCGTCCCGCGCGGCCTTGTACAGGTCGCCATGGCGTTTGGTGACGGTGGCGCGGCGCAGGGACGGTTCGCTCTCGCACAGGTCGAGGAGGACCTGGCCCTTGCGGATCTGGGGGCGCCGGACGACCCGGCTGGCAGCCGGTTCGACGGGGAAGCGGGCGGCGGCGACGTAGGCGAACTTCTCGTCCTCGTAGGCGAGGGAGCCACCCTTGACCTGTCGGTGCAGGGAGGAGCGGCTGACCCGGGCGGAGAAGTGGCACCAGTCCGTGCCGGGAGCGATGGGGCAGGCGGCGCTGTGCGGGCAGGGGGCGGCGATGCGGAAACCGGCCGTGATCAACCGGTCGCGGGCCTCGATGAGGCGGGCGTAGCCGTCGGGAGTGCCGGGCTCGACGATCACCACGGCCTGCGCGGCGGCCGCGGCGGCGTCGACGAGGGCGGTGCGGTCGGCAGCGGTCAGCTCGTTGAGGACGTAGGACACGGTGACGAGGTCCGTGCTGTCGAGGGTGAGCGCCGCTCCGATCCGGGAGCGCTGCCAGCGTACGTCCCGCAGCTCCGGGCCGGCCGCGGCGATCTCCCGCCCCAGGGCGAGCGCGGGCTCGGCCCAGTCGAGCACGGTGACGGGCCGCTCCCCGCCCCAGACCGCGTTCACGGCCCAGGCCGCGGCGCCCGTGCCCCCGCCGAGGTCGGTGTGCCCGCCCGGCACCCACTCGGGCGCCGCGTCGGCGAACGCCTCCAGCGCGGAGCGCACCGCCTCGAAGGTCGCGGGCATCCGGTAGGCGGCGTAGGCGACGACGTCGGCCCGGTCCCGGAGGATGGGAGCGTCGGTCGGCGTGGCCCCCCGATAGCTGGCGATCAGCCGCTCGACCGCCTGCGAGGCCTGCCGGGGCGGCAATCCGTCGAGCAGACCGGCGAGCGCGGCACGGAGATGTTCGGCCTGGGGTACGGGGGCGTTCACCCGGCGATTCTACGAGGCCGGCCGGGCCGGGTTGCGTTCACGGGTGAGACCCCCGCCCGGGGGGAGCCGCTGCACAAGCCGACCAGCGGTGACCCACCCCTGGCCCAGGGCCGGTGGCCGCCCGTGGCGGCCATCACGGGAGGGCACGGCCGTCCACGCGTGGGGCCCGTCGGCCGTCCGGTGCAGACGTCGTCCTCGCCCGGACTCCACCGGCTGATTCCCTCGCCGGCGCCCCCGGAGGGATCACCGCACCGCCCGGGCCACCCGTGACGCCGCTGCCGCTCTCGGCGCGCTGTCGGGGTGGCGGCGGCGTGGGTGGACCGCGTTGGTGAGGAGGATCAGGAACGTGTCCGTGGCCGGGTCGAGGACGAGGGACGTGCCCGTGAAGCCCGTGTGGCCCGCCGCGCCGCGGCCGGCCAGGTCGCCCATGAACCAGGGCTGGTCGAGGGAAAAGCCGAGGCCCGGCGGGGTGAAGAGGAGCTCGACGAAGTCGGGGCCGAGGATGCGGGCGGGGCCGTAGGAGCCGCCGGCGAGGAGGGTGCGGCAGAACACCGCGAGGTCCCGGCCGGTGGAGAACAGACCCGCGTGGCCGGCCACGCCCCCGAGGGCCCAGGCGTTCTCGTCGTGGACCTCGCCCCGCAGCATCCCCCGGTCCGCCTTGGCCCACGGCCGCCGCTGGTCCTCCGTCGCCGCGGCGCCGGGGCAGGGCCCGAAGTCCGTCGCCGTCATGCCCAGCGGCCGGGTGATGCCGTCGTGGACGAGGACGTCGAGGGTGCGGCCCGTGACACGCTCCAGGACGTACTGGAGGAGGAGCATGTTCAGGTCGGAGTAGCCGTACGTGCCCGGCGCCCCGACCGGCTCCTCCGCCTGGAGCGCGGCCAGCCGTTGCGCGTCGTCGGCACAGTCGTACAGCGGGAGTTCGGGCCGCAGCCCGGAGGTGTGGGTGAGCAGCTGCCGCACGGTGATCCCGTGCCGGGCGGCCGCCGTGAAGTCGGGCAGGTAGGCCCCGACCCTCGCGTCGATGCCGAGCGTGCCGCGCTCGATCTGCTGCACGGCGGCCACCGACGTGAACAGTTTGGTCAGGGACGCCAGGTCGAAGGGTGTGGCCACGGTCATCGGGACCCGGTCCTCGGGGGCCAGTTCCACCCCGGCGTCGGCCTCGGGGTCGTAGGCCGCGTAGCGCACGGCCCAGCCCGCGGCCTCCTCCACCGCGATCACCGGGCCTCGCCCGACGACCAGGACCGCTCCGGGCGCCCAGGGGCGCTGCCCGGTGGTCAGGACGTGGACCTCCCGGACGAGGTGACGCAGCTCCGCTGGGTCGAGTCCGGCCCGTTCCGGCGTGCCGTCGCGCAGTCTGGGTGCGCTCAGCTGACTGCTCCCTCCACGCTCGGGCGGCTGCTCTCCTTCTTCCAGGGTCGGCACATTCCCATGAAGCAGGCAAGTGCCACCAGTGCGGCGGCCAGTTGGACGACGGCCATCGGGAGGGCGGTGTCCTCCCCGGCGATGCCGACGAGGGGCGAGGCGATCGCGCCGATGAGGAAGGAGAACGCGCCGAGCAGGGCGGACGCCGACCCGGCGGCCTGCTTGGTGCGCATCAGGGCGAGCGCCTGGGTGTTGGGCAGGGTGATGCCCATCGCGGACATCAGCACGAACAGCGCGGCGGCGACGGGCACAAGACCGACCTCGCCGAAGACGCCCAGGGACATCAGCAGCAGCGCGGTCGCGGCGGTGATGACGATCGCGAGGCCGATGCCCAGAACCCGGTCCAGGCTGACCCGGCCGACCAGGATCTTGCCGTTGATCTGGCCGACGAGGACCAGCCCGACGGAGTTGACGCCGAACAGCAGGCTGAACGTCTGCGGGGAGGCGCCGTAGATCTCCTGGACGACGAACGGGGAGGCCGAGATGTAGGCGAACAGGGAGGCGAAGGCGAAGCCGCCGGCGAGGGTGTAGCCGGTGAAGGAGCGGTCGGCGAGCAGGCCGCGCATCGAACGCAGGGCCTCGCCGACGCCGCCGCTGTGCCGCTCGGCGGGCGCCAGGGTCTCGGGCAGCCGCGCCCAGACCAGGAGCCCGATCAGCACGCCGATGACCGTGAGGACGGCGAACACGCCCCGCCAGTCCGTGACGCGCAGGACCTGCCCGCCGATCAGCGGCGCCACGACCGGGGCGACGCCGGAGATCAGCATGAGGGTGGAGAAGAAGCGGGCCATGGCCATGCCGTCGTAGAGGTCGCGGACGACGGCCCGGGCGATCACGATGGCGGCTGCGCCGGCGAGGCCCTGGGCCAGCCGGAAGGCCACCAGCAGCTCGACGGTGGGGGCGAGCGCGCACAGGACGGTGGCGACGACGAAGACGGCGAGCCCGGCGAGGAGGGGGCGACGACGCCCCCACCGGTCGCTCATCGGTCCGACCACGAGCTGCCCGAGCGCCATGCCGGCCAGGCAGGTGGTGAGGGTGAGCTGGACGGTCGCGGCCGGGGCGTGCAGGGCGCGGGTGACCTCCGGCAGGGCCGGGAGGTACATGTCCATCGCCAGCGGTGGCACGGCGGTCAGGCTTCCGAGGAGGAAGGTGACCAGGAGCCCGGTGCGGCGGTGCGGTGTGCGGTCGGACCGCTCCGTCCCGGCTGCGGCCTCGTGTGCGGTGTCCGATGCCTCGTGCGCGGCGTCCGATGTCTTGTGCTCGGTCCTCGATGCCTCGTGTGCGGTCTTCGATATGGACGCCCCACCCTCGGGCATGAGTCCCTCCCTCTACATGTCGATCGCCACCTATGCTCTCAGCTCGTACGCAGTGCTCAGGGTCACGAGGTGAAGGCAGGGCGGCAATGACGGCGGACACGGTGCGGTGGGGGATCCTGGCGACCGGCGGAATAGCGGGCGCGTTCACCGCGGATCTGATCGACCTGCCGGACGCGGAGGTCGTGGCGGTGGCGTCGCGGTCGGAGGCGTCGGCGAAGACGTTCGCGGAGCGGTTCGGGATCCCCCGGGCCTACGGCGACTGGAACGCGCTCGCGCAGGACGAGGACATCGATGTCGTCTACGTCGCCACCCCGCACACGGCGCACCGGACCGCCGCCGGGCTGTGTCTGGCGGCCGGGCGGCACGTGCTGTGCGAGAAGCCGTTCACGCTGAACGTGCGCGAGGCGGAGGAACTCGTCGCGCTGGCGCGGGAGCACGGCCGCTTCCTGATGGAGGCGATGTGGATGTACTGCAACCCGCTGGTACGGCGGCTCAAGGCGCTCGTCGACGACGGGGCGATCGGCGAGGTGCGCAGCGTTCAGGCCGACTTCGGGCTGGCGGGCCCGTTCCCGCCCTCGCACCGGCTGCGCAACCCGGAGCTGGGCGGCGGCGCGCTGCTCGATCTGGGCGTGTATCCGGTGTCGTTCGCGCAGCTGCTGCTCGGGGAGCCGTCGGACGTCGCGGCGCGGGCGGTGCTCTCCGAGGAGGGCGTCGACCTCCAGACGGCGGCGGTGCTCTCCTTCGACAGCGGCGCCCTCGGCTCGGTGCACTGCTCCATCGTGGGCGGTACGGCGACCTCCGCCTCGGTGACCGGGTCCAGGGGCCGGATCGACATCCCGCACGGGTTCTTCTTCCCGGACCGTTTCGTCCTGCACCGGGACGGCCGTGACGCGGAGGAGTTCACGGCCGACCCGGCGGACGGGCCACGCAACAGCATGCGGCACGAGGCGGCCGAGGTGATGCGGGCCGTACGCGCCGGTGAGACGGAGTCCCCGCTGGTGCCGCTGGACGGCACGCTCGCCGTGATGCGGACGCTCGACGCGATCCGCGACCGCGTCGGCGTCCGCTACCCCGACGAGACGGGCGAGCCGGAACTCACGCCCGTCTGACGCCGTCGTATCCGGGCGTGGCCGCGGGAGTGCTCCCGTACGCTGCGGGGCCATGAATGCCAAGGGAAATGCGATCGCGGTGGTGACCGGGGCGGGCTCCGGCATCGGCCGGGCGGTCGCCGTGGAACTGCTGCGTGCGGGCTGGTCGGTGGCGCTGGCGGGCCGGCGGGTCGAGACGCTGGAGGAGACGGCGGCCCTGGCGCGTGCGGCCACTCCGGCCTCCGGGGGCGTGACTCCGGAGACCGGGGGCCTGACTCCGGAGACCGGGGGCGTCTCTCCCGCATTGAGGGCCGCGTCCCTGGCGGTACGGACGGACGTCTCACGCCCCGAGGACGTGAACGCCCTCTTCGCCGCGACCGTCGAGCGCTTCGGCCGGGTCGACCTGCTGTTCAACAACGCCGGCACGTTCGGCCCCGGTGGCGTCCCGGTCGAGGAGCTGCCCTACGAGGCCTGGCGGCATGTGGTGGACACCAACCTCAACGGGGCGTTCCTGTGCGCGCAGGCGGCGTACCGGCAGATGAAGGAGCAAAACCCGCAGGGCGGCCGGATCATCAACAACGGCTCGATCTCCGCGCACACGCCCCGCCCGCTGTCGGTGGCCTACACCGCGACCAAGCACGCGCTGACCGGCCTGACGAAGTCCCTCTCCCTGGACGGGCGGCCGTACGGGATCGCCGTCGGCCAGATCGACATCGGCAACGCGGCCACGGACATGACGTCCCGTATGCAGACAGGAGCTCTGCAGGCGAACGGGGAAGTCACCCCGGAACCGGTGATGGACGTCGCGGACGTGGCCCGCACGGTGCGGCACATGGCGGAGCTGCCGCTGGAGGCGAACGTGCAGTTCGCGACCGTACTGGCGACGGCGATGCCGTACGTCGGACGCGGCTGAGCGCGCGACCGAGTTCGTCAACTCGTCAACCTGCACAAACGGAATAGCAACGTCCGCCCCATTGCGGCCGGTAGGGGACTTATGCTCAACTCTCCTACACCAAAGCTTCACAGTTGGAGCAGATCGCTTCCCCATTGGCCACATTCAAGGGGGGTGGCGGCGGTCGTTCCACCGCACCGGGTGGGGGTGGATTCCGCGAGGGACCGCGGAGTACGCACCGGTGCGTGTGGAACGGCTGCCGCACAGCTGCAGGAGGGGACGTCCAGGCGGTGCGGGGGTCAGGCCTGGCCGGTCTCGAAGCGACTGATCCTGCCGTCCTCGTCCACGGTGAAGCTCCACCGGGTGCGCATCTCGCCCCAGGTGTCGTTGCTGTAGCGGGCCAGGAGGGAACGGCCGCCGTTGGACTCGTTGTCGACCTCCATGTGACCGTGCGAGGAGAAGATCTCCCGGTCGACCCAGTCGGCGAGGTCCCGGTCGGAGCCGTCGTCCGTCATGGTCGCGCCCGGCGCGAGGAGCGCCATGAAGCTCTCGCGGTCGTGGTTGTTCACGGCGGCCACGAAGGCCCGGACGGCCGGATCGCTGAGGCGCGTGGTCTGAATCGTCATGCGAGCCAGCCTCGTACCGGCCGCCTTCGCACGCCACCCGTGCCACCCGAACGGCGTCCCGGACGGGTCCGCCGGGTGTCGCGGGGTGTGAGGGGTGCGACGGTGGAGACGCCAAGAGGAGAGCCCCTCTGTTCCTGCTGTCTGCTCCGGGAGTCGACGTGAGGCGTAACGACCGACGTGATCTGGGCCTGCTGCTGCTCCGGCTGGGGACGGGCGGTGCGCTGGCCGCCCACGGCGCGCAGAAGCTGTTCGGCTGGTTCGGCGGGCACGGCATCGAGGGGACCGGCCAGTTCATGGAGTCCGTCGGCTATGTCCCCGGCAAGGCGAGCGCGACGGCGGCGGGCCTCGCGGAGACCGGTGGCGGCACGCTACTGGCCCTGGGCCTGGCCACCCCGGCCGCGGGCGCGGCGGCGGCCGGCGCGATGGCGGGCGCCGCGGCGGTGCACGCCCCGAACGGCTTCTTCAACCAGGGCGGCGGCTACGAGTACGCGGCGACCCTGGGCCTGACGGCCGCGGGCCTGGCCGTCACCGGCCCGGGCCGCCTCTCCCTCGACCACCTGCTCGGCCACGCGGTGAACCGCGGCTGGATGATCCCGGCGGCCTTCGCGGCGACGGCGGCGGGCACGGCCGTGGTGGTGGGAGCCCGGGCGAGGCGCCTGCGGAAGGCGAAGGAGGGGGAGCAGGAGGCGTTGTTCGAGGAGGAGTACATGGAGTAGGGGCCGGGGACCGGAACCCGGGGCGTTGTCAGTCCCGCATGGCAGGCTGCGCCCCCATGAACGAACAATCCCCCGCCCCTGAACTCTGGTCCACCATCGACGCCTTGCACGAGTGGCTCGACACCAACCGTCCCGTCGAGGGCCGCGAGGGCCTCCTCCTGCGCATCCTGAAACTGTCGGAGGAGGTCGGCGAAGTCTCGGCGGCGGTGATCGGGGCGACGGGGCAGAACCCGCGCAAGGGGGTCACGCATACGTGGGACGACGTGGAGGCGGAGTTGTGTGATGTCGCCATCACGGCGTTGATGGCGTTGCGGACGTTGACGCCTCAGGCGCGGGAGGTGTTCGGAAGGCATCTGGAGCGGGTCGCGCAGCGGTCGTCGGGAGCGGCGTCTCCCTCCCTCGCGGCATCCCGTCTCCTCGAGAACCGGCAGGCCGACGGGGGTGAGACATCCCAGCCTCCCACAGGGGCCCTCGGCGGTTGATCGGTCACTCAGTGGCGTGAGAGACCTCTTCGTGGCTCGGCGCGGAAGGACGAACGGCCGGCTTGGAGCGCGGTGCCCGGGTCTTGTTCACGGCGGCGGCTACGAGTACGCGGCGACTCGTCCCCCATGGGCCGGTGAGTGTGCGTGGGCTGCGGACCCGGCGCTCGTCCGAGGGCGCCGAGTCGACGGGTGTGGCCGGGGGAGAACTCTGGAGAACCCCGGATGTCGTGTCGCGCTGAGGCGCTTGAGTCTCCAGCGGCTGGAAGGTCCAGTATCTGACGCATGGACGACGAACACCCCGACGTGCTCACCATCGGCCGGCTCGCGCGCCGCACCGGACTTCCCGTGCGTACCCTGCGCTTCTGGTCGGACGAGGGCGCGGTGCCGCCTGTGGCCCGCTCCGCGAGCGGCTACCGGCTGTACGACGCCGGGTCCGTGGCCCGCGTCGAGCTGGTCCGCACCCTGCGGGAGCTCGGCCTCGGGCTCGACGACGTGTGCCTCGTGCTGAGCGGCCGCACCACGGTCGCCGAGGTCGCCGACGCGCATGTGGCCGCGCTCGACGCGCAGATCCGCTCGCTCAAGGTGAACCGGGCCGTCCTTTCCACCGTCGCGAAGCGGGGTTCGACCGCTGAGGAGACCGCACTGATGAACCGGTTGGCGCGGCTCTCCGCCGCCGAACGCAGGCAGATCGTCGACGAGTTCAAGGAGGAGGTGTTCGGCGGTCTCGACGTCGACCCGCGCCTGCGCGACCGCATGCGCAACCTCAGCATCGACTTGCCCGACGATCCCGCACCGGAACAGGTCGACGCCTGGATCGAACTGGCCGAACTGGTGCGGGACCCCGGCTTTCGTGCCCTGTTGCGCACATGGCTGAGGCTCAACACGCCCGTGCCGGGGCAGACCCGTCCCCCCGGGGCGTCCATCTGGTGGGCCAGGCACATCGTGCAGAGAGTCGCGGAGGTCAGGAAACGCGGGGTCGCTCCCGAGGGGCCGGCAGCGGCCGAGGTGCTGTCCGACCTGTTCGGAGACGCCGATCGGGCCGCTGTGCTGCGCAGCCTGGAGGCCGGGATCGAGGCAGGGGCGGAGCGCTACCGCAGGCTCGTCGCCCGTGTGCGCGGACAGTATGCGTCGCCCGACGCGACCGAGGAGCTTCAGTGGCTGGCGCGGGCGCTGCGCGCCGGGGAACAGGCCTGACCCCGGCCGCTTCTGCGCGCGGCTCGACGTGACTCCGGACTCGGCCGGCAGCCCGGCTTACCGGGTGCCGCACGTCCTGGCCGAAGTGGCCGCCGACATGCATACCCGCCCGGTCCGTCCTGAGCGCCCACGCTCGTCACCCAGCCGCGGCCGGCCCCCGATCTGGCCCGCCAGGGCGTCGTCCGGAGATGCCGTGGTCTGAGGATCCGTCGGGTCCTCGCCCGCCTCCTCGCCGCCGAGCAGCTCCGTGCGTGGCCGGTGTCACCCGGGGTCACCGAGCGCGCCGAGCAGATCGTGGCCGAACTCGCGGCCAACGCCGCCCTGCACGGTCGTGTCAACGGCCGCGACTTCCGGCTCACTCTCACCCTCGACGCCACGGCCAGTCTGCTCCGCATCGCCGTCACCGACGCCCGGGATGAGCGCCTCCCGTCGCCGCCTGCGGACTGCGGACCGTCCCCCGACTCCGAGTCCGGTCGCGGCCTCCTCCTGGTCACTGCCCTCGCCGACCGTTGGGGCGTCGAGCCGTACCCGCCCGGCGGCAAGACGATCTGGGCCGAATTGCGTCTGCGCGTCCCCAGCCCGGACACGCTCAGCGAGCAGGTCTGGTCTGACCACTGAGCACAACCCTGCGCAACGGCCGATGAGTTCATGCCGGACGCCCGGGTGAGCCGCCGCCACACTTGAGCCGGTTCGATGAGGCCCTGGGAGGTACTGACGGCGACCTCGCAGTCGATGGGGCAGACCGCAACGGCTCCAAGCCTGGACAGGTAGGGGCTGTTCGGGAGAACGCCCCAGAACCGACAGCCTGAGTGGGAAACTCAGCGCGGTTGGAGGAACCGCAGCCGCGCCCGGCGTCGGCACGGGAGTCGCACTGGCACTGTCGGCAGGCGAGGCCCTCTCGTCTCTTGAACTGAGCGCCCTCTTCGCGCTCTCGGTCGCCGAAGTCCACGGAGTCCCCATCGACGAGATCGAGCGACGCCGAACGATCGTGATGGGAATCATGCTCGGCGGGAGCTGCTCCGCCACCGTCACCAAGGTCGCCGAGCGTACGGGGCAACACTGGGGACGTCAGGTTGTCGCCAAGGTGCCAGTCGAGACGTTGCGTCAGATCAACAAGATCTTGGGGAAGAACTTCATCACGAAGTACGGGACCAAGCAGGGAATCATCGTTCTCGGTCGAGTGGCACCGTTCGGTATCGGCGCAGTGATCGGTGGTGGAGCCAACGCTGCCATGGCCACTCTGGCCGTGAGGGCCGGCCGTCGCGCATTCGGCCCACCCCCGACGTCGTGGCATGACTGACGCGCAGCACACCGCCGAAGGTCGGGATCTCGCCTGACCGGCCCTCGGCACACCGATGGGCGTCGGACACCCCGCCTCCGCCACGGCAATGCGGTTGCCGCGGGGCCGCTCTCTCCAGAGTCGGAGCGAGTTCACACGGAACATCCCGTTCGAGACAGCCGACAAGGCGCTGGCCTGGAACCGCAGGACGCAGCAGCGGATACGGGAGACATCAGCGCAACCTAGGGGGTGCTTGTGGGTGGCGGAAGGTTCAACCGCACGTGTTTGAAGTGCCGCAACTCCATCGAGGTCGGCCAGGACGGCCGCGTGGTCGCCCATGACAGGCCGGTAAGTCGTTTCCCCTGCTATGCCTCCGGTCAGCTCGCCGCACATGTGTCGGTCGAGTGGGGGCCCGGGCCTCGACGTAGCCGACGGATTACGGGCGGGGACAAAAGGCGCAGGCGTGCCCTGCGGGAGAAGACCGAGTACCTCAAGCCCCCTGAGTGGCTGCCGAATTATCAGGGTGAGCACCTGCCGACAATCGGCTTGCCCGCCAAAGGGTGGTTCGGCGTCTGGTTCCCGGCTCACACCAGGTGGGAGCACGAGCGGAAGCTCTCCGGCTGGGTCGGAAGCGATAGATCGTTCCGGTGGGACAGCCGCGAGGGGTGCTGGACGGTGGCCAGCGCTCACTTCCCCCGCATCAGCAGGGAGCTGCTCCGCAGGTACCCGAGCGTCCTCATCGGCCATGAGTACAACCCGCGTGAAAGGTGCAACTCGTCCTGCCAGAACGCCCAGGGCTTTCTGTGCACCTGCTCATGCCTTGCCACTTACCACGGCCGTGGGTAAGTGGCGAAGTGGGTGGAGGACTCTGGGCGAGTTCAGCGGTCGGCGCTCGAGGAGGCCGTGGCACTGGATGGCCGTTGCCGTTGGTGGCTGATCGCCTCGGTACCCGCTCGCGGAGCGCCTCTGCGGAGGGCCGAGCCCCGTGCCCCGCTCATGCCGACGGCTTGTTCACGCCTGCGTGTTGCCTGGACGGGGCCGAGCGGGACTCCGGTCATCAGACAGCGACCACGTGCACGTCCGTCGGCGCGAGAACCGTCAGGTAGGCGTGGATGTCCCCCGGGTCGGTGGTGAAGATGACCGCGCTGCCGTGCCGGGCCGCTGCCAGTGCCACCCACGCGTCCGGCCGCTTCTTCGCCGGCAGGGTCGCCCGCCCCAGAGCGGTGCCGATGCGCCGCCAGTCCGCGAGGTCCGGGCCCGTAGCGCAGGCCAGACACTCCGGACGGCCCGCCTTCGTCTCACGCATGGGCGGCTCGGACGTACGGGCCTGAGGGACGGTGCAGTCCTTCAGGATGCCGGACAGGGCGTGCACCAGTGCCGGCCGGGGGCGCCACACCTGGGCGAGGACCGGTCCGAGCACGAGCGCCCGGTGCGGGACCGTGCGCAGTCCCTCGTGGAGGGCCACCGCCTTCGCCTTGCGGTCGGCCAGTGCGATGAGCATGCCGGTGTCGTAGACGGGCACCCGTGCGCTCACGCGGCGTGTCCCGGACGGCGGCCTTGCCGGTCGCGGCCGTGGACGAGCGCCAGGGCCTCCTCCACCTCACGGCGTTCCTGCTCTGTCAGCTCCGCGGTCGGTTCCGGGGCGGGTTCTGCGGGCAGCCCGTCCGCCGCTCGCTCCGCCCGGGCGATGAGTGCGTCCACCTCGGCGAACTGTTCCTCTATGGCGTCGCTCTCGGCCATCTGGCGCGTCGCGGCATGCACCAGGTAGGCCGAGACGTCCATGCCCGCCCGTTCCGCGTGCTGCCTGATGCGTTCGGCCTGGTCCTGCTCCAAGCTGATGCTGATGCGTGTCCTCGCCACGATGGCATCGTAATACGCGTATGACGTCCGTGCGAGCGTGGCCGGTCGAGGTGGGCAACCGGACACGCATCGTCTCCGGTACGCCGTTCCGTCCGCCCCCGCCCACC
>NZ_POUC01000021.1 GCF_002891435.1 Streptomyces cahuitamycinicus
GTGGGGGAACTGCGGACGGCTGCTTTTCGGCTGCGGGCCGGTGGGGGCTTGTCGCGCAGTTCCCCGCGCCCCTGAAGGGGCGCACCTACCAGGCGAAGGCCTCCGGGCTCGGCCCCGGGCCCGGGAAGATCTCGTCCAGGCCGGTCAGAAGCTCCTCGGACAGCTCCAGCTCGGACGCGCGGACCGCGGAGGCGAGCTGTTCGGCGGTGCGCGGGCCGACGATCGGGCCGGTCACGCCGGGGCGGGTGAGCAGCCAGGCCAGGGCGGCCTCGCCGGGCTCGATGCCGTGCTTGTCGAGCAGGTCCTCGTAGGACTGGATCTGCGCGCGGGTGCCGGGGTCGGCGAGCGCGTCGGCCGCCCGGCCGGAGGCGCGGCGACCGCCCTCGACCTCCTTCTTGATCACGCCACCCAGCAGCCCGCCGTGCAGCGGCGACCAGGGGATGACACCGAGGCCGTACTCCTGCGCGGCCGGGATGACCTCCATCTCGGCGCGCCGCTCGGCGAGGTTGTAGAGGCACTGCTCGCTGACCAGGCCGATGGTCCCGCCGCGCCGGGCGGCGATCTCGTTGGCCTGGGCGATCTTGTAGCCGGGGAAGTTCGACGAGCCGACGTAGAGGATCTTGCCCTGCTGGACCAGCACGTCGATCGCCTGCCAGATCTCCTCGAAGGGAGTGGCGCGGTCGACGTGGTGGAACTGGTAGACGTCGATGTAGTCGGTCTGGAGCCGCTTGAGGCTGGCGTCCACGGCCCGCCGGATGTTGACCGCGGAGAGCTTGTCGTGGTTGGGCCAGGCCGGACCGTCCGCGCCCATGTTGCCGTAGACCTTCGTGGCGAGGACGACCTTGTCGCGCCGTCCCTCGCCCTGGGCGAACCAGTTGCCGATGATGCTCTCGGTGCGGCCCTTGTTCTCACCCCAGCCGTACACGTTCGCGGTGTCGAAGAAGTTGATGCCTGCGTCCAGCGCCGCGTCCATGATGGCGTGGCTGTCGGCCTCGTCGGTCTGCGGGCCGAAGTTCATGGTGCCGAGGACGAGCCGGCTGACCTTGAGTCCCGTGCGTCCGAGCTGCGTGTACTTCATGGTCCCCAAGCCAACGTCTTGAAGTGCGCTCCAGGCAAGCACG
Source organism: Streptomyces cahuitamycinicus (assembly GCF_002891435.1). Taxonomy (GTDB): domain Bacteria; phylum Actinomycetota; class Actinomycetes; order Streptomycetales; family Streptomycetaceae; genus Streptomyces; species Streptomyces cahuitamycinicus. Next base: position 1,122 of record NZ_POUC01000021.1, read on the forward strand.
AAATTCGGGACTGCCGTCAACAGCTCCCCAGTCCCGTGACGGCCGCGCGGTGCGACGATACGCACGGTGACCACGACACGGATGCGAGCGCACATGCCGGACCAGCCGCACACCGACCATCTCGTCCAGCTCCTTCGGACCATCCTCGGCGCCTCCCTCCTCGGCGTCTACCTGCACGGCTCCGCCACCCTCGGCGGCCTGCGTCCGCACAGTGACGTGGACGTCCTGGCCGTGGTGCGGGAGCCGACCAGTCATGAGCAACGCCGTCTGCTGACGGAGGAGTTGCTCAAGGTCTCCGGGGTCGGGGAGGGGCTGCGGCCCGTCGAGCTGACCGTCGTCGTGCAGGACGGTGTACGGCCCTGGCGATATCCGCCCGCCTGCGAGTTCCTGTACGGCGAGTGGCTGCGGGAGGACTTCGAGCGCGGGATGACCCCGGCCCCCGGGCCGAACCCGGACCTCGCCCCCGTCCTCACCATGGTGCTGCTCGCCGACGCTCCGCTGCTGGGGCCCGGGCCCGCCGAACTGCTCGACCCGGTTCCGGCTGCCGACCTCCGACGGGCGATCGTCGCCGGGGTGCCGGAGCTGATGGAACAGCTCGCGGCGGACACACGGAACGTGCTGCTCACCCTGGCCCGCGTGTGGAGCACCCTCGACACGGGAGGCATCCGGTCCAAGGACGCCGCCGCCGAGTGGGCCGCCGGCCGGCTGCCCGCCGAACACCGGCCGGTCCTCGCCCGTGCCCGGGGTGTCTATCTCGGGGACGAGGAGGAGCGGTGGGGCGACCTGGACGTCCGGTCCTGTGCGGAGTACCTGGTCCGGGTGATCGACGAGGGCTACGCCTCGTAGAGACCCGCCAGGCCCCAGCCCTGGTGCATCGCCTCCGCGAAGGCCGCCGCGATCTTGTGTTCGCCGCTCGCGTTGGGGTGGGTGCCGTCGTAGGTGTCGGTGGCGACGTCGTACGACGGCGGGGGCGAGGCCAGCAGGACGGGGGAGCCGGGCTCGTCGAGGTCGGCTGCCGTCTTGGCGAGGAGTTCGTTGAAGCGGGCGACCTCGACGGCGAAGGGCGCGTCCGTCTGGGCGCGCACGTTGGGGATCACCGGCAGCCATACCATCCCCACCCGGCGGTTGGCCGCCCGCGCCTCCGCCGTGAAGGCCCGGACGTTCTGAGCGGTCTGCTCAGCGTTCGTGTAGAAGCCGAGGTCGATCAGGCCCAGGGAGACCAGGAGGACGTCCGCGCGGCACGACCGCACCGCCTCGCCGATCAGCGGCGCCATGTGCTGCCAGCCCTCGCCCCAGCCGGCCAGGTGGGCGCGGGGGAAGTCCGGTTCGGCGTAGGCGTACGACACCGGGGCCTCGGTGAGCTTGTCGTAGAGCGTCTCGCGCGGCCCGACGAGGGTGCAGGGGCCGCCGTAGGAACGGCACAGGTGCTGCCACAGCCGGTAGCGCCATGTGTGTTCGCCCGTGCTTCCGATCGTCATGGAGTCACCGACGGGCATGAACCTGAGCATCCGCTCATCATGGACGATCACGTCACCGGGCGGGGTGTGAGTCGGGCCACGCCCGGTGTCCGGCCGTCCTCCTTGATCCCCGGCCGCGGTGAACCGCCGCTGAACCGTCGGGCGAGATGGCAGGCTTGGGGCATGCGCAGACCGATCGCCCTTCTCGCCGCGGCCCTCCTCACGGGTGCCCTCGCCGTGCCCGCCTCCGCCGCCGACGGCGACGAGAAGTTCACGATCAAGGACCCGCGCATCACCGAGTCCAGCGGCCTGGCGGCCTCGCGACAGCACCCCGGCATCTACTGGACGCACAACGACAGCGACGACGGGGCGTACCTCTACGCCGTCGACAGCGCGACGGGCGAGACGGTCGCCACCATCACGATGTCCGGTGTGGGCAGCCCGCGCGACGTCGAGGCGGTCTCCATCGGACCGGACGACCAGATCTACGTCGGCGACATCGGCGACAACCTCGGTGGCACCTGGCCGTACGTCTGGATATACCGGCTGCCCGAGCCGAAGAACCTGCGCGACCAGACGATCAAGGCCACGCAGTACGTCGTGAAGTACTCCGACGGCGCGCGGGACGCCGAGTCCCTCGTCGTGCACCCGAAGACCGGCCGTGTCTACATCGTCGACAAGAACGAGAAGGGCGGGCACCTGTACGAGGGCCCCTCGCGGCTCTCCCCGGCCGGGTCGAACACGTTCCGGCCCGTCGCGGCCGTACCCGACCTGGAGGCCACCGACGCCACGCTCTCCCCGGACGGCGAACACCTCGTGGTACGCAGCTACTTCGGCGCGATCGCGTACGACTGGAACGGCGGGAAGATCAAAAAGGAGGAGCGGCTCGGCGTGCCGTTCCTGGGGCAGGGGGAGTCCGTCACCTACACCGCGGACGGCGAGAAGCTGATGTACGGCGCCGAAGGGGCGGACAGCCCGGTGGAGCCGCAGGACGCTCCCGGGAGCGGTGGCTCCGACTCCAACTCGGGAAGCGGGAGTTCGGCCACGTCCGACGGTGGGGGAGACGGGCTGAGCGGCAATCTCAAGACCGGCGCGATCGCCGCGGGTGCCGTCCTGGTCGCCCTGTTCGGCCTGCGGCGGCTGATGCGCCGGGGTTAGGGCGACTTCAGCCGGGCCGACGAGATCCTCGATCCCGGTTTCGTCGTCCCCGGTCCCGACGGCCCGGCCGTGACCTCCGCGGGGTTTCGTCAACAGCCCCTTAAGCCCCCTGCGCTTTGCGCGCCGCCACCAGGACCTCCAGCCCGTCCAGGATCCGCTGCAATCCGAACTCGAAGTGGTCGAAGGCCGTGCCGAAGGCGTCCTCGGAGAGCGACGCCATGACCGGGTAACGGCCCGACGCCATGGCCTTCTCCAGCATCGGCACCTGCGCCTGCCAGAACTCGGCGTCCGTCAGGCCCGTCCGGCGCTCCGCCTCCCGCTCGTACAGCTGCGAACGCGCGGCCCCTACGACATATCCGTCGATCATGATGATCGCGGAGACCAGTTCGGGGTCGCTCAGTCCCATCGGGCGGATCAGGGTCAGCACCCTCTCCATGCCGTCGAGGGCGCTCGGGCCGAGGATCGGCCGGGACTGGTTGACCTGGAGCAGCCAGGGGTGGCGGCGGTAGAGGGCGAGGGTCGCGCGGGCCAGTGCCTCCAGGGCCGCGCGCCAGCCGCCGTCGCCGAGGTCGGCGGGGTTCTCGGAGGGGCGCTGCACCCGGTCCAGCATGAGGTCGAGCAGCTCGCCCTTGCCGGGGACGTACCGGTAGAGCGACATGGTGCCGGTGCCGAGTTCGGCGGCGACGCGCCGCATGGAGAGCCCCTCCAGCCCCTCGGCGTCCGCCAGTCGGACGGCCGCTTCCACGATCCGGTCCAAGGTCAACGCCGGTTTGGGGCCGCGGCTGGGGCGGCGGCCGGTGTCCCACAGCAGTTCGAGGGTGCGGGCGATGTCCCCGCTGCCGCTGGTCTCCGTACCGCCCGTGCCACTCGTGCCGCTCGTCATGCAGCCCAGCTTAGGTCCCCGCGAGAAAATTGGGTACGGCGTACGCGTCATCGGGTACGCTGTACTCAGTTCGGGCCGGAGGGGCGCGAGCGCAGGGGAGGGGGCGGCATGGACGGATACGCGGTGCGGGCCGAGGCGCTGGAGAAGAGGTACGGCGAGAAGCGCGCACTCGACGGCTTCGACCTGGCGGTGCGCGAGGGCACGGTGCACGGCCTGCTCGGGCCGAACGGGGCGGGCAAGACCACCGCCGTCCGCATCCTGTCCACGCTGATCCGGCTGGACGGGGGCAGGGCGACGGTCGCAGGGCTCGACGTGGCCCGGCAGTCACGCGAGGTCCGGGCCAGGATCGGGCTCACCGGACAGTACGCGGCGGTGGACGAGGTGCTCACCGGCCGACAGAACCTGGAGATGTTCGGCCGCCTGTTCCACCTGGGCGGGAAGCGGGCCAGGCTGCGGGCGACCGAACTGCTGGAGCAGTTCGACCTGACCGACGCCGGTGACCGCGGCGTCGGCAAGTACAGCGGCGGCATGCGGCGCCGCCTCGACCTCGCGGCGTCCATGATCCTCGCCCCTGCCGTCCTCTTCCTCGACGAGCCGACGACCGGCCTGGACCCCCGCAGCCGGGGGGAAGTCTGGGAATCCGTGCGGGCGTTGGTGGCCGGAGGCACGACCGTGCTGCTGACCACGCAGTACCTGGAGGAGGCCGACAAGCTCGCCTCGCACATCACCGTCATCGACCAGGGGCGGGCCATCGCCGACGACACCCCGGACGGGCTGAAGAGCCTGGTCGGCGGCGACCGTGTCGAGGTCGTGGTCGCCGAGCGGTCCGACATCCCGCGCGTGGTGAAGGTCGTCGCCCGCGTCGCGGACGGCGAACCGGAGGCGGACGAGCCGGAGTCGCGGGTGCACGCCCCGGTCACCGACCGGGTCGCCGCCCTCACCGAGGTCGCCCGGACCCTCCAGGACGAGGGCGTCCGCGTCGAGGACATCGGGCTGCGCAGGCCGAGCCTCGACGACGTGTTCCTGCGCCTGACCGGCCACCGGACCGAGAAGGAGTCCGCAGCATGAGCGCCACCGACCTGAGCACACCCGGCACGCGGAGCGCTGTGTACTGGGTGTTCGCCGACTGCTGGAACATCGTCCGCCGCGGTCTGACCCACTACCAGCGCCAGCCGGTCAACATCGCCTGGCAGCTGGGCTTCCCGATCCTGTCCGTGCTGCTCTACGGCTATGTCTTCGGCAGCGCCATGAAGGTGCCGGGCGGTGGGGACTACAAGGACTTCCTGATGCCGGGCATGTTCGCGATGACCATGGCGTTCGGCTTCATCAACACGGCGACCGTCGTGGTCTACGACTCCACCAAGGGTGTCATCGACCGCTTCCGCTCGATGCCGATGGCCTCCTCCGCAGTGGTGGCCGGGCGCGGGGTCACCGACATCATCGTCGCCTGCGCGGAGTTGGCGATCATGATGCTCACCGCGTTCGCCATGGGCTGGCGGCCGGACGGCGGCCTGGGCTTCCTCGGCGCGTTCGGGCTGCTGCTGTGGCTGCGGTTCTCGCTGATCTGGATCGGGGTGTGGCTCGGCCTGATCGTGCCCAACCCGGAGGCGGCGGGCGGCCTCTTCGCGGTCGCCTTCCCCTTCACGATGATCTCCAGCATCTTCGTCGCACCGCAGCTCATGCCCGACTGGCTCGGCTGGGTGGCGGCCTGGAACCCGATCTCCTCCACGGCGGCGGCGACCCGCGAGCTCTTCGGGACGCCGGTCGGAAGCGGCGACTCCTGGGTCGAGCAGCACGCGCTGCTGATGGCCGGGGTGTGGCCGGTGATCCTGACGGCGATCTTCCTGCCGCTGGCCGTACGACGGTTCCGGAAGCTGAGCCGGTGAGTGCCCGGGGGGCGGTGTGGTGAGCGTCGCTCCCGCCACCGGGTGGACCTTGCCTGGCCCGGGGCATCTGCCACCAGACACCTCATGGTGCCCCGCCCGCCGGTCATCGCAGTGGTCTGCAGCGCGGCGAGATCGCTTCGGACCGTACCGGCCGGGACCGACAGGCCGATCGGCACTCGGCGGAGCACCCCCTGAGACGCCCTTCCGGCCCCCGCCGCGCGGCCCCGCCGAACGGACGAGAGCCGGATCACCTGGCGACGAAAACCACGCGGAACATCTTCGGCCACCGCTTGCCGGTGAGCAGGAACTCATCGGTGCCCGGGATGGCGGCGATGCCGTTCAGCACCTCGGCGGGCTGCCGCTCCTTCGAGGGCAGCAGCCCCGAGGCATCGATCTGAGCGGTGACCGCGCCGGTGTCCGTGTCGACGCGCACGATCCGGTCGGAGGGCCAGACATTGGCGTACACACGGTCGCCCACGCATTCCAGCTCGTTGAGCTGTGCCACCGGACGGCCTCGAAGAGTGACGAGGATTTCACCCGTCGGGGCCAGCGTGCGCGGGTCCCGCAAGGTCAGGCGAGCGGAACCGTCACTGGTGACCAGCCGCCCTCGCCCCGGCTGGTGGCATACGCCCCAGCCCTCCGCCAGGTAGGGGAGACGACGCAGTTCGGCCAGCGTTCCGGCGTCCCGTTCGATTGCGATGTGATCCCGGAAGGTCAACTGCCACAGCGTCCGCCCGAGGACGGTGACCCCCTCCCCGAACAGTGGCGCCGGCAGGTCGGCCCGGACGGCGGGAGGCCGGCCGGGCGGGCCCCTGCGGATCGACGACTCACCGGCCATGCCCGTCCCCTCGTAGAGGGTTCGCCCGGCCATCTCCAGGCCCTGCGTGTAGGCCTTCGGGTCGTGGGCCAGAACGTCGAGGACCCGGACCCTCAGTTGCTCGACCGGCCCAGCGGCAGACCCGGCCGCGGCCTGCGTGCGCACCGGTGACCGGTCGTCAGCCGCACAGGAGGTGAGCAGTGCCGAGACCCCCAGGACCGCGGCCGTCAGGGCCGGGAGTGCGCGCATCCGCGCGCACCGGGCCATCGGCCGGGAGCCGCGAACCGCCATGCCGGGTCCGTTGCGCCGACGACCGCCGGGCCGACGGCTCGGCCCCTGCCGGACGAGGCCCGGGCCGGCCGCAGCATCCCCTCCTCGGTCAGTGATGGTCTCCGCCTTCCTGGGCAGCCACCGGCGTGGTGTCCTTTACCGTCGGGGCGGACGGCGCGGGGAAGACGCCGATCGTCGCCGTCCTGCCGCGGCGTCGGAGCCGTGGCCGGAGCATGAGCCGGGCCAGGAGCCGGAGCCGCTCCCGGCGTCCCGATGTCTTGGGGCGGTACCCGTAGCCGTACTGCTCGCCGTCGCGCTTGGCGGGCACCATGTTGAGGACGCTGCCGAGCACAGTGGCGCCGACGTCTTGCAGGGCGCGCACGGCGTCGGTGACCTGGCCCCGGGAGCTCTTCGCGTAGCGGGCGGCCAGCAGGTAGCCGTCGACCGCCGAGGCCATCGCCGGCGTGTCGGCGACCGGGAGGACCGGCGCGGTGTCGATCACCACATGGTCGAACCTGTCGGCGAGCGAGCGCACCACGGTGCGGAACTGCTCAGAGCCCAGCATCTCCGCGGGGTTCGGCGGCAGCACCCCGCTGGCCAGCACCGAGAATGCACCAGCCGACTGCATCACGTCCTCGGTGTTCGCCTGGCCGATCATCACGGTGGTCAGTCCGGCGTCCTGTACCAGGCCGAGAGCAGAGGCCACACTGGGGCGCCGCAGGTCGGCGTCGACCAGGCAGACCGAGGAACCGAACTCGGCCAGGGAGGACGCCAGGTTGATCGAGATGCTCGTCTTCCCCTCGGCAGGCACCGCACTGGTGACCGCGATGACCTTGGGCGGGGCATCGATGTCCACGAACCGTAGGTTGGTGCGCAGCCGTCTGAAGTCCTCCGCCCGCCGGCCGAACGCGTCGTCGTCCGCCGCCACGGTGTGCCGGGAGGCACTCTGGTCGAGGACGACGCTGCCGAGTACGGCCGGTCCGCCGGTGTCGGCGAGACACCGGGTGAGGTCGCTGCGACTGCGCACCGAGGTGTCCAGCGACTCCCGCGCGACCGCCAGGCCGGTACCGAGGCCCAGGCCGGCCACGAGCCCGAGTGCGAGGTTGAGCACCAGGTTCGGGGAAGTCGGCGTCCTGGGTTTGGTGGCGTGCTCGGTGATGCTCAGCCGGACGGGCGAGCTCCGGGCGCCCTCCGGTCGTTCGATCTCGGCGATGACCTCGGCGAAGCGGTGGGCGATCGCGTCGCTGATCCGGGCCGCCCGGGAGGGTCGGGTGTCCGTGACGGTGATCTTGAGGAGCACCGTTTCGAGAGGTACCTCCGTGGTGATTTTCCGGGCCAGTTGTGAGTGCGTCATGTCCAGGCGCAGAAACTTGACGACCGGCTCGGTCACGCGGGGGCTGGTGACCACTTCCGCGTAGGAGCGGACGCGAGCCTGAGCAAAGGTGTTGCCCTGATTGAGCTTGACTGTGTCGTCCCTGTCCTGGAGAGACACGAAGAGTGTCGAGGTGGCCTGGTACTGCGGTGTGGTGGTTTGTGTGACGAACACGCCGACCGCTGTTCCCAGCAGGCCCAGCGCCGCGATGATGCGCCAGCGCCTGACTAGGAACCGAAGGTAGTCGGACAGATTCAAGGTATCCATCCCAGGTGTGCAAGGAAGCAACAATATTGACATTCGTTAGCTAAGTGATCGTATCCGTGATATGCGGTGAAAACGCGCATGAGGGACCACCTTCCGCCGAGTCGACCGGAGCCCCGTACCGCCGGGGAGCCGGATCACCCGACGCACGGACCGTTCGGGAGCACCCTGGCGTGCAGGGGATGCACCAGCGGCTGACGCAGCACGAAGGGAGAACGGTCCTCAGGGCGCTCCAGCAAGTGGAGTACGAGGGTGCGTGTGACACCCGCGGGCAGCTCGACACCGAGGGTGAAGACCGGGTGTCCCCGCTCGGCGCCGTGACTCAGCTGAGCGGGACGGCCGTCCAGGGTGGCACCGGACAGGGTGGCCTCCGCACTGGCGTAGTAGGACACCAGCAGGCGGTTGTCACCCGGCCGGGTTTCGTAGGGCGGGTCGTCCACCCGCTGGACGACGTACGGCGGGAGTCCCGACACCGGGGCCCGGTTGGTCAGGCGCACGGTCACGGTGACCTCGCGCCGGCCATCGACGCACCGGCCTGGTGCCCACACGAGTCGGCGGTCAAGGTAGTAGTCGAGCTTCGTACCCGCCGCGTTGTTGACGACCAGTCCGGCCAGCGGAGCGGATCCTCCGGGCAGGGCTCCGCCGAACGACCGCGCCAGGAGCTCGCGCTGCTCCACCGAGTGGGCACTCCACACCTTGATCCGCCCCTCGCCCAGCTGCCGGTGCAGTGCCGAGAAGAGGTCGGCGCGGCGGGCGGGTTCGGCCGAGGCACCGAGCAGCCGGATGGCCACCGCCCGCGCCACGTCGAGGAAGTACGCCTTGCGCTGCCTGAAGTTCGGGTGGAGCGCGTAGCTGGCGCGCTCGCTGAGATCCACGACGTTGTGGGCGGTGACGGCGCTCCCGTCGGGCAGCCGGGCAGGGCCGGAGGCGGCGAGGAGCCCGGAGACCGCACCGGGGTCCAGACCGAAGGCGCCGTCCACACTCTGGCCACTGTGCCGCTGCCACGCCGCCGCCCAGATACGCGCCGCGTACGGGAAGTGCGGGCTCATGTTGGAGTTCACCCAGGTCCGGGTCGGGGCGCTGGGGCCGTAGAGCCCGTTGAACTCCGCTCCCAGGTCGACGTCCGCAGAGGCCTCGCTCAGTTCGGTGTCGTTGCCGAAGTGCTCGAAGCTCAGTCGGCCCCGCTCTGCCCTGAGCACCGCGAAGGCTCCGGGCAGCCCCCCCGTTCCACGAGCCTCGGCGGTGTTCTCGAACACCGCCAGATACCGTCGCGGCCCGTCAGCTCCGAGCATCGAGGGCATCAACCGGGCCGCAGCGGCGGCATCGTGGGCGAGAGGGGTGATCCGGTCGAGCTGCCGGGCCAGTGCCGTGCGTGCCCGGTCGGTGGCCGGCAGCCAGGTGCCGTGCGGGAGGTCGTCGACATCGGCACGCACCTTCGATGCGCTGCGCGAGGCCTGTTCGAGAAGGGGAGCAACACGGCGCAGCGCGGAGAGGTTCAGGTGCCGGCCGTCGTTCGTCCCGGTGGACTCGAGCTCCGCGACGGTGCGCACCAGGGGAGAGAGCACGTCGTGGGTCAGCCGGTCGGAGGCCTCTGCGATACCGCGTACGGTACGGAAAGGGCCGCCGAGAACGGGCAGGTGGGCCGCGGGGAACCAGGCGGGGCCGGTGGTGAGCCGATGCGCCCGGGCGGCATGGCCGGCGGCGCTGCGCACCGCGTCCTGCGTTGTTGCGGTCCGCGTCGCCTCCGGGCCGGCCGCGATGGCCGGGGCCGCGGCGGGCTGCGCGAGGTGCTGCCGCCGCAGCGTCTCCAGACTCCGCTGGGCGGCCAGCAGCTCATCGCGGGCGAGCACTCCGGTGACCGCGATCCAGGCGGTACCGGCCAGGAGCAGTCCCGCCGTGGCGTACACCGGCAGCCTCACGCGACGGTCGCGCAGGCGACGGACGACGACGGCGGGCAGGACCCGCTCCTTCCATCGGCGCGGAATCCGCTCGGCCCGCTCCGCACTGAGCGGGGGTTCCTGCACACGCGGCGCACCATGGCGAGTCTCGGACATCCGGTGTCACTCCCTGGCTGATCTCGTTAAAGGGCCCAGTGGCCCCCGCGCAACGCCCTTCGGGCGCCGCGTGTGGATGTGCGTCCCTCCGTGCGACGCGCGGGCGCCGGCTCAGTAGGCGCCGTCACCGCGCAGCACGGCGGGGAGGGTCCGCCAGAGGATCGCCAGGTCCAGCCTGATCGACCAGGTGTCGACGTACTGCAGATCCAGGCGCAGGGCGTCCTCCCAGGCGAGATCGGACCGTCCGCTCACCTGCCACAGTCCGGTGATCCCGGGCCGGACCAGCAGGCGGCGGCGGGCCTCGCCGGTGAACGCCGAGTCCACGACCGGGAGCGGACGGGGACCGACCAGGGACATCTGCCCCCGCAGCACATTGACCAGCTGTGGCAGCTCATCCAGGGAGTAGCGGCGCAACCACCGCCCGACCGGGGTCACCCGCGGGTCCTCGTGGATCTTGAAGAGATGGCCGTCCGCCTCGTTGCGCACCTCCATGGCCGCGCGCAACCGCTCCGAACCGACGTGCATCGTCCGCAGCTTAAGGACGTAGAAGTCCTTGCCTCGCCAGCCGGTCCGGCGCTGGCGGAACAGCAGCGGGCCCGGAGTGTCGAGCTTCACCGCGACGGCGGCGGCGAAGAGTACCGGCGCCACCAACAGGAGCAGGACGGCGGCCCCCACACAGTCGATGTACCGCTTGGCCGCGCGGACTCCCCAGCGCGCCCGCCCACACGGAGCCGGTCGGTGATGAGGCGTCTTCGCAGTGGATACCGGCATTCCGCATCCCTTCGCCTTCTACGGCAGAATGGGTGAAACCTACCCTGACTAGGAGCATTTCGACCCACGCTACGTCTCAATCGGTTCAATTCTGACTAATGAATAGAAACACGACATCAAACCGAGCTTCGGCAATGACACCGACGCTTGCCCTCGTCCACCAGCCTGGGCGGGGCGGCCGAGAGGACCTGCATGCGTGCAGTAGTGACGGGTGGGGCCGGGTTCATCGGCTCCCATCTGTGTGAGCGGCTGCTTCAGGCGGACCACGAAGTGATCTGCGTGGACAACTTCCTGACGTCCAGCTCCGAGAACATCGAGCACCTCATGGGCGACGGGCACTTCCAGTTCCGCCACGGGGACATCACCCAGGGCGTGGACGAGCCGGGGCCGGTGGACGCCGTCTTTCACATGGCCTCACCAGCCTCGCCCGCGGACTACCTGAGACTGCCTCTGGAGACACTCCGAGTGGGCTCGGTCGGCACCTGGCACGCCTTGGACCTGGCCGCCGCCAAGGGTGCCCGTTTCCTGCTGGCCTCCACCTCCGAGTCGTACGGCGACCCCCTGGTCCATCCTCAGCCGGAGAGCTACTGGGGGCATGTGAACCCCGTGGGCCCGCGTTCGGTCTACGACGAAGCGAAGCGCTTCGCTGAGGCACTGACGATGGCATACCGCAGGAGCCGCGGTGTGGACGCCAAGATCGTGCGCATCTTCAACACCTTCGGGCCGCGGATGCGCCCGGACGACGGACGGGCGATCCCCACCTTCATCCGCCAAGCGCTGCGCGGCGAGCCGATCACGGTCACCGGCGACGGCAGCCAGACCAGGTCCCTGTGCTACGTCGACGACGTGGTCGAAGGCCTGCTTCTCATGCTGGCCAGCGACCACTGCGGACCCGTGAACCTGGGAAATCCCCACGAGGTGCCCATGCTGGAGCTGGCGCAGTGGATTGGCAAGCTCACCCAGTCCGGCTCCGAAATCATGCTCACGCCGCGCCCCCAGGACGACCCCGAGCGACGGCGTCCGGACATCACCCTCGCCCGCGAACTGTTGCACTGGGAGCCCACGACTCCCGTGGAACGCGGCCTATGCGACACCATCACCGACTTCCGCCGGCGTCTGGCCCCCGGCGAGTTCGCCGGGAGCGGCCAGCGGCCCGCCGGGTCCACGCCGAGCACCGAAGCCGTCCGCTCATGACCACCCCTCCGAGCAGCCGGACGACACCGGTGTCGGCGGCTCCCGTGGTCGAGTGCCTCGGTGTGCCCATCACCGCGCACACCCGCGACAGCGCGGCCCGCCATGTCGTGCATCTGGCCGGTCGGATGCGCGAGGCACGCGATGGGCTCACCGACGGACCCGGCGCCTCCTGCATCCAGCGCGGCAGTGACGTACACCTGTCCAACGCCTACACGCTCGCCCTCGCCGACCGGGACCCCGAACTCCACGCCATCCTCCGCTCGGCCTCCCTGAACCTGCCTGACGGGCAGTCAGTCGCCTGGGCTAGCCAGCTTCTCCACCGTGACGACACCCTCCCGGGCACCCGCGTGTACGGCCCCGACCTCCTTCTGGACGTCTTCGCCCTGAGCCAGCGCACCGACCTGCGGCACTACCTCCTCGGCTCCACGCCCGACGTACTGGACAAACTGCACCGGGAACTGGAGAGGCGCTTCCCCCGGACACGGATCACCGGCACCTGCTCCCCGCCCTTTCGCCCGATGACCTCCCTAGAACTGAGGCAACAAGCGGCGGACATCCGCGCCGCGGGAGCGGACATCGTCTGGGTGGGCCTCGGCACGCCCAAACAGGACCGCTGGGCCGCCGAACTGTGCGCCGAACTGCCTGTGGTCGCCGTGGCCGTGGGTGCGGCCTTCGACTTCATCGCCGGCACCAAGCGTCAGGCGCCGCCCTGGATGCAGCACAACGGGTTGGAATGGCTGTTCCGTCTCGGCTGCGAGCCGCGCCGCCTGTGGCGGCGGTACGTGTTCGGCAACGCGCGGTTCCTGTGGGGGGTGACCTGGCAGGCTACGGCTGGCGGGAGCACCGCGAGCCCACGGACCGTACGGGGAATGGAGACCTGTGACGCCGGGCGCCCCACCGGTCCGAGTGTTCGAGTGTCCGAGGCTCAATGACAGGGCGCAGCAAGCCCCGCCAGGCGCCTCGTTTGACGGTCGCGCTGCCCCCGGGCGGCGTTGGCCCTTGTACGGCAGTCGCCGAACCCCGACGTGATCGGCCAATCGCCGCATCAGGAATGGCAACGGCCATGGCACCAAACCCAGGAGGCCTGACGTGACCACGCGTGCAACAGAAGCAACAGACGCGGCAGGCAGCGCGCGGGCGTCCGGCGCCGCATCCCCTTCCGCGGGCTCACGCATGAGATCAGCAACGGCCTCGGCACGCACGTCGATCCGGAACGTGGTCAGCGATCCCGGCAGGCCGGGCTCCCTCTCCCACCGGGCCCGTACCAAGCGCTGGGCAGAACTGCTGCGACGGTTCCCGACGCTGAGCGACATGCGCGTGCTGGACCTCGGTGGAGTGCCCGAGGCGTGGCGACTCGTCCCGGTGAGACCGGCCCAAGTTGTCACCGTCAACCTGGACCCGAAGACCCTGTCGGCCGACGAGCCGGGTGTCACGGCCGTCGTCGGTGACGCTTGCGCGCTCCCAGCCCTGCTGGCCAAGGAGCGATTTGACCTCGTGTACTCGAACTCTCTCCTGGAGCATGTCGGCGGCCACGCCAACCGGTTGCGCCTGGCCGAGACAGTACACACGATGTCGGACCAGCACTGGATTCAGACCCCGTACCGATACTTTCCCGTCGAACCACACTGGCTCTTCCCCGGATTCCAGTTCCTCCCCCTCAGGGCACGCGCCGAGGTCTCGATCCGCTGGCCCTTCGGCCACACCAGGTCCACCGGCTTCGGAGCTGCGGTCGACGACGCGGCATGGGTGGAGTTGCTGGACTTCACCGGGATGCGCCGGTGCTTCCCCCACTCCGAGATCTGGCCTGAACGCATCGCTGGACTGCCGAAGTCACTGGTTGCGGTAAGCACCGCGCATCCGGGCAACTGACGTGTTGGCAGTTCGAGGAGACACAGAAATGCGCTCGGTCCTGAAACCGCCCGGCCGTGTCCGTACTCCGGCGGCCCGCGCGTGACGAGGCTCCTTACGCGCCTCGCGCAGCGACTCCACCGCTGCTATGCCGTACGCGGCAATGTCCGTGTAGGCCCTGATGTGCACATCGGTCTCGGCTCAGTGCTCTGGGCGCCCCGGCAACTGACCGTCGGGGGCAACGTCCACATCGGCAAGGGCTGCACCATCCAGGTGGATGGTTCCATCGGCACGGGCGTCCTCATCGCCAACCGCGTCGGAATCGTCGGCCGCACCGACCACGCCCTGCGACAGGTGGGTTCACTGATCCGTGACGCCGACTGGGTGGGTCACCATCCGGAGAGGCTCAGCAAACCGGTGCGGATCGAAGACGACGTCTGGATCGGCTACGGCGCGGTTGTGCTGAGCGGCATCACGGTCGGGCGAGGCGCGGTGGTGGCAGCCGGTGCGGTGGTCACATGCAATGTGCGGCCGTACGAGATCGTCGCCGGGAACCCGGCACGGCCGGTGGGACGACGCTTCACCGAGGGGGAAATCGCCGCGCACGAGAGGCTGATCTCCCGCTCAGCATGACCGCGCCAGCATCCGTTCCACACCGTCGGCGAAGCGGCCGCTCATCCCCTCGACAGAGTAGCTGCCGGCCGCCGCCCGGCAGCCGTCCTGAAGCCGCCGCAGCCGCTCACGGTTCCGTAGCAGTCCGACCACTGCATCGGCATACCTCCCGTCGTCCTCGATCGGCACGACCAGGGCGTTGCTGCCGTGCTCCAGATAGCCGAACTCCACACCGTGGAAGGGCCAGTGCGTCGTCACGATCGGCGTGCCCAGCGCGAAGGAATCCACCGCGCACAACCCCACCGCGCCCGGCATCAGCATCACCTCACAGGCGGCACCGAGCAGCGCCTTCTGTTCGGTGGAGGCTCTCCCCACCCATACGGCGGTGCGCGACTCTTCCACAAGTCCGCGCTGCACACCGTCACCGGCGACCAACAGCCGAAAGCCGGGCAGCTGAGCTGCGATCCGGTCCACGGCGCGCAGAAGAAAGGGGATGCGCTTGGGAGCGTCGAGACCACCGATGAACAGCGCGGTACGGCCCGGGGTGAGGCCGTACTGCTCGTTCAGCACGGCGAGTTGCACAGGCGTGGTGCGCTCAGCAGCGGCCATCACCGCCCGGGTGTCGGTCGAGTTGCGAACCACGGTGATGCGGTCGCTCGGGAAGCCCCAGCCCTCGACATCACGGCGACCCTGCTCTGTATAGGCGAAGAACCAGTCCGCCAGCCGTGTCATCGCGGTCTTCGCGGCTGCCGCCAGCGGCAGTGGGCGGTAGCTGTACGCCTTGCCCTGCCCCCACAGTGCGACCGGTGGCCCCTTGCGCAGCCGGGACCGTAGCAGCGGCGCGTACGACTCCGTGCAGTGCAGCATGTGCTGCAACACCAGGACGTCGGACGTGTGAGCCAGCTCGCCGAGCTGCCGCCAGAGCAGTTGCTTTGGCCCCAGCCGCAGGGCCCGCTGGGGCAGTTGGACCGCGTCGGCGAGAGCGCAGGCGTCCGAGCGGTGCGCGATCTGCCCGGTGGGGGATCCGAGGGCCAGGATCAGCTCGACACCGCGCGACGCCAGGTCGGCATGGAGGGACTCGTAGAACGGCACCCGGTAGCTGTGCAGATACGGCTGCACGACGGTGACGCGCGGTCGTCGGTTCATGACCGCTCCATCTCCTCACTGCGGAACAACACCAGATCACACTGGAGCATCTGTCCGCTGCGCGGGTCGGTGAAGCCGGGAATCGTGGCCATCAGGGTCAGTCCCAGTTCCTGCTGGCCGAGCGTGAGTGCCTCGCTGATGAGCAGGCCGTCCTCGTAGAGCGGGACGAACGAGGTCTCGACCTGCAGACCGACGCAGTCCTTGGCGTACGAACCCGCGCCGCGCAGCACATGCGCCTCATAGCCCTGGACATCCAGCTTGAGGAAGACCCGCTCCCCCGGCTTGGTGATCTCGAACCAGAGTTCGTCGAGCCGTCGCAGCGGCACGGTCTCCGTTCCGATGTAGCGGGCGTGTGGCGCCGCGTCGGCATGGCGGTCGAGCATCGGCAACAGAGAGCTGCTGGCGCCAGCATTTGCGGCGACGTTGACCGTGGCGGCGCCGGACTCGTCACCGAGCGCGTACGGCAGCACGATCCACCGGGGATCCGACTTGGCCCGTCGGCGCAGCACCTTCGCCGGGCCGGCCAGCGGTTCAAAGGAGACGATGCGCCCCCGGTACCCGCTCTGCCGCAGCATGACACCGTATTCACCGGAGTTCGCGCCGACGTCGAGCACCGCGTCGACGCGGTGGGCCTCCATGAGCTGCACGAGCTGGGGCCCGGACCACGTGGCCGGGTAGCGGGCGATATCGATGCCGAGGCGGCGTCCGGCATTGCGCATCCGGTGCAGGACGGTCACGTCAGAGCTCCTATGCAAACGGTCGACAAAAAGAGGGACGCCGGAAAAATCCGTCCGGAACCACGGCAGCCGTGTCCAACTGCACTGACGGAACAGCCATTCCACCGCGTGCTTCCGTATCGCCACGAGACCCGCGTGACAGTCTGACACATCGGGACGACATATCCGGCATTTCATCCTCTATCTACCTAACCGCCCGTCATGAACCAGTCGGTGTACGCGCGCGCGATGTCGTTCAGCGAGAAGTGCGCACGGACCCGGGCCCTCCCCGCTGTGCCAAGAGCCACCCGCCGTTCGTCCTCCCGGGCCAGCGCAGTCATCGCCTCCGCGATGCGGTCGGGTCGGTCGATGTCGACGAGCAGGCCGGCGTGGCCGACCACCCAGGGCACGGCGCCACTGCGCCGTCCGGCAACGACCGGCAGACCCATGCCCATGGCCTCGGCACAGATCATGGAAAAGGACTCGAGACGGGACGGATGGACAAGCACATGCGCCTCGGTAGCGAGACGGTCCAGCATTGCGGCATGCGGCAGTTGTCCGGCGAACTCGACCCCGGCGGTGATTTCCCTGGCCGCCGCCCAAGCCTGCGCCGGGCCGCCGGGACCATGGTCCGAGCCCAGGAGCAGCAGCCTGGCGCGCGGGATCCGCGTGCGTACCAAGGCGAACGCCTGTAGCAGCGCCTTGGTGTTCTTCATCGGCCCCCAGCCCTGCAGAGCCGCGGCGAACAAGGGCGTGTCGCCGGGCGGCGGTGCGCAGAAGGTGGGCAGAGCGTCGGTCCGCACTCCGTTGGGGATCACCTCGATCGGGCGGCGTACCCCCAGACAGCGCCTCAAGTGCTGTGCCGTGTAGGGACTGTTTGCGCTGAGCGCGGTGGCACGGTGCACGGCGGGCAGAGCCTGGGTGTTTCGCAACCAGCGGTAGGCGTGGCGCATCTCCCAGGCACAGCGCAGCGGAGCGTCCCTGGCGGTGACGAAGGCGAGACGGCCGCTGGCGATGGCCGCGCGTGCGTATTCGTACGTCCAGTGCGCGCTGACCACGTCGGTGGGGTGCTCACGCAGTGCGGCTGCCAACTGCCGTCGCTCGTACCTGTAGAGATCGCGCACCTGTTTGGAGGGGCGCATCGGTGTGACGACGATGTGCAGGCGCCCCGAGCCGAACACCGCGCGAGAGGTAACTTCGTGGCTCATCGCGAAGACGGTGACCCGGTGGCCCTGGTCGAGCCAGGTGCGGGCCAGCCAGCCGGTGGAGGGCCCTGTCGGGACGGCGGGAAGCGGGCCGTCCAGCGTGGGCAGCAGAGGGCTGAGGTCGACCGGTCCGGTGAGGCCGATGTGCATGGGGATTCCTCCAAGGCTCCTTCACGGCCGGGAGACGGGTACGGTCACGGGCTTCTTCGCTCGCCGACCCGGGCGGCCCAGCAGTCCGATCCCGGCGGCTGCCCGGTAGGCCGGCAGCCGACCGCGCAGCAGCCAACAGCTCAGCAGTACCGGAGACATGGCGAGCGTCGCGCCGGATAGGCCGCCCAGCGCGGAGTCGCCCCAGCTGCCGGCCGCGGCCAGACAGACCCCGGCCGCAAGGTGCGTGAGATGGGCGCGGACCACGGCGCCCGCGTCGAGCGTGTCCGTCCTGCGCCAGCGGACCAACTGAACCGCGTGGCCGACGGCCAGCCCGGCCGCTCCAGCCGCGATGAACGGCAGTGGCTCGCGCGAGCCGACTGCGCCGACGAGCCCCACCCCGGTGACGGCGAGCAGAACCAGCTGAGTGAGTATGAGATCACGGTGAGTGCCGCGGGCAAGGTCCAGCGCACATCCGGCTGCGTAGACCACCTGAAGCGCGGCGCCCACGGCGAACGCGGGCACCAGCGCCACCGCCCCTTCCCAGCCGGGGCCGAGCAACAGGGCGAGCACGGCGGGTCCGGCGCCGGCCAGGGCGCCGAAGACAACGAATCCGGCGGAGGCGGCGTACAGCAGATGCTGCGCGGGCCGGGTCAGAGGCAGCCCCTGGTTGCGGCGGTTGGCGAGCAACGGTACGGCTGCCTGGTTGAGCCCTTTGATCAGGACGTTCACCGGTACGTCGGACAGCAGCTGGGCGCGAGACCAGAGCCCGGCCGCGCTGGGACCGAGTAGTCGGCCCGCCATCCACAGCGGGGCACTGGCCCCGAGTGTGCGCAGCAGCGCGAAGCCGGTGAGGAACCCGGACAGCCCCAGCAGGGAGCCGGGCGGAGTGCCCGAATCCCGCGCCAGCACGAGCTTCGCCACCGATGCGCCCGCAGAGAGACCGAAGGTGGCGAACGCCGCGACCGGAAGGGCCAGGGCGAGGGCGGCAGGGGAGCCGGTATGGGCGAGAACAACGGCTGCGACAACGCAGCCGGCCACCTGCCCGGTGAGCTCGGCGACCGTTGCATAACCCGGCAGGCCGATTCGGCGCAGCGCGGCCAACAGCACGCAGCCTGTCGGCGCCACCAGATACTGGCAGCTCAACAGCCGGAGGAAGAGCGTCAGTTCCGGCATCTCCCACAGAGCCGCGCACCACGGGGCGGCGACCTCGACGACCGCCCAGCAGCACACGCCAGTCAGCAGCGAGAGCCGGAGTGCGGCGCGGAAGAGGGAGCGGCTGAGCTGCTCGGCACGCAGGACGCAGGTCGTTAGGCCCGCCGTGGCGATCAGCCCAGGCACCTGCGTCACCGAGAGAGCGATCGCATAGGCACCGAAGGCGCTGTGCGGCGCCACCCGCGCGGTCCAGGCGGTGTAGCCGAGCTGAAGGACGACCGACACGGCGGCGCCGCCATAACCCCAGCTCACCGCAGAGAGGACGCTACCTGCGGATCTCGGGGTATCGGTCATGAGGGGGTGAAGGGGTCGGTGGTCAGCAGGAAATTCTGGTGGCGTGGGGGAGGGACGAAGCCGGGCGGTACGGCGAGAGGAGCGTGCGGAGCGAGGTGGTGGACGTGGTGGTAGCCGAACTCGGCGGCCGTGGAACGCAGCCGTTCCAAAGCGGGCCGGTCGAGGCACTCGGCGATCACGACGGGGCGGTGGGCGGCGAGAATCCGGGACATGCCGCGCAGCACTTCCGGTTCGAAGCCTTCCACATCGATCTTCACCAGGTCGACGGGCCGGTCACCGACCGCGAGGTCCGCCGTGGTCACTTCCACGTCGACGGCGTTGCGCCCGGGGGCGTCGGCTCCCTCGCGCAGGGTTGCCGTGGTGAGACGCTCGGGCACGGTGAGACGTGCCCGGCCCGGCGCCTGCGAGAGTGCCTTGGCGACGACGTGCACCCTGGGCCCGAAATGGTTGACGTCGAGGTTGCGGCGCAGCATCCGTACCGCGACCGGGTTGGGCTCGACCGCGACGGCGTGCAGCCGCGGATTGGCCTGACATGCCAGCAGGGTGTAGAGGCCGGCGTAGGCTCCGGCGTCCAGGAAAACGCGCGCGGTGCGGGCGAGGCGGTAGAAGAGCGGATGGGTGGCCTCCTCCCACAGCCGCAGATCCGTCCAGACCACCGGCCCGGCGAGTACGTCGTCCGGGCCGCAGTAGTAGCGGAATGTGCTGCCGTCGGGTGCGTGCAGCTGCCAGACGCCGGTGGGGCGCAGATGCTGCCAGACGGTGAGCGGCACCTGGCCACGTACGGTTCCGGCCCGTACTGCCCGCTGAAAGGTTCGCGATCGCATCAGCAGGTCACGGGCACCGCGCAGCACCGGCCTGACATGGCTCACCCGCGGGACCGCGGTGGTGGTGATCATCGCTCAGGCTCCCGTCAGGGAACGCTCGGAGGCCGCAATGGGAACCGCGGCCAGTTCGGCGTCGACCATGATCCGGGCGAGTTCGGGAGCGTGCACGGTGGCCCGCCAGCCCAGTTCGCCTTCGGCCTTCGAGGCGTCCCCGACCAGGTCGGGGACCTCGGAAGGGCGCAGATAACGCTCGTCGAAGCGGATGTGCCTCTCCCAGTCGAGGCCCGCGTGCTCGAAGCAGAAGCTCAGGAAGTCGCGCACGCTGTAGCTGGTGCCGGTGGCGACCACGTAGTCACCGGCCTCGTCCTGCTGGAGCATGCGCCACATCGCGTCGACGTACTCTGGCGCGTAGCCCCAGTCCCGGCGGGCCTCCAGGTTGCCAAGGTGGAGGACGTCCTGCTCGCCGCGGGCGATGCGGGCCGCAGCGCAGGCGATCTTGCGGGTCACGAAGGTCTCACCGCGGCGCGGGGACTCGTGGTTGAAGAGGATTCCGTTGACGGCGTGAACGCCGTACGCCTCACGGTAGTTCCGGGTGATCCAGTACGCGTACACCTTGGCGGCCGCATACGGCGAGCGCGGATGGAAGGGCGACGACTCCGACTGCGGGGGCGCGGTCGTCCCGAACAT
Organism: Streptomyces cahuitamycinicus; assembly: GCF_002891435.1. Lineage (GTDB taxonomy): Bacteria > Actinomycetota > Actinomycetes > Streptomycetales > Streptomycetaceae > Streptomyces > Streptomyces cahuitamycinicus. Next base: position 21,942 of record NZ_POUC01000021.1, read on the forward strand.
CTCGGAACTGGAGGCCTGGTAGAAGCGGCATGGCAGCCCGGTCATCCGGATGGCTTCAAGGAGACGGGTGGTGCCCAGGCCCGTGGTGGTTCCGGTGAACTCGGGCTCGTCGAAGGAGACCCGGACGTGCGACTGGGCGGCCAGGTGGTAGACCTCGTCGGGCTTGATGCCCTCCAGTAGGGCAGCGATACGGGAGCCGTCTGCCAGATCTCCGTAGTGCAGCCGGAGGCGGGCGTCGGGCTCGTGCGGGTCCTGGTAGAGGTGGTCGATCCGCTGGGTGGTGAAGGTGGAGGAGCGGCGGATGAGGCCGTGCACCAGATAGCCCTTGGAGAGCAGGAGCTCGGCTAGATACGAGCCGTCCTGGCCGGTGATGCCGGTGATGAGTGCGGTTTTGTCAGACATGGCGACTCCTCAAGGCTGGGGGGACGACAAGCGCCGCGCGGTTGTTCGCAGGCCACCGACAGACCGAGGATCACGGCCTGTTCGGGGGAGAGGGAGTACGTGATCATGTAGACCAACTGGCTGCAGATGAGCAACCGGAGCATCAGTTTGTGCTCGCTGTCCGCTCCTGCTGCGCGCCATGCCGTGGCATACACCAGGAGGAGTAGTGCAACACCGAGGAGGCCGAGACGCATCAGGACCTCGAGATAGTAGTTGTGGGGTGAAACAGCGACGAATGCTCCGTTGATCACACGGTCGTACCCGGAACCGAAGGGCAGACCCAGTAGCCAGTCCGGCACCTCTGCGAGCTGCGGCAGCAGAGCGTGCCACCCCTCCATCCGCCATACCAGCGTCCGATCATCTTCGCTGGAGGCGGCGAGACTTGAGGTGACCTCGTCGGCGGTTCCCCAGGAAACGGCCCCCAAGTAGAGCATGCTGAGGGAGCCCAGAACGCCCAGAGCCGCAGTACGGGATCCAGTCTGCCGGTGGCGAGACAGCAACCAGCCCGTGATCATGACGCCGGTGGCCAGCCAGACGGTGCGGTGCTGGGCCAGAATGACGACCACCAGGAGCAGCCAAGCCAGCGCTCTCCCTCGCACAGAGCGGCGACCACACAGCAGTATCGTGGCCGCCTGGCCGATAATCATTGCTTCGGCAGCGCTTACCGGCCGGGTGCCGGTGAGTGCTCCGTCGACCATGATCCGGTCAGAGTTGGAGCCGATACCGACGTTCAACCACCCCACCACGGCAAGGCAGGACAGAGCACAGGCGGCCAGCACCCAGATAAGGGTGAACGCGCGCGCCAGGTTCCGACCGGGGGAGAGGACGGCGACGAAAAGTGTCACACAAAAGAGCTGGATGAAATGGATTCGCGCTTCATTGCCGGCCGCCTGGAGGCCGAAGAGTCCGGCCCCGCGGATCAGCGCGTAGGCGGTCAGACCCAACAGGGCGAGGAGCAGGGCCGGGGCCCGGCGCCCGCGATTCCTTGTGAGCATGATGAGGGCAGCGACCAGCAGACACACGGCCAGCACATCGGTGGGCAACAGAACCAGACCCGCGCCCGGGACTGGCTGATGCATGTTCTGCCGCGTCTGCCAGAGCTGGACGGCGATATACAGGCCGATTGCCCAAACGGGCCAGCGGACGAAGCTCGCGACGAGCGCCGCGCAGACGATGAGCGCGGCGCAGCCGAGCAGCAGTGTCGTGGGATCGAGCAGCAAGGGGTCATCCCCCCGCGGGAAAGCGACGGACAGAGCATCGCACCGCGGTCTTCACATAGGGCGAGAACATCAGCAGCGGAGCCCTCGGCCAACAGTGCCGCAGGCAGTAGACCCACCATTGACGGGGCGGAAGTTCGCGCTGCGAGGTGATCCGGCGCAGCGCCTCACGCACGCCGATGCCCGGTTCTCGGGACCCGGTGTGCGGAGGGTTGTGGTCGCAGATGCCGACGTGGCAGGGCGTCACATAGGCGGCGATGCCGGCCCGGCGGACGCGGAATCCGTGATCGTAGTCGCCCATGCCGTGCTGGAAGACCTCGTCGATGTCGCCGACCCGTTCGCACACCGTCCTGGGCAACAGCACCACGTTGCCGTTGTACGTGTCGCAGGGCTCGGGTCGACCGGTGGGCTCGACCAGTGCGAGCGCACGGCCGCGGCGCCCCGAGTAGGTGGTGCGGTCCTCGGCCGAGGCACGTACGGCGCCGACCACGACCTTGCCGGGGCCGACCGCGTGTGCGGTGTCCAGCAGTACGGCGAGGGCATCTTCCTCCAGCGTCACATCGTCGTTGAGCCAAAGCTGGTAGTCCCAGGGCGGTTCGCCGGATCGCCGACTGGTGCGGCTTGCGATCCGCATGCCGTGGCTCCAGTAGACGTCGGTGCCGACCGTGGTGACCTCCACCTCGGGGTGGGCCGCACGGACGGCCTCGGGTGTGCCGTCGGTGCTGCCGGCGTCGACCAGGTAGGTGCGTACGGTGGTGTCCTCCGGCAGCTCGCGTTGTCCGGCTAGCGCGGCGAGCGCGGACAAGGTTTTGGCGCGGCGATTGTGACTGGTCATCAGCACCGCGATGCGGACTGGTGGCACGTGAAACTCCTCAACTGGCAGACCTCATCATCCGGATGCATTGCCCATAAAGACTCAGTCAGACCGGTCTCTGATCGGAACTGCCACTTCAGATTTGCCGCCCTACCGACGATTCCCATGCCGGGCTGCTCAGGTTTTTGCGGCGGCCTGGCGCTCGGTATTTGTCACACCGGTTCACACGATTTCGTCCATTGGTCGATTACCGGAGGAAGGCGGGATCACAATACCTCGAGGTGTCCCCCGCGGCAGCGGTTGCGGGTGTCGAAAATGTACGCCCCGGCCCGCTCGACGAGCGTATAGTCGAAATCGTCGTGGTCGGTTGCCACGACGACCACGTCGGCCGCCCGGACCTCTGCTTCGGTCAGTTCCACACAGGTGATGTCCGTGGGACGGAGATGGGAGTCGGTGTGCGGCTCCACCGCAACGACACGGGCACCAAGATTCTGCAGTGACCGGGCGAGTGCGATGGACGGTGACTCGCGGATGTCGCCGGTGTTCTTCTTGTAGGCCAGGCCCAGTTGCAGGATCCGGGAGCCATTGACCGACTTGCCGCGTTCGTTCAGGCCGCGGCTGATCCGCGAGACGACGTGATCCGGCATATGATCGTTGATGTCGTTCGCCAGCGCGATGAACCGGACGTTCCGCCTGAGCAGCCGCTTGACCTGCCACGACAAGTAGGACGGGTCCACCGGCAGGCAGTGCCCGCCGACACCTGGGCCGGGCCTGAACGACATGAAGCCGAACGGCTTCGTGTCGGCGGCCTCGATGGCTTCCCAGATGTCGGCCCCCAGCCCCCTGGCGAACGTCGCCATCTCGTTGACCAGGGCGATGTTGACGTGACGGAACGTGTTCTCCAACAACTTGGTCAGCTCTGCGGTACGGCAGGAGGACACTGGCACGGTGCGCTCGACGATGCGTGCGTAGAAGCGCTCGATGTCGTGCAGCGACGCCGGGTCGATCCCCGAGATCACTTTCGGGGTGTTCTCCAGCTGCCACTGGGGGTTCCCTGGATCGATACGCTCGGGGCTGTACCCGAGGTGGAAATCCACGCCGGCCTTCAGCCCGCTGCCTTCCTCCAAAAGCGGCTGCAGCAGACTCTCCGTGGTGCCGGGATATGTGGTCGACTCCAGAACCACAGTGGCGCCACTGGTGATATGAGGGGCGATGCTCCGGGCAGCGCATTCCACGAAATTCAGATCCGGCACGCCCTCGCGCAGCGGCGTCGGCACGGTGATCGCGCAGACGTCGAAGTCGGAGATCGCGTCGTAGTCGGTGGTCACCTCGTAGCGGCCACTGTCCAGAGCGCTGATTAGACGCGCATTGCCGATTCCCTCGATGTACGAGTCGCCGGAGGCCAGACGCTTGACCCGCAATTCGTCCGTGTCCACTCCGACGACGCAGAAGTCCGCTTCCACCGCGCGCATGGCCAACGGGAGACCCACGTATCCCTGACCGACGACGATCAACTTGCGCTGAGCCCGGATTGGGGGTTGACCCATACTTACCACCCCGTATCCTCAGAATGGATCATCACGATCCCAATGTCGCATGCCCGGTCACTCCGATTTCCTCCTCGCCACGTGTGTCTGCCGGGGATCACTCTGATTCAGTAATCGGCGCATAACGGCACGGTTACGATGGGTGGATACGCGCCCGATGGTGGGCGCGTAACCGAACGACGGCAGCTCCGAGGTCTTAGCGTCCCGGGGTATGACACCGAAGCTGCGCGATCTGACAGCCCGCGGCCGAGTTCTGCTGGCGACGACCGCCAACCAGGCCCTGCTCGGACCGGTTTCGGGGGGAATTCCGCGGGAGTACGTGCGCTCCATTGCTGAGCGCATCTACCAGCCCAGGATCGCCAGACATGTGAGCGAGTCCGTGACCAGGACCGAAGCCACGGTCGAGCGTTACGACTTCCCCGCCGACTTCCCACCGCAGTTCCGCCGGTCCAAGGCGTTCGACGAACGCCATGCGCACCGGCTCCACGATGTGCTGGTCAGCCCGCACAGCGGCCTCGTCTGGCTGCCCGGTGGTCCGGTCCTGGAAGAGAGCTACGGCTCCCTCATCCGATCGCTCGGCTGGGGCGACATCCGCCACGAACCGCTGCTTCCGGTCAGACGACTCACCGGTCGTCCCGTCGTCGCCTTCGCGCCGACGGGCTACTACCACTGGCTGCTCGAGGTGCTCCCCGCCGCGGTCTTCGCTCTCAGTGTCGAGCCCGAGGCGCTGCTCCTGATGCCGGAGAACGTGCCGGCGTATGTACTGGCAGCTGCCGAGCACCTGGTCGGGCCTGCCAGGATCCTCCGCCTTGACGACATCGCGCACGTCGACACGTGCCTCCTCGCCGCCGTCGAGCCCATGTCCGGCTTCGTCCAGCGTGCCGAGATCGACCGACTGCGTACAGCCTTCCCCACGGACCCCACCGACGCCAAAGCCATCTACGTGAGCCGCTTGAAGGACCACAAGCGAGCATTGTCGAACGAGGCGGAGGTCGAGTGCGCGATGCGGGAGGCGGGCGTCACCGTGGTGTACGCCCAGGACTTGTCCTTCGAGCGGCAGCGCGCACTGTTCGCCGGCGCCCGTACGGTCATTGCTCCGCACGGCGCCGGTCTGGCCAACCTGGTGTGGGCTCAGCGGGCCGAGCGTGTGATCGAGGTGTTCCCTCCTGCCTGGTTCAACGACTGCTATGCCCGCTTGAGCCGCAACCTCGGCATCGACTACGACTACGTCGTGGCGTCGCCCACCGAAGAAGGAAGGTGCGTCGCACCACTGGATCGGCTCGACGCGCTTCTGAACGAGGGTGCGACCGCCGGGTGCTGAGCTGCGCGCAACGGTGGGGTGCCGGAGTGCGGCACGGGAGTGAACTCGGCCACCCCCGCGCAACAACACACCTCGTAGGCGGGCTATGCGCAATATGCCCTCATTATGCTGCCGTCCGTGCCCTCCAAAGCCATCTTGTCCAGCACACGTGACCTCTTCATCCGCGTACCGGGCTGCCAGCAGGCTCTCCGCGCCGCGGCCCTGCGCGGTGTGGTGCCCCGCGCGGTGTGGGGGCGCCTGCATCCCACGGGGGAGTGGAGCCTATGGGCCCCCGACGGGCGCAGCTTCCGCTACGTCAGCAGCGACGCGGACATCCTGGCCCGGAGCCTGATCTGGACCAACATGCGGCACTGGGAGGAGACCACCCACCCGCTCGTCTACCAACTCGCCCGAAATGCCCGCCGGTTCGTCGACATCGGGGCGTTCTCCGGGATTTACACCCTCCTCGCCTGCCGGGCCAACCCGCACCTGGAGGCAGTGGCCATTGAACCCAACCCGGTCGCCACCCGCATGCTGAACCGCAACGTCTGGGCCAACCGGTTCGAAAACCGCGTCACCATCATCGACAAGGCACTCTCGGACACGCCGGGGCGCACCCGGCTGCGGATCCCCGCCGACACGACCGCGGCCTCGCTCCTGGACCGGCGGGCCGCCCGGAGCGTCGTCGACGTGGAGGTCACGACGGGGGACGAGGTGCTCGACGGGCTTGCGGTTGACCTCATCAAGATTGACGTGGAGGGGCTCGAACCGCAGGTGCTGCGCGGCATGGAGAAGAGTATCCGCGCCCACCACCCGGCCATCATCGCGGAGTGCCTGGACAAGGCAGCGCTGAGCAAGCTTCGGGAGACCGCTTTCGACCTGGGCTACCGTCACATTCAGCATCTCGGCAGCAGGGGACCGGCACCCGTGACGGCGGACCTCGTCCCACCGGGCCGCTATGCGAACTTCCTCATCACCCGGGACTCAGTGGCCGCAAGACGTTCGGGAGGCACTTCCTGACACGGTTGTAATGCCCGTGGCTTCCGCGCGGCCAACTACTTAGCCAGTCCGGCGAAAACGTTCGAACCATACGCTGGAATCGGGGAGGTGGAACCGCATGAATGCGAGCACACGAGGTCGAATCGCTTGGTCGGCACGTCCCCTGGCGGGGAGAGATCGCATGGGTCCACCACGACCGGCGTGATACCGGACTCCGCCTGCTGGGCAATACGCGGGTCAAGATCCGCTGTCACGGCGTCACAGGCTGGGCGGGTGCGCTGGCCCGGGCGGATGGAGCGCCACCGAGATCGAGCCCGCGCAGGTCGGACAGATGGGGAACGCAAAGGAACAGTTCGTCCCAACGCTTGGGGCGAGCCGAGTGAGCGAGGGGGCCCCGCCTTGGGGCGGTCGCCGATTCTTGTCTCCAACATACTGGTTCCTCGCTGGCCGCGTACCGCGGCGCTTTTTGCAGGCCTCGTTTCCTCGAAACCGGAGTCCGTATCCTGCGAAGCTCTCAGAGCGGGCATCCGCCCCGAAACGCGGCGGCTCGGGCGCTTGGTAAGGATACGCAAACTGTCTTCGGGTGCCGCACCGTGACGGTGTGTCGCGTTCACTCGATGTGGAGCGGTTCCGCCTGGATCACAATGCGGAAGTGAAGAAGGAAGGCGAAACTCATGGCTGATTCTACGAATACCGGTGTCACGCTCCCGACCGCCGCTGCCTACGGGGTGAATGCCTTTGTCGCGGCATCAGACGGGAAGGTGTACCGCCCCCTGGACCGTTCGGCGCGCGTGTTCGTGGCCGGGAGCCGAGGGCTGGTCGGTTCGGCGGTGCGGAGGAAGCTGGCTCGGAAGGGGTTCACCGATGTGGTCGCGCCCGGCTCGGCGGAGCTGGACCTGAGGGAACGTCGGGCGGTGTTCGACTGGTTCGCGGCCAGGCGCCCGGACGTGGTGGTGCTGGCCGCTGCGCGGGTGGGCGGGATCAAGGCGAACGCCACCCGGCCCGCCGAGTTCCTCTCCGACAACCTGCGCATCCAGGTGAACACGCTGGACGCGGCTCTGGAGCACGGGGTGGAGCGGCTGCTGTTCCTGGGGTCCAGTTGCATCTACCCGAAGTTCGCCGAGCAGCCGATCCGCGAGGAGGCGCTGCTGACGGGGCCTTTGGAACCGACCAACGACGCCTACGCCATCGCCAAGATCGCTGGCATTCTGCAGGTGCAGGCGGTACGGCGCCAGTACGGCCTGCCCTGGATCTCCGCCATGCCGACCAACCTGTACGGGCCGGGCGACAACTTCCACCCCGAGCACTCTCATGTGCTGCCGTCCCTGATCCGGCGCTTCCACGAGGCGAAGAAGTCGGGTGCGCGACGGGTGGTGAACTGGGGCAGCGGCACACCCCGTCGGGAGTTCCTCCATACGGACGATCTGGCACGGGCGTGTCTGCATCTGATCGAGCACTACGACGCCGACGGCCCGGTCAACGTCGGCACCGGCACGGACCTGACCGTCCGGGAGCTGGCGGAGCTCGTCGCGGACGTCGCAGGGTACCGGGGGAGCGTCGAGTGGGACACGAAGCAGCCGGATGGTACTCCGCGCAAGCTCCTCGACGTATCCCGGCTCACCATGCTCGGCTGGGCTCCTCGTATCGGCCTGCGGGAAGGGATCGCCCGGACGTACGCCTGGTACGTGGAAAACCTCGAGTCCGGGACGCTGCGGCGCTGACTGACTCCACGGCGGCTGGGGGCGGGGGCCGCGGGCGAATCGCCCCGCGGTGCCATCAGTGGATGGGCGCCCACCCTCCCGCCGCCTGGGTTTCGACCGCCTTCCCGGCGGGGCTTGCTTCAGGCGGGTGGGACGGCAGCGGCCGACAGCGGGTGCCCCGACGACGACGTGAGGTCATGCGTCGGGGGTTCCGCTGTCGGCCGCGGGTATGGCCAAGGCTCAGCAACTGCCCGATGGAGCGGGGTGGTCAGTTGTGCTTCCGCCGCCGGACGGCCATCATCGTGCCGGCCCCGAGCGCCAGCAGCGCCGCGGTTCCGCCCACCATGACGAGCGAGCGGTCCTCACCGGTGTCGGCGAGGTGAGGCTTGTTCGGGCGTACGGTGATCTTGGCTGAGAGTTTCAGCTTCGATTCCTTGCCCTTGAGAAGGAAGGTGTGCCGGCCTGGGTCGGTCCACTTGGGGATGGTGACGGTCCCCTGCACCGTGCCGTTGCTGTCGGCGGTGAAGCGGCCCAGCTTGATCGGTTTCGAGAGTAGTAGTGCGGCCACACCCTCGTTCGGATCGAACCCGGTTCCCGTGAAGCTGAGCTCGTCTCCTGCGTCTACGGTGGTGGCGCTGAGAGTGAGGCTCGGCGAGTCGGGTGGATACGGCTGGGCGTGGGCAGCTTGCGCCCCTGCGACTGGGACTGCGGCCAGGACAGCAGCGGCTGCCGTGGCCGCGAAGGCGGCACGACACTTCGATGAGGCCGTCATCGCATTCACGCTCCTCAAATGGAATCGGGCGACGGCATGGTCCGGCCCGCGAGTACGGTATGTGCATGGATAGCACTGGATAGCGCTCGCTAAGCATTTTCGGGGGATAAGGATCCCTATGGCGTATGCAGTTCACCGGACCGGCCGCCAGTCCCCCGGACGCAGGAGGCAAAGACGCCTGATATGTGCCATTAGGTTGATCGTCCCGTGGTGACCGCTTTGGTCGGCGACGCCCGGTCGACCGAGGCTCGGCCATGGCTGGTGGAGAGTGGCGAGCACGTCGATCCGACACGTGTTGCCCGTTCAGAGGCGCTGGCGTACTGCGGACCGGACCCGGCCGACGTGGCGCCTTTCCTGATGGAACCGGTGTCAATGAATACTGACATCGCGCCGCACGTCCTCGTCTCCTCTGCTTCCCCTCCTGGAGGGTGCGTGTCCCCGTTCCGCGTACTTGTGGTGTGCACCGGCAACATCTATCGCTCCCCGCTTGCCGAGTGCCTGCTCAGGCACCGACTGGTCGAGCATCGGCAAGTGATCCATTTGGGCAGTGCCGGCACCCGGGCCGTCACGGGTGTGCCAATGGCGGCTGCTGTCGCCTCCTTCCTTCTCGGACGTGGCGTGCGGCCCTGCGGGGTGGGCTCCCGCCGGCTGACCAAGGAGATGGTCGAAAGTGCGGACCTGGTGTTGGGCGCTGCGACAGAGCATCGTGAGGCCGCTGTGCGGCTGTCCCCTGTGCGTGCATTGCCCCGTGCATTCACCTTCCGTGAGTTTGCCCGGTTGGTGCGTGCAGAGGACGCCGCAGGCGTGGTGGATCCGGCCGCGCGGTTTGTGGCCCTCGTCCAAGGCGCGGCCGCTCGCCGTGGTGCCGTGTCGACACGTATGGGTGACGTCGACGTAAACGACCCTCTCGGCGCACCTCCACCACGAGTACACGAGTGCCTGATTCAGATCGAGGAGATCGTGGAGCGGATCGCCGCACCCATGCAGACCGGATAGCGTCCGGCCTCGTCAACTCCTGTCCGGACCGGGTGCGGGTTCTTGACGCGCTCATGGCGTGACAGTTTCCTGGAAAGGGTGCGGCACATATGGGAGCGGTCCCATCCGTGTTCCGGGGCCGCGCCTCCGCCCCCGAGAGGAAGCAGCCATGTTCCGCACTCTGCGAAGAGCGCTGTGCGTCGCCGCGGCGCTCATGTTGCCCCTGGCCGGTACGCAGTCGTCGGCATTCGCCGACGTCGACGCGCAGGCGGGTGACGGCTACTGGCACACCAGTGGCCGGCAGATCCAGGACGCAGCCGGACAGCCCGTCCGTATCGCCGGCGTCAACTGGTTCGGCTTCGAGACCGCCAACCACGTCGTCCACGGACTGTGGGCCCGCGACTACAAGAGCATGATCGACCAGATGAAGTCGCTGGGCTACAACGCCATCCGGATGCCCTACAGTGACGACATCCTCAAGCCCGGCACCATGCCGGACAGTATCAGTCACGACGGCAAGAACACGGACCTGCGCGGGCTGACATCCCTCCAGGTCCTGGACAGGATCGTCGCCTACGCGGGCCAGTCCGGCCTGAAGATCATCCTGGACCGGCACCGGCCGGACGCGGCGGGCCAGTCGGCGCTCTGGTACACGGCGTCGGTCCCCGAGTCGACGTGGATCACCAACCTCAAGGCCCTGGCGACGCGTTACAAGGGCAACTCCACCGTGGTCGGCATCGACCTGCACAACGAGCCCCACGACCCGGCCTGCTGGGGCTGCGGCGACACCTCCCGCGACTGGCGCCTGGCCGCCCAGCGCGCGGGCAACGTGGTGCTCTCGGTCAATCCCGAGCTGCTGATCATGGTCGAGGGCGTGCAGTCGTACAACGGCACGAACGGCTGGTGGGGCGGCAACCTGATGGGCGTGGCCCAGCATCCGGTCCAGCTGGACGTCCCGAACCGGCTGGTCTACTCGGCGCACGACTACGCGACGTCGGTGGCCCAGCAGTCCTGGTTCTCCGACCCGTCCTTCCCGGCCAACATGCCCGGGATCTGGGACAAGTACTGGGGCTACATCTTCAAGCAGAACATCGCCCCGGTGTGGCTCGGCGAGTTCGGTACGACGCTCCAGCCCTCGGTGGACCAGAAGTGGCTGGCCGAGCTGGTGAAGTACCTGCGCTCGACGTCGGTGAACGGCGCCGACAGCTTCCACTGGACGTTTTGGTCCTGGAACCCCAACTCCGGTGACACGGGCGGCATCCTGAAGGACGACTGGCAGACGGTCGACACGGTGAAGGACGGGTATCTGGCGTCCGTCAAGGCCCCGGGCTTCGACCCCGGTCCCGGCCCCGGCCCGGGCGGTCCCGGCGACCCCGGGGGCGGCAAAGCCGCTTGCTCCGCCGCGTACACGGTCAGCAGCGACTGGGGCGGCGGCTTCAACGCCGAGGTGAAGGTGACCAACACGGGCACGCTGCCGCTGAAGTCCTGGAAGGTGATGTGGACGTGGAGCGGCTCGCAGAAGGTCATGAGCATGTGGAACGCGTCGCACACCCAGAACGGGGCGACCGTCACCGCGGTCAATGCGGCGCACAACGGGAGCGTGCCCGTGGGAGGTTCGGCGGGCTTCGGCCTGGGCGGTGCGCCCGGGGGCGGAGGTGCGACGGGTGTGAGCTGCACCGCGACGTGATCGCGGGGGTGAGTGGGGCGCCCGGTGCCGGCCGGGCGTGCCCATGCCGGTCGGCGTGTCTGGATTGCCGGAACTCCCCTTTTCTGAGGGGTGTATGAGAGCAGACTATGACTCGATTCGGTCAAGTCTTGGTCGAATCCGTACGTGTGGCGCGCTCTTCCGAAACGATGCGGCACGGCCCGTGTCACTCACGGGCCCGACCCCCCTCACCGTTGCGAGAGAACTCCATGAGAAGAAGCGCAGCCGTACTGTGCGGCGTCACAGTCGTCCTGGCCGGGACGCTCGCCGCCGCCCCCGCCAACGCCGGCGCGGCACGCTCCGCGAACACCGCCGCCCTGACGACCGCCGCCGCGAAGATCACATGGAAGAAGTGCGGTACGGACGACGCCCCGACGCTCCAGTGCGGGTCGTTGAAGGTGCCGCTCGACTACGCGAAGCCGCAGGGCAAGCAGATCACGCTGGCGCTGTCCCGCGTGCCGCACACCGCGCCGAAGTCCCAGGGCCCGCTGCTCGTCAACCCGGGCGGCCCCGGTGGCAGCGGTCTGTCGCTGGCCCCGTTCGTCGCGTCGTCCCTGCCCAAGAGGGTCGCGGCCCAGTACGACGTGATCGGCTTCGACCCGCGCGGAGTGGGCGAGAGCCAGCCCGCACTGGACTGCAAGCCGGGCTACTTCGACCCAGTCCGCCCCGACTCCGTACCCAGCACACCGGCCCTCGAGAAGGCCAACCTCGCGCGCGCCAAGTCCTTCGCCCAGGCCTGCGGCGCGAAGTACAAGGACGTCCTGCCCTACATCGACACGGTCAGCGCCGTGAAGGACATGGACTCGATCCGCAAGGCCCTCGGCGCACGGAAGATCAACTACTTCGGCTACTCGTACGGCACCTACCTGGGTGCGGTCTACGCCAAGCTGTTCCCCGAGCGGGTGCGGCGCCTGGTGCTGGACTCGATCGTCGACCCGACCGGCGTCTGGTACGACGACAACATCCAGCAGGACTACGCCTTCGACAAGCGTCACAAGGCGCTCATGGCATGGATAGCCAAGTACGACTCCACGTACAAGCTCGGCACGAACCCGAAGAAGGTCGAGGCCAAGTGGTACGCCATGCGGGCGGCCCTGGCCAAGAAGTCGGCCGGCGGCAAGGTGGGCGCCTCCGAGTTGGAGGACATCTTCATACCCGGCGGGTACAACAACGGCTACTGGCCCACGCTCGCCAAGACGTTCGCGGCCTACGTCAACGACCACGACACCGCCGCGCTGGTCAAGGCCTACGACAACATCGCGGCGATCGACGCCTCCGGCGACAACGGCTACAGCGTCTACACCTCGGTGCAGTGCCGTGACGCGTCCTGGCCGCGCGACTGGAAGCAGTGGCGCAAGGACAACTGGGCGGTGTACGAGAAGGCCCCGTTCATGGCCTGGAACAACGCCTGGTACAACGCACCGTGCGCGTTCTGGCCGACGAAGACGCTGAAGCCGGTGAACGTCGCCAACAGCAAGCTCCCGCCGGTGCTGCTGTTCCAGGCGACGGACGACGCGGCCACCCCCTACCAGGGCGGCGTCACCATGCACCGGCTGCTGAAGGGCTCCAGCCTGGTGGTGGAGCAGGGCGGCGGCAACCACGGCATCACACTGAGCGGCAACGCCTGCCTGGACAAGCACCTCGCCACGTACCTGACCAACGGCAAGGTCCCGCACGGCAACGGCGTGGCCGACGCGGTGTGCAAGAAGACGCCCGACCCGAAGCCGCAGCCGGCGACGCAGAAGGCGCCGAGCACGCTGCAGCCCGCCGTCGCGGCGGTCGGTGACGGCCTGCGGGGAATCCTGGGGTTCGGTCGGTGAGTTCGGCCGACTGAGCAGCGGCTGACCTGACGGGAGAGGCGCCCGGGGCTTCCCGGGCGCCTCTTGCGCGCGCGTGGGCCCGGGCGGCGGCGGGCGCTTCGCGCGATGCGCGTGCTCCGCGTGTCGGGCGCTGGGCACATGGAGCTCCATACGCCCAGCAGGCCGATCAGTCGGCGCCCGGTCTCCAGCTCCTGGCCCGGGCGACCACTCCCTGGCCTCCCGCGAGGCCGACGCAGACCGCCAGCAGCGTGCTCCCCACCACCGTCACCGCGGTGAGCTCGGGAGCCCAGCGGGCCCCGCCCGTGGTCACCATCGGATATCCGAGGACGGCGGACACGACGGCGCCCGCGACACCGGCCACGCCGATCGGGACGGACAGGTACCACAGTGCGGTGGACCGGAACACGCGGGTGTCTCCCGCCAGGACGCCGACGGGAGCGAGCCGGCTTCCGAAGACCTGGAACTCCGCCAAGGCGCTGAAGGCGGCGGCGAGTACGGCCATGAGCATGCCCCCCAGCCCGAGCAGGGTCACCCAGTCCGCGATGGTCTCGTCCAGCAGTGCGCCGCCCAGCTGCGCGCCGGCAAGGACGTTGACCAGGGGCGCCGTACCCAGATGGCGGTAGGCCGCTTCCCGGACCGTGCCGGCGGCCGATGCGTCACCCGGGTCGGAGATCACGACGAGTCTGACCTCTGCGACACCCCCGCGTTTCCCCGCTGTGGGTATGTCGCCCGTGGCGACGCGCAGTTCCGGTGTCCCGGTCTCCCAGAGTCCCAGCTCGCTCAGCCGACGATCGCCGGCGCGGAGGACGGTGGACCGAGCGGGCGGACAGGGCCTTTGAACGGCCTTCCAGCTCGCGCAGGGACCCGTGAGTACGGCCGGCTCCTGCCGGTCCTGGAGCAGAGCGAACACGGCGCGTTCCGGTCCCATGTCCTCTTGGAACGCCTTGATGTGCGAGGTCGGCTGGACACGGCTTCTGACGACCAGGACGCTGTTCCCCAGCGCATCGAACGTCTGCCTGGCCTCCGTGGCCGCCACCGTCGTCCGGCTCACCCACAGCTGCACCTGACTGACCAACCCCAGGCCCACCACGACCGCCACGACCAGACGCGCGACGACTCCCGGATGCGCGTGCAGCCAACGGCCGGCGATGAGCCCGCCCGGATACCGCTTCGTCAGGGAACGGTCGGCCAGCCGTCGCCCGAGGGCCGTCATCGCCCAGGCGATCAGCGCAGGCAGGGTCGCCAGTGTCAGAGCGATGCCGATCGCGTACTGCACGATGCTGACGCGGTAGTCCGGAGCGAGCGGCCCGAGATCGACCGGCATGGCCATCACGAGGCCGAGCGCGCACAGCAGCGCGTAACGCCGCTTCACCCGGCCCTCGGTCAGCGTGCGTGGGGATCGGCCGTCTCCCCTCCTCCGGTGCAGCAGCACCGAGGCGAGCAGCACTGCGGCAGCCGCACCGCCCGCGCCGAGGAGGACGGCCGGCAGCCAGTCACGAACGGCCGCCGCCGAGAGCGTGTAGTCGGTGAGCGGGATGGCGACGTCGGTGTACGCCGCCACCAGCAGCGGCACCGTGCCGATCGAGGCGCCTGCCACCACCGGCCCCAGTGCTTCGCCCACGCAGACGAGGGCCCGGTGCCGCCACGTCCCGCCCAGCGCGTCGAGCAATGCCGTACGACGGTCACGTGCGGCCGAACCGCAGCGCAGGGCCACCACGGTCAGGACCGCGGCCGGAAGGCCCAGAAAGCCGAGCACAGCCGCCATGAACGCATCGGCGTCGACCACGCTGATCGAGTCGCCGAACGGCGTGGGATCGGGGTCGCCGAAGCCGGAGATCTCCATCGTCTCGTCCCACTCGGGGGACTTGCCGGCCATCGGTCTGACGTAGGCCAACCGCTCCGAGGGGGACGTGAGACCTTCGGCGGAGATCCTCCCCGCGTCCCGTCCGTAGCGCTCGGAAACCCCCTCTCGCTGCCCTGCCGCCGCAAGCGCCGGAGAGAGAACGGCCTCCCCCGGCCGTGGCCACGCGGACAGGCCGGGGGGCGGCGAGGCGCCGGGAGTCAGCGGCTCGACGAAGATGACACTGTGCTGGAGTCCGCCGACCGTGTCACCACTCTCCCGCCAGTGGGCGACGGCACGTTCTCCCGGGAACTTGCCGGTGAACCGGGGCGCTCTCGCCTGGGCGTGGCTCTGCTCGGCACTGTCTGCCGCCATGGTGATGACCACGGTGCCGACGGCACAGCAGAGGAACGCGGTGGCCAGTATGAGCGCGAGACTCCGCAGCCGGTGTCCCGGACCGCCCTTGGAGGCCCGCAGGCCCATGGTCGTCAGCTGCCGCGTCAGGCCGCGCCCGCTCAGCCGCCCCACGCCTGAACCCCCATGCTGATCCGGCCGTCCGCGATCCGGGCGACGCGCTCGGCGCCGGCTGCCACGTCCTGATCATGCGTGACGAGCAGAAGCCCGCAGCCCCAGCGGGAGGGCAGCGCGTACAGCAGCCGGCTGACGCGGTCGCGGTTTTCGTCGTCGAGGGCGCCGGTGGGTTCGTCGGCGAGAATCAAGGACGGCCTGTTGACCAGTGCCCGGGCGATCGCCACCCGCTGGCGCTCCCCACCGGACAGCGATCCCGTCGTCACCGAGGTGTCCAAGATGCCGAGGTCGTGCAGGAGTTCTTCGGCAGCGCTCCGTCCGCGGGAGCTTCGGACGCCGCCCAGCATGGCGGCGAGCATCACGTTCTCCAGTGCCGTCAGCTCGGGGAGCAGTTCACCGAACTGGAAGACCATGCCGATATGGCGTGACCGGTGTCGTGCCCTCGCGCCGGCCCGCAGGGACATGGCGTTCTCACCCGCCACCTCGATGGTTCCGCTGTCCGGGCTGATGAGCCCCAGGACGCACGAGAGCAGCGAGCTCTTCCCGCTGCCACTGGGCCCCATCAACGCGACGGACTCGCCCTGCGCGACAGTGAGATCTACGCCGCTGAGCAGCACACGGTCGCCCAGTTCGAGCCGGACGTCACGCAGGTGGAGGACGGGATTGCGCACCAGGGGTCCCTTGCGAGGAAGGCAGTGGTTGAACACGAGAACGCGCCCGTCGCCTCGACGGCGACGGGCGCACAGCAGACGGCCTCAGATCCGGTATGCCCAGGAGCCGCAGGCATCCGGCTTGGCGAACTGCTGCTCACAGACTCGGACCTTGTTGAGGACCGCACCCGCGCCGCTCTTCACGCAGTTGTCCGGGCCGGCGCCGTTCTTGTCCCAGAGGTGACTCGAACTGTTGTCGTAGACGCGGAAGTACTCGCCCTCCACCGCGTTCGTGTCGGCCTCCATGTCACAGGCCTTGAGACGGCGATCACTTTCGAAGCCCTTGGCGTTGTCGTCGCCCTGCCAGGCTTCGATGTAGGCGAACGCCGGAGCGCTGCCGAAGCTCAGCCCGATGGCGAGAGCGGCGCCGGCCACCGTGGCGGCGAGGCGCCCAGCTCTGCCTGCTATTCGACTCTTCATTCCGTTCCGTCCCTCCCCCGGAGGATCGTTCCTCCAGGACTTCACCTGTACTGCGGCCCCAGACCCCCGGCCCAGAGCCAAAGGATCATGACAGGCTCTCCACAGGTTGTCCACTTGATACGTTGACAACGTCCCTGCCCCGCCCGCGACTTGGAGCGACCGGCGGCTACTCGGGGCATTTCGACACACGCTGGGGGCGACTTGCTGAACGACATGGTGGCCGTCCCGGCGGGGCCCGTGACGCTGTCCGACCGGCGGACCGAGCGCCGTTGGGCGGTCGAGGTCGAGGCGTTCCGTTTGTCGGCGTTCCCGGTCACCCAGGCCTGGTACGCCGAGGTCACCGGCGAGCGTCCGGGCACGGCCCGCGGTGAGCTGCTGCCCGTCGAGGGCGTGTCCTGGTGGGACGCGGTCCGGTTTTGCAACGCCCTGTCCCGGCGCGAGGGCCTGACCCCGGCGTACGAGGTGCGGCCCGGCGGCGGGGCCGCCGACCGGGACACCACCGCCGACGGATACCGGCTGCCGACCGAGGCCGAATGGGAACACGCGTGCCGGGCCGGCAGCACCGGCCCCCGCTACGGCCCGCTCGACGAGATCGCCTGGTACCGCGGCAACTCCGGCGACCGCATCCACCCCGTGGGCGGCAAGCAGCCCAACGCCTGGGGCCTGTACGACATGCTGGGCAACACCTGGGACTGGTGCTGGGACCTCTACGACGCCGAGGTCTACGGCACGTACCGGGTGCTGCGCGGCGGTGGCTGGTCCGACGAGCACTGGAGCTGCCGCGCCTCGGTGCGCCGCCGCAGCCATCCGACGTTCCGGATCGACGACGTGGGGTTCCGGGTGGCGCGTTCGACGCCGGCCGCCCGCGGCCCGGGGCCGGCCTGACCACGGGAGAGGGCGCCCCGCACGAGCGGGACGCCCTCGACACTCACCCGCGCGGGAAGGTCAGAGCTTCTCGATCACGTAGTCGACGCACTTGGTGAGCGCCTCGACGTCCGCCGGGTCGATCGCCGGGAACATCGCGACGCGCAGCTGGTTGCGGCCGAGCTTGCGGTAGGGCTCGGTGTCGACGATGCCGTTGGCGCGCAGCACCTTGGCGACGGCGGCGGCGTCGACCTCGTCCGTGAAGTCGATCGTGCCGATGACCTGCGAGCGCTTGGCCGGGTCGGTGACGAACGGGTTGGCGTACTTGATGTCCTCGGCCCAGCCGTACAGCGTGCGGGCGGAGGTGGCGGTGCGCCGGACCGACCAGTCCAGGCCGCCCTGGCCGTTGATCCACTCCAGCTGCTGGTTCAGCAGGAAGAGGGTGGCCAGGGCCGGGGTGTTGTACGTCTGGTTCTTGCGGGAGTTGTCGATCGCCGTCGGCAGCGAGAAGAACTCCGGGACGTGGCGGCCGGAGGCGTGGATCCGCTCGGCGCGCTCGATCGCGGCCGGGGAGAAGACGCCGATCCACAGGCCGCCGTCGGAGGCGAAGGACTTCTGGGGGGCGAAGTAGTAGACGTCCGTCTCGGCGATGTCGACGGGGAGGCCGCCCGCGCCGGAGGTGGCGTCCACCAGGACCAGGGAGCCCTCGTCGGCGCCCGCCACCCGCTTGATCGGCATGGCGACACCGGTCGAGGTCTCGTTGTGGGTGAACGCGTAGACGTCCACGCCCGCCTCGGCGACAGCGTCGGGGTGCGTGCCCGGGTCGGCGGAGATGACGTCCGGCTCGGCCAGCCAGGGCGCGAGCTTCGCGGCCTTGGCGAACTTGGAGGAGAACTCGCCGAAGCTGAGGTGCTGCGACTTGTTCTCGATCAGGCCGTGCGTCGCGACGTCCCAGAACGCGGTGGAGCCGCCGTTGCCGAGGATCACCTCGTAGCCGTCGGGGAGCTGGAACAGCTCGCTGATGCCTTCGCGTACCTTGCCGACCAGGTTCTTGACGGGAGCCTGGCGGTGGGAGGTGCCCATGAGAGAGGTGCCGGTCGCGGCGAGGGCGTCCAGCGCCTCCGTCCGCACCTTGGAGGGACCCGCGCCGAAACGTCCGTCGGCGGGCTTGATGTCAGCAGGAATCTGGATCTCAGCCACGCAGGGGAGCGTAGCCGTTTCCAGAAACGTGGGCGAAACGTCGTCCGTCGGGTGAGACGGAGTTTGGACCGATCAGTGGGTCGGCGGGCCGGGCCAGACGGCCGAGTCGTCGTCGCGATGCGGGTCCGGCATCCGGAGGGGGCGGGTGGCGAC